>NZ_JARESV010000017.1:0-166725 GCF_046026985.1 Paraburkholderia sp. RL18-101-BIB-B
TTTGACAAGCGTATTAACGATGCTTGAACACCGGTTTGCGCTTCTCCACGAACGCGGCCATACCTTCCTTCTGATCTTCGGTAGCGAAGAGCGAATGGAACAGGCGCCGCTCGAAATGCACGCCTTCCGCGAGCGTCGTTTCGTAGGCGCGATTGACCGATTCCTTCACCATCATCACTGCCGGCAGGGGGAATTCTGCAATCGTCGCAGCCGCAGCCACCGCTTCGTCCACCAAGGAAGCAGCCGGAATCACACGCGACACCAATCCGGCGCGCTCAGCTTCGGCGGCATCCATGAACCGCGCGGTCAGGCAGAGGTCCATTGCCTTCGCCTTGGAGACGGCGCGCGGCAAGCGCTGCGTACCGCCAGCGCCCGGCATGATGCCGAGCTTGATTTCCGGCTGGCCGAACTTTGCCGTGTCGGCGGCGAAAATGATGTCGCACATCATCGCCAACTCGCAGCCGCCGCCGAGCGCGAACCCGGCCACTGCGGCAATGATCGGCTTGCGAATGGAGCGAACAGTTTCCCAGTTGCGGGTGATGTAGTCACCCTTATAGACATCCATATAGGTATAGGTGGACATCATGCCGATGTCGGCACCGGCCGCGAACGCTTTTTCACTGCCCGTGACCACGATCGCGCCGATCGCGTCGTCCGCATCGAACTCGCGCAGCGCCGTCCCCAACTCGTCCATCAACGCGTCATTCAGAGCGTTCAACGCCTTCGGACGATTCAACATGATCAAGCCGACTCGTCCCCGCGTCTCAACCAGAATGTTCTCGTAAGCCATGCCGCCTCCCAAGGGTAGAAAAATTGCGCGCGAAAACACTTCGCGCGGCCATCTTAATAATGCTACCATTCACCAACCAACCGGTCGGTCAATTATTCGACAGGCTTTTCCCAACGTACAGCCAAGCCCCTCTGCCATGACACATCCGCTATTCACCAAGCACGAAGACACGCTGCAAAAGGCACTCACCGCGGTTGAAACGCGCGGCTACTGGAGCCCGTTCGTCGAAATGCCCAGTCCGAAAGTGTACGGGGAAACGGCCAACGCGGACGGCGAAGCCGCATTCAAAGCGCACCTCAACGCAACGTTCCAGCTGGACCAACCGTCGACGGGCGAAACCGTCGGCGCCGAAGTCTCACCGTTCGGATTCCCGCTCGGCGTGCGCTATCCGAAGGCCGACCCCGCCGCTCTGATCGCGGCCGCCGCCGCCGCCCAGCGCGACTGGCGCGCGGCGGGCCCGCGGGCATGGATCGGCGTGTGCCTCGAAATCCTTGCCCGCGTGAATCGCGCCAGCTTCGAAATCGGCTACAGCGTGATGCACACGACCGGTCAGGCGTTCATGATGGCCTTCCAAGCCGGCGGCCCGCACGCGCAAGACCGCGCGCTTGAAGCCGTCGTGTACGCATGGGACCAATTGCGCCGCATTCCCGGCGACGCCCATTGGGAAAAGCCGCAAGGCAAGAACCCGCCGCTCGCCATGCACAAGCGTTACACCGTTGTGCCGCGCGGCACCGGCCTCGTGCTCGGCTGCTGCACCTTCCCGACGTGGAACGGCTATCCGGGCCTCTTCGCCGATCTGGCCACCGGCAACACGGTCATCGTCAAACCGCACCCGGGCGCAATTCTGCCGCTCGCGCTGACCGTGCGAATTGCGCGTGACGTTTTGCGCGAAGCGGGATTCGATCCGAACGTCGTTACCTTGCTGGCCACCGAACCGAACGACGGTGCACTCGTCCAAGACTTGGCCCTGCGCCCGGAAATCAAACTCATCGACTTCACGGGCAGCACGCAAAACGGCACGTGGCTCGAGCGCAATGCGCATCAGGCGCAGGTCTACACCGAAAAAGCCGGCGTGAACCAGATCGTGATCGACTCGGTCGACGACATCAAGGCCGCCGCCCGCAACATCGCCTTCTCGCTCGCGCTGTACTCGGGCCAGATGTGCACCGCGCCGCAAAACATCTATGTGCCGCGCGGCGGCATCCGCACTGCGGAAGGCACGCTCGGTTTTGACGAAGTCGCTCAAGCCATTGCCGGCGCCGTGCAAAAACTCGTGGCCGACCCGGCTCGCGCTGTCGAACTACTCGGCGCGATTCAGAACGAAGGCGTGACTCAACGCATCGACGATGCCGCAAAACTCGGCCGCGTGCTCGTCGAGAGCCTGACGCTCGAACATCCCGCATTTGCCGCGGCCCGCGTGCGCACGCCGCTCGTGCTTCAACTGGATGCCGCCACCGACCAAGCACAGTTCACCAAAGAATGGTTCGGCCCGATCTCGTTCGTGATCGCGACGGACTCGACTGCGCAGTCGCTCGATCTCGCCGGCGCGATCGCCGCCGAGCACGGTGCGCTGACGCTGTCGGTGTACAGCACGGACGACGCGGTGCTGGAAGAAGCGCACGAAGCATCGATCCGCGGTGGTGTGGCCTTGTCGATCAATTTGACCGGCGGTGTGTTCGTCAATCAGTCGGCAGCCTTTTCCGACTTCCACGGCACGGGCGCGAACCCGGCGGCCAATGCCGCGCTGGCGGACGCCGCCTTCGTATCGAATCGCTTCCGCGTAGTTCAAAGCCGGGTTCATGTTGAACCGAAAGCGGCGCCGGCGGTAGCTGGCTGAATGGCATAAGACAAAACACGGCTTCGTCCTATGCCGTTTGGCCGAATGGACCTGGCTGTGCACCCAAACTAACATGAGACATCGGATCGGCACCTCACGCCGATCCGCCCCAGCAGGAATCCATATGAACGACGCCTTCATTTGCGATGCGATTCGCACTCCAATCGGCCGCTACGGCGGCGCCCTGAAAGATGTCCGCGCCGACGACCTCGGCGCGGTGCCGATCAAGGCGCTGATCGAACGCAATCCCGGCGTCGACTGGCGCGCTCTCGACGACGTCATTTATGGCTGCGCGAACCAGGCCGGCGAAGACAATCGCAACGTCGCCCGTATGTCCGCGTTGCTGGCCGGCTTGCCCACCGAAGCACCCGGCGCAACCATCAACCGCTTGTGCGGATCGGGTATGGACGCGGTCGGCACCGCGGCGCGCGCCATCAAGGCGGGGGAAGCACGCCTGATGATCGCCGGCGGCGTCGAAAGCATGACGCGTGCGCCGTTCGTCATGGGCAAGGCGACTAGCGCGTTCTCGCGTCAGGCCGACATTTACGACACGACCATCGGCTGGCGCTTCATCAATCCGCTGATGAAACGTCAGTACGGCGTCGATTCAATGCCTGAGACCGCGGAAAACGTTGCCGTCGAATTCAGCGTGAGCCGTGCTGATCAGGACGCGTTTGCGCTGGCGAGCCAGCAAAAAGCCGCTCGGGCCCAGCAGGACGGCACGCTGGCCCAAGAAATTGTCGGCGTCGACATCGCGCAGAAGAAGGGTGACCCCGTACGCGTGCTGCTCGATGAACACCCGCGCGAAACTTCGCTCGAAAGTTTGGGCAAGCTCAAGGGCGTGGTCCGTCCGGACGGCAGCGTGACGGCCGGCAATGCGTCGGGCGTGAACGACGGCGCGTGCGCACTGTTGCTCGCAAACCAGCAGGCCGCCGATCAATACGGACTGCGTCGCCGCGCCCGCGTGGTGGGCATGGCAACAGCAGGCGTCGAGCCGCGCATCATGGGTATCGGTCCGGCGCCGGCCACGCAAAAGCTGTTGAAGCAACTCGGCATGACGCTCGAACAGCTCGATGTGATCGAGTTGAACGAAGCCTTCGCATCGCAAGGCCTGGCTGTTCTGCGCACGCTCGGTCTGCGCGACAACGACCCGCGCGTCAACCCGAACGGCGGAGCCATTGCGCTTGGTCATCCGCTGGGCGCATCAGGCGCGCGTTTGATCACGACCGCGTTGTACCAGTTGGAACGGACCAATGGCCGCTTTGCGCTTTGCACAATGTGCATCGGCGTAGGCCAGGGCATCGCGCTGGTCATCGAGCGAATCTGAGGTCGACGCCACAGCGCGCATCGGTCAAAGAGACTTTGAGGAGACACCCAATGTCATATGAAGCGATTCGACTGGACATCGACGCGTCGAGCCATGTCGCAACCATCACGCTGAACCGGCCGGACAAACTCAACAGCTTCACGCGCGCGATGCATCAGGAATTGAGCGCCGCGCTCGACGAGGTCGAAACGTCCGGCGCCCGCGCGCTTGTGCTCACCGGCGCGGGCCGCGGCTTTTGCGCCGGCCAGGATCTCGCCGACCTCGACTTCACGCCAGGCGCCATGACCGATCTGGGCGAACTGATCGAGCAACATTTCAATCCGCTGATTCGCCGCCTGCAAGCTTTGCCGCTGCCGGTCATCGCCGCGGTGAACGGCACGGCCGCCGGCGCGGGCGCCAATCTCGCGCTCGCGTGCGACCTCGTCCTCGCGGCTCGCTCCGCCAACTTCATTCAGGCGTTCGTGAAGATCGGCCTCGTGCCGGACTCGGGCGGCACATGGTTCCTGCCGCAGCGCGTCGGCATGGCTCGCGCGTTAGGGCTCGCCATCACCGGCGACAAACTCAGCGCGGAAAAAGCCGAAAGCTGGGGCTTGATCTGGCAAGCAGTCGACGACGCGGAACTCGCCGCCATTGCGGCGAAACTTGCGACTCAACTTGCGCAACAACCCACGCGCGCCATCGCCGCAATCAAGCAGGCCATGCGGGAGGGCGCGACGCAAACGCTCGGCCAGCAACTCGATCTCGAACGCGATTTGCAACGTCAACTGGGTGCTTCCCACGACTACGCGGAAGGCGTGCAAGCCTTTGTTGAAAAGCGCGCGCCGCGCTTCGAGGGCCGCTGACATGTCCGCTCAAGCCAACCATCCCAATCAGATGACACCCGACGAACTCGCCCGCGCGACTGCTGCTGCGATGCACGAGAACGACGCGTGCAGCCGCGCGCTCGGCCTCGAAATCCTCGAAGTACGCCCCGGATACGCGCGCCTGCGCATGGCAATACGTGATGACTTTCTGAACGGCCATCAGATTTGCCACGGCGGCCTGATTTTCACGCTCGCAGATTCGACCTTTGCGTTCGCCTGCAACACGTACAACATCAACACGGTTGCCGCCGGATGCTCGATCGAGTTTCTGCGGCCCGTGCGAGGGGGCGACGTGCTGACGGCGGAAGCCGTCGAGCAGACGCTGAGTGGCCGAACCGGCATCTACGACATTCGCGTGACGAACCGTGCCGAAGAAACCGTTGCCATGTTCCGCGGCAAATCGGCGCAAATCAAAGGCAATCTGATTCCGACAGGCGAGTGATAACAGCAACCTCGCAGCAAACGCTATAACTCCGAGACACCACGCAGCAAACCAATGACAGATTCGCGGCCCAGTAGCGGCTCTTCGCCGCCACACCGCTAAACAGCAGCCAGCCCCAGGTTTTTGCGCGCAAGCGCGCGTATTTCAGACCCAAGCATTGAGGCAGCAAGGAGACATTCGATGACCACCGCCCTTCCGCTCGATCCGATCGAGACCGCCAGCCGCGACGAACTTGCCGCGCTTCAACTTGAACGGCTTAAATGGTCGTTGAACCACGCTTATGAAAACTCGCCGGTTTATCGACACAAATTCGACGAAGCCGGGGTTCATCCGAGCGAAGTGAAAACCCTCGCGGACCTGGCGCGCTTCCCCTTCACCACCAAGAAGGATCTGCGCGACAGCTACCCGTTCGGTATGTTCGCCGTGCCGCAGGAACAGATTTCACGGATTCACGCATCGTCCGGTACAACGGGTAAGCCGACCGTCGTGGGCTACACCGCGCGCGACATCGACACGTGGGCGAATCTCGTCGCGCGTTCGATCCGCGCCGCCGGTGCGAAGCGTGGCGACAAGGTTCACGTGAGCTATGGCTACGGCCTATTCACAGGCGGTCTCGGCGCGCACTACGGCGCCGAACGCGCGGGGCTCACTGTGATCCCGTTCGGTGGCGGCCAGACCGAAAAGCAGGTGCAGCTGATCCAGGACTTCCGGCCGGACATCATCATGGTGACGCCGAGCTACATGCTCTCCATTGCCGACGAACTCGAGCGTCAAGGCATCGACCCGGCCAATTGTTCGCTGCGCCTCGGCATCTTCGGCGCGGAACCGTGGACCAACGACATGCGTCAGGCGATCGAAAAGCGCATGGGCATCGATGCTGTCGACATCTATGGCCTGTCCGAAGTAATGGGCCCTGGTGTGGCGTCGGAGTGCGTGGAAACGAAAGACGGCCCAACCATCTGGGAAGATCATTTCTATCCCGAGATCATCGATCCCGAAACCGGCGAGGTGCTGCCGGACGGCGAACTCGGCGAATTGGTGTTCACGTCGCTGACCAAAGAGGCGCTGCCGATCATCCGTTACCGGACGCGCGACCTGACGCGCCTATTGCCGGGCAGCGCCCGCACCATGCGTCGGATGGAAAAGATCACCGGCCGCTCGGACGACATGATGATCGTGCGCGGCGTGAACGTGTTCCCGACGCAGATCGAGGAACTGCTGCTCAAGCAGCACGCGCTTGCGCCGCACTATCAGATCGTGCTGACCAAGGAAGGCCCGCTCGACGTGTTGACGTTGAACGTCGAGCCTTGCCCGGAATCGGCGCCGGATACGGCTGCGTTGAACTCGGCCAAGCAGGCGTTGACCTATGACATCAAGGCGCTGATCGGCGTGAGCGCGGTGGTGAACGTGCTGGGTGTGAACGGGATCGAGCGTTCGGTCGGCAAGGCGCGGCGCGTGGTGGACAAGCGCAAGTCGGGGCTGTAACAAGCAGGAAGTAACGCGCGGCGCGGCGGACCCGCACCGCGCCACGCGCTACTCAACCCTCAAGAATTCGGCAGCAACAGCCACATCCGGCCGCCCTGCTTCATCTTGCCGGCCAGATCGCCGGCGTCGTCGCCGAGGCCCCAGAAATAATCGGCGCGCACGCCGCCCTTGATCGCGGAACCCGTGTCTTGCGCGAAGACGAGGCGATTCATCGGCGAGTTCGTCAACGGACGCGTGGTCTGCAAAAACACCGGCGTACCAAGTGGAATCGACGTCGGATCGACTGCAATCGACCGCTCCGGCGTTAGCGGCACACCCAGCGCGCCGATTGGGCCGTCCGCGCCGCCGCTCGGCACGCTTTCGCCGGAAGGCATCTCGCGGAAAAAAACGAAGCGCGGATTCGTATCGAGCAACGCATCGACGCGCGTCGGGTTCGCGCGTGCCCACGCCTTGATGCCCTGCATGGTCGCCTGCGCGGGCGTCAGTTCGCCGCGATCCAGCAGCCAACGTCCGATCGACTTGTACGGCTGATTGTTGGTACCGCCGAAGCCCAGACGCATGACGCTGCCGTCTTCCATCACGATGCGCCCGGACCCCTGCACCTGCAGGAAGAAAGCTTCGATCGGATCATCGACCCACACGAGTTCGTTACCGTTGAGCACACCTGCGCGTTCGAGTTGCGCACGCGCCGGCAGCGGCGCGCCCGCGCGATAACTCGCCGGCCAGCGATACAACGCGGTCTGATACACACCGTGCCGCGTACGCGAACCACGCAGCAAGGGCTCGTAGTAGCCCGTGACGAGACCGTCGAGGGTGCCGTCGGTATTCGCTAACTGGAATGGCGTGAAATAGGCTTCAAAAAAAGCCCGCGCACTGGTGACGTCGAGGTCGTCGATTTGCGAGGCTGCGGCACATGCGCGCGCCCAGTTCGGTTGACGTGCGAGCCTCACGCAGTTTTGCCGCAACGCGGCCGTTGCGCCTATCAACGAGTCGTCCTGCCAACCCGGCACTTGCTGCCACGCAACGGCGGTCAGTCGTGTCGCGGCGATCTGTCCGGGTATGATCGCGGCACCCGTGGGGGGCGAAACCGAAGGCCGGATCGCTCCGCCGCCACCGCAGGACGCCAGCATCACCGCAACCGAAAGCGCTCCGAGCCATGCTCCGGCCGTGCGGACAAAACGCATACAATGTTCGTTCTTGATGGAAACCGCCATGTCTGATCTGTTCGACGAATACCCGATGCTCATCTTCGCGCTGGAATCGCTCCTCGCGCTCTTCCTGCTCGTCTTTATCGTTGTGTGGACGTCGTCCGGCAAGAAGAAAGCGGCGCGCGCCAACGCGAGTGAACAGCAAAAGCAGCAAAAATCGCAGTAATGCTGCGCGCTTAACCGCGCATTGAGCTTCTTAAAGACCGCGGGCCACGCCCTCGGTTCAATGCAAGGTGCGCGGCATGCGCAAGATGAACTCCGGCACTGGCGCTTCGAAACGCTCGCCGTCCTCGGCCACGCAGAAGTATTCCCCGCGCATGGTGCCGACCGGCGTGGCAATCACCGCCCAGCTCGTGTACTCGAAATGCTCGCCCGGTTTGAGCAACGGCTGGTGCCCGACCACGCCCAGGCCCTTCACTTCCTGCACGTTCTTGTCGCTGTCGGTGATCACCCAATGGCGCGCGATCAATTGCGCGGGCACCTGGCCGGTGTTACGGATAGTCAGCGTGTATGCGAACGCATACTGGCGGCGCTCCGGGTCCGACTCTTCGGGCAGATATTGCACCTGCGCCGAGACGCTGAATTCGTACTGGCTCATCCTGATTCCGGTCTGCTGAAACGGGGTGTGAAAAATCGCGGGAAAGCCCGAACGCCAATGGTTTGCGGGCGCATTGGCGAAGCGGCGCTGATGGTTTTGGCATTCTGCTTGATGCGCGGCACGCCCGCAACCGGACAAATCCCTTTGGACAAGGGCGAGTAAGGCGTTTTGTCGCATTCGCCGCTCAAACGACGAGCCACGCCCGAATGCACCCGTGAACCGGAACGCCCGCGCACAAAACGGTAAAATGGCGCTTTCCCGCTTGCCTCCGCCCCCGCCATGACGCAATTCCGCATCGCTCCAAGCATTCTGTCAGCCGACTTCGCCCGCCTTGGCGAGGAAGTCCGCAACGTCGTCGCCGCTGGCGCCGACTGGATTCACTTCGACGTGATGGACAACCATTACGTGCCGAACCTCACCATCGGGCCGCTCGTCTGCGAAGCGATCCGCCCGCATGTCGACGTGCCGATCGACGTGCATCTGATGGTGCGCCCGGTCGACCGCATCGTCCCGGACTTCGCCAAGGCCGGCGCGAACCTGATCAGCTTTCACCCGGAAGGCTCGGACCATATCGACCGCACGCTGTCGCTGATCCGCGACCACGGCTGCAAGGCCGGCCTGGTGTTCAATCCGGCCACGTCGCTGAATTATCTGGATCACGTGATGGATAAGCTCGATCTTGTGCTGATCATGTCGGTGAATCCGGGCTTCGGCGGGCAGTCGTTCATTCCGGAAGCGCTCAACAAGCTGCGCGAAGCGCGCAAGCGGCTCGACGCCTACAAGGAACGCACCGGCCGGCAGATCTTCCTGGAAGTAGACGGCGGCGTGAAGGTCGACAACATCGCTGAAATCGCGGCGGCCGGCGCGGACACCTTCGTGGCCGGTTCGGCGATTTTCGGCCAGCCCGACCACAAGGTCGTGATCGAAAAGATGCGCGCGGCACTCGCCAACATCCAGCACTGAGCACTTGTACGCAACATGACCACTCCGTTCCCCGCCCCGACCTTCACCAGCCCACGCCTGCAAGCCGCGATCATCGACCTGGACGGCACGATGATCGATACCGCCGACGACTTCACCGCCGGCCTGAACGGCATGCTCGCGCAACTCGACGCAGAAGAAACGTCGCGCGAGGAGGTGGTCGGTTATGTGGGCAAGGGTTCAGAGCATCTGATCCGCAGCGTTCTGGCGCCGCGCTTCGAAACGGAGCATGCGCAAGACCGCTTCGACGAAGCGCTCGCGATCTATCAGGAGGAGTACGCGAAGATCAACGGCACGCACACGCGGCTCTATCCCGATGTCGAAGCCGGCTTGATCGCCATGCGCGAGGCCGGTCTCAAACTCGCCTGCGTGACCAACAAGCCGCACCGGTTCGCAGTGGAGTTGCTGCAGCAGTATGGGCTCGCGCAGTATTTCAGCGTCGTGATCGGCGGCGACAGCCTGGCGAAAAAGAAGCCGGATCCGCTGCCCATGCTCACAGCCGCGGCACAACTGGGCGTCGAACCGCGAGCCACGGTGGCCATCGGCGATTCGGAAAACGACGCGCTGGCGGGCCGCGCGGCGGGCATGGCGACGCTCACGGTGCCGTACGGCTACAACCACGGCCAAGCTATACAAACAATAAAATCCGATGGTATAGTTGACTCGCTGCTCGGCGCCGCCAAGGCGATCGCAGCGCACCATTCCACGACTTGAAAAGTCCTTCATCCTCATGTTTCTGAATAAAAAACGGAGTCTGATTAGCATCGACCGGGGAGCCTGGCCCTGGCGTCGCTGGTCGCGCTAACCTCGCCTGAGGTACGCTGAAGCTCGTCTTCGGCAACCGTTTTTTACTTCGCTGCGCTCACGCGTTTTTTCCATCATCTTGTTTCGCTGCATCGGTTGATTCGGCCTGCGTGTACCCGCAAAGTACATCTGTGCGCTGAAATCCCTTGCACGCGTCGATGGGAAACTCGCGCCGGTCGGTATCATCGTGTCGATACGTCGAACCAACGCCTGACCGGCCGCGCAATGACCCGCTTTGTCCGACGCACACTGCCGCCGGACCACCGTACAGGATCGGAACATGACCGAACTCGAATTTCAGTCCCTCGCCAATGAGGGCTTCAACCGCATTCCGCTGATCGCCGAAGCGCTCGCCGACCTCGAAACGCCGCTCTCGCTGTACCTGAAGCTCGCGCAGAGCGAGCGCAACGGCGCGAACTCGTTCCTGCTGGAGTCAGTGGTGGGCGGTGAACGTTTCGGCCGCTATTCGTTCATCGGCCTGCCGGCGCGCACGCTGCTGCGTACCCGCAACGGCGTGTCGGAAGTGGTGCGTGACGGCAAGGTCGTCGAAACGCACGAGGGCGACCCGCTCGAATTCATCCAGCAATTCCAGGGCCGCTTCAAAGTGGCGCAGCGCCCCGGCTTGCCGCGCTTCGCGGGCGGTCTGGCCGGTTATTTCGGTTACGACGCGGTGCGCTACATCGAGAAAAAGCTCGCGCACACGGCCCCGAAAGACGATCTGAATCTGCCCGACATCCAGTTGCTGCTGACTGAGGAAGTCGCGGTGATCGACAACCTCGCGGGCAAGCTCTATCTGGTGGTCTACTCCGATCCGACGCAGCCCGAGGCGTACACGAAAGCCAAACAGCGGCTGCGCGAACTGCGCCAGCGTTTGCGCACCACCGTGCAACCGCCGGTCACGTCGGCGAGCGTGCGCACCGAGACCTACCGCGAATTCGCCAAGGACGATTACCTGGCGGCCGTGCGCAAGGCGAAGGAATACATCGCCGCCGGCGAACTGATGCAGGTGCAGGTCGGCCAGCGCCTGATCAAGCCGTACCGCGACAATCCGCTCTCGCTGTACCGCGCGCTGCGCTCGCTGAATCCGTCGCCGTATATGTATTACTACAACTTCGGCGACTTCCACGTGGTAGGCGCGTCGCCGGAAATCCTGGTGCGCCAGGAAAAGCGCGGTGAGGATCGCATCGTCACGATCCGGCCGCTCGCCGGCACGCGTCCGCGCGGCAATACGCCGGAACGCGATGCGGAACTCGCCACCGAGCTGCTGAACGACCCGAAGGAAATCGCCGAACACGTCATGCTGATCGACCTCGCGCGTAACGACGTGGGCCGCATCGCGCAAATCGGCTCGGTGGTCGTCACCGACAAGATGGTGATCGAAAAGTACTCGCACGTGCAGCACATCGTGAGTTCGGTCGAAGGCAAGCTGAAACCCGGCACCACCAATTTCGACGTGCTGCGCGCCACCTTCCCGGCCGGCACGCTGTCGGGCGCGCCGAAGGTCCGCGCGATGGAATTGATCGACGAACTGGAGCCCGTGAAGCGCGGCCTGTACGGCGGTGCGGTCGGCTATCTGTCGTTCACCGGCGAAATGGATCTGGCCATCACGATCCGCACCGGCGTGATCGCGAACGGCAATCTGTACGTGCAGGCGGCAGCGGGTGTAGTCGCGGATTCGGTGCCGGAATCCGAATGGCAAGAGACCGAGAACAAGGCGCGCGCCGTGTTGCGCGCCGCCGAACAGGTTCAAGACGGCCTCGATAGCGACTTCTGACCGGAGACACACCATGCTGCTAATGATCGACAACTACGACTCCTTCACCTACAACCTGGTGCAATACTTCGGCGAACTCGGCGAAGACGTGCTCACCTATCGGAACGACGAAATCACGCTGGACGAAATCGCGAAGCTCAACCCCGAGCGCATCTGCCTGTCGCCCGGTCCGAGCAATCCGCAACATGCCGGGATCACGCTCGACGTGCTGCGTGAATTCGCCGGCAAGACGCCGATTCTCGGTGTCTGTCTCGGCCATCAGGCGATCGGCGAGGCCTTCGGCGGGCGCGTGGTGCGCGCGCAAACCATCATGCACGGCAAGGTCAGCACGATCGAAACCGACTGCAAAGGCGTGTTCGCCGACCTGCCGAAGCATTTCGTCGTGACCCGCTACCACTCGCTCGCGATCGAACGCGAATCGCTGCCCGACTGCCTCGAAGTATCGGCATGGACCGAAGACGGCGAGATCATGGGCGTGCGTCACAAGGAACTGGCCGTGGAAGGCGTGCAGTTCCATCCGGAATCGATCCTGTCCGAACACGGCCACGCGCTGCTCGAAAACTTCGTGAAGCAGTCGAAGCTCGCGAGCGCGCAAACGTCCAACCGCAACGCTTGATGAAGAGAGACGAGATCATGTCGATTACGCCCCAGGAAGCGCTGCAACGGACCATCGAGCACCGCGAGATTTTCCACGACGAAATGCTGCATTTGATGCGGCTCATCATGCGCGGCGAACTCTCGCCGGTGATGGCGGCCGCGATCATCACCGGCTTGCGCGTCAAAAAAGAGACCATCGGCGAAATCACCGCCGCCGCCACGGTGATGCGTGAATTCGCCCGGCACGTCGACGTGCCGGACAACTCGAACTTCGTCGATATCGTCGGTACCGGCGGCGACGGCTCGCACACCTTCAACATTTCCACGGCGACCATGTTCGTCTCCGCCGCGGCCGGCGCGAAGGTCGCGAAGCACGGTGGCCGCGGCGTGTCGAGCAAGTCGGGCAGCGCGGACGTGCTCGAAGCGCTCGGCGTGAATATCGATCTGCAGCCGGAACAGGTGGCGGCGTCGATTGCGGAAACCGGCATGGGCTTCATGTTCGCGCCGAACCATCATCCGGCCATGAAGAACATCGCGCCGGTGCGCCGCGAACTCGGCGTGCGGACCATCTTCAATATTCTCGGGCCACTGACCAATCCGGCCGGCGCGCCCAATCAACTGATGGGCGTGTTCCACGGGGACCTCGTCGGCATTCAGGTGCGCGTGATGCAGCGCCTCGGCGCGAAGCACGTGCTGGTGGTGTACGGTATGGACGGCATGGACGAGGTCTCGCTCGGCGCGGCGACGCAAGTCGGCGAGCTGCGCGACGGCCAGATCCACGAGTACGAAATTCACCCGGAAGACTTCGGCATGCAGATGGTGTCGAACCGCACGCTGAAAGTGGCCGACGCCACCGAATCGAAAGCAATGCTGCTCGAAGCGCTCGACAACAAGCCGGGCGTCGCCCGCGAGATCGTCACGCTGAATGCGGGCACTGCCCTGTATTCGGCGAACGTGGCTTCGTCGATCGCGGACGGCATCCAGTTGGCGCGCGAAGCGATCGCGAGCGGCAAGGCCCGCGCGAAAGTCGACGAGCTGGTCCGCTTCACCCAGCAATTCAAGCAGTAATCACGTAGCGAGACATTTATGAGCGACATCCTCGACCGTATCATCGCGGTCAAACGCGAAGAAGTCCGCGCGGCCGAACAGAGCGCGCCGCTCGAAGAGCTGCGCCTCGAAGCGTCGTCGCGCGACCTGCGCGATTTCGTCGGCGCATTGCGCGCGAAACACGCGGCGGGTCTCGCCGCGGTGATCTCCGAAGTCAAGAAAGCGAGCCCGTCCAAAGGCGTGTTGCGCGAGCACTTCGTGCCGGCCGAGATCGCGCGATCGTATGAAAAGCACGGCGCGGCCTGCCTGTCCGTGCTCACCGACGTGCAGTTCTTTCAAGGCAGCGTCGCGTATCTGCAGGAAGCGCGCGCGGCCTGCAATTTGCCGGTGCTGCGCAAAGACTTCATCGTCGATCCGTACCAGATCGTCGAAGCCCGCGCGATGGGAGCGGACGCGATCCTGCTGATCGCCGCCGCGCTCGAAACCTCGCAGATGCAGGATCTCGAAGCGCTCGCGCATTCGCTCGGTCTCGCCGTGCTGGTCGAAGTGCACGACCAGAATGAGCTGATGGAATCCCTCACGCTGAAAACGCCGTTGATCGGTATCAACAACCGCAATCTGCGCACCTTCGAGACGTCGATCGAAACGACGATCGGCATGCTCGAAGCGATTCCGGAGGACCGCATCGTCGTCACGGAGTCGGGCATTCTGTCGCGCGCCGATGTGGAACGCCTGCGCGCGATGGACGTGCACACGTTCCTCGTCGGCGAAGCGTTCATGCGCGCAGACGAGCCGGGCGTGGAGCTTGCTCGGATGTTTTTCTGAGCACGGTGTCGACACACGGCACGCGGCGCACATAGCGGAGCAGATCATGGGCATGGAACGCGAAATCAAACTGGCGCTGCCGCCCGCGCAGGTGCAAGCGGCGACCCAATGGTTCGTCGCGCGCGCAGGTGGGACGGGCCGTCCGATCAAGCTGGTGAATATCTACTTCGACACGCCCGAGCTGACGCTGGCGAGTTCGAAGAGCGCGTTGCGTCTGCGTCAGACGCCGGACGGCTGGCTGCAGACCTTCAAGACAGTGGGCAGCGCCAAAGAAGGTTTGCACAGCCGGCATGAATGGGAAATGCCGGTGGCGGGCGAAAAGCTGGAGATCGATGCGTTGTTACGCGAGTGCGACGAACCGTCCGCCGCGGATGCTTTGCGTCAGGCAGCGCCCGAACTCGTCGAATTGTTCCGCACGAATTTCACCCGGACGCTGTGGCGTGTCGAAGTGGACGGCTCGGACATCGAAGCGGCGATCGATCAGGGCGACGTGTTCGCCGAGGTCGATAGCGAAACGCGTCGCGCGCCGATCTCGGAAGTCGAGCTCGAACTGAAGTCCGGCGACGAAGCCGCGCTTCACACACTCGCCGCGGAACTCGGTAAACAGATAGCCGGTCTCGCACCGGACAATATCAGCAAGGCGCAGCGCGGTTATAAGTTGCGGGCTGGTTGAGGCGACACCTTGAGCAACGCCGCGTTTGCTGCGACACTTCCCCGCCATGACCTCCGCTTCCCGTACCCGCTCCAATCCGTCGCAGGCATCGCTGTTCGGCGACGCCGCGTCTGCACCGGCCACTGACATGACGCACGCGCAGCCGCAGCAAACCAGCGCCAGCGCCGCCACGCGGCCGCCAACACTCGAGGCCCAGTTCGACACCCTGCCGCCCGCATGGCGCGCACACCTCAAACCGTTTATCGAAAGCGACGCCTACGCGCCGCTCTGCCGTTTCGTCGACGGTGAGCGCGCCGCCGGCAAAACCGTCTATCCCGCCGACGTGTTCCGCGCGCTGCGTCTGACCAGTCCTGACGAAGTGAAAGTCGTCATCCTCGGCCAGGACCCGTACCACGGCGAAGACCGCGGCACGCCGCAAGCGCACGGCCTCGCGTTTTCCGTGGCGCCGGACGTGCGCACGCCGCCGTCGCTGCGCAATATCTTCAAGGAAATCGCCGCAAGCCTCGGTCACGAGACGCCCCGTCACGGTTGTCTGGACACATGGGCGAAGCAAGGCGTGCTGCTGTTGAACACGGTGCTGACCGTGGAGCGTGATTCCGCCGCCAGCCACGCGAAACGTGGCTGGGAAAAATGCACCGACACGCTGATCCATGAACTGGCGATGCGCCATGACGGCCTCGTGTTCATGCTGTGGGGCGCGCATGCGCAAGCCAAGCGCGCGCTGCTCGGCGGCAAGTCGCATTACGTCCTGGAGGCGCCGCATCCGTCGCCGCTGTCGGCGCATCGCGGTTTTCTCGGCTGCGGGCATTTTGCGAAGGCCAACGACTATCTCGCGCAGCACGGCCGCGAACCCATCGACTGGCGCCTGCCCGACGAAGCGCAAATGCTCGCGTAAAAACCGCCGGCATCCGGCATCGCGCCACAAAGAAAAAACGCCACGGACCCAAGGTTCGTGGCGTTTTTCATTCCGGTGCTATCGACCGCATCGAAGCGGCGCAGCCAGATTTACGCAGCAGCGATCGCTTCGCGCGCGGAAGCCAGCGCGGCGCCGGCAGCGTCCGGGCCCATGTTCAGGCCTTCGGCGTAGATGAAGTTGACATCGGTCATACCGAGGAAGCCCAGGAAGCTCGTCAGGTACGGCGTCTGGCTGTCGTTCGGCGTGCCCAGATACTTGCCGCCGCGTGCCGACACGACGTGAACCTTCTTGCCCTTCACGAGACCTTCCGGACCGTTCGCCGTGTACTGGAACGTGATGCCGGCACGGGCGATGAAGTCGAAGTACGTCTTCAGTTGCGACGAGATGCCGAAGTTGTACATCGGTGCGCCGATCACGACGATGTCGGCGGCTTGCAGTTCGGCGATCAGCGCTTCGCTGCGCGCGGCGATCGCGGCTTGCTCGGCCGTGCGTTGCTCAGCCGGCGTGAAGAACGCGCCGAGGACGGCGTCGTCCAGGTGCGGCAGCGGTTCAGCTTGCAGATTGCGGACGACGACTTGCGCGCCCGGATTCGATTGTTGCAGTTTTGCGGTCAGCTCGTTGACGAGCAACGTCGAGTTTGCGCCTTGCGAGCGGGCTGCCGAGTTGATTTGCAGGATCGTGGTCATGGTTGACTCCAGTTGGGGCGCGCAGTGTTGCGCGAATGGAGCCATTGTGTTTTTTTACCGCCTCGGGAAAAAGCCATCCGGCGGCGACGGATCGTTGCACTGGTAGAACAATCCGCCACCACGGGCCGTCCGTTGGGACGGCCCGGATGACGATCAGCTAGCCAGCCAGCGCTCGCGAGCCTTGCGCGCGGCGGGGCGCTTGTCGCTGGCGCTAAGCTTGTAGCGCGCTACCTCAGGCCCGTCCAGCTTGACTTGCGCGATGCGCAACTCGTCGCGGCGGAAGGCGTGAATCTCGACTTTCGCGCCCGGCTGGTAGCGCGCGAGCAGCCCGTCAAGATTCGAGCCCGTCACGCGCAGGCCGTCGAGCGCGATCAGCACGTCGCCGGCCGAGAGCCCTGCCTTTTGTGCGGCGCTGCCGTCATGAACCGCTGCCAGCGTGCAATCCGCGCCGCCGCGCATGCGCGCGCCGAGCGACGGCTTGGCGTTTTTGTCCACTTCGGGCGCGATTTCGACGCCGAACGGTGCGAGCAGCGTGTCGAGGGGCAGATCGCGCGTGCCGTGGACGGCTTCGGCGAACAACTCGGCCAATTTCGCGCCGGTCGCTTCCGCAAAAATCGCTTCGATCTCGCTTTCGTCGACACCGACCGGCTTGCCGCGATAGAAGTCACGGCCGAAGCGCTGCCACAGCAGACGCATCACGTCGTCGAGCGATTTGCGGTTGTTGGTCTGCGCGCGGATCGTCAGATCGAACGCGAGCGCGACGAGCGAGCCCTTGGTGTAGTAGCTGACGATCGCGTTCGGCGCGTTCTCGTCCTGGCGGTAGTACTTGACCCACGCGTCGAACGAGCTTTCGGCGACGGTCTGCTTGAGACGTCCGCTGCCGCGCTGCACGCCGCCGATCACCTTGCCGAGCATGCCGAAGTAGTCGTCCTGCGAGATCAGGCCGCTGCGCACGAGGATCAGGTCGTCGTAGTAAGAGGTGAAGCCCTCGAACAACCACAGCAGCGACGTATAGTTTTCGACGCTCAGATCGTACGGCGCGAACACGGCCGGCTTGATGCGCTTCACGTTCCAGGTGTGGAAGTATTCGTGACTGCACAGGCCGAGGTAGGTCCGGTAGCCTTCGGTGAGCGCCTCGCGCCCTGCCACCGGCAGATCGCCGCGATTGCAGATCAACGCGGTCGAAGCACGGTGTTCGAGGCCGCCATAACCATCGGTGACGGCCTGGGTCATGAATACGTAGCGATCCATCGGCGCTTTCTTCGACTTCGGCTCGAACAACGCGATCTGCGCTTCGCAAATGCGCTTCAGGTCGGCGGACAGACGCGCCATGTCGAGCCCGATCACGCGTCCGGCGATCACGATGTCGTGGGGCACGCCATGCGCCTTGAACGTCGCCAGCGCGAATTCACCCAGCGTGACGGGATGATCGATCAGCTCGTCGTAGTTCTGCGCGCGATACTCGCCGAAACCGTAACGCTTCGTGCCGCGCGCCTCCGGCAGCGCGGTCGCGACACGCCAGTTGCGATACGCCGCGCCTTCGGGTTTCTGAATATCGACCACGCACTGCGCCTCTTCATGGCCGAGCGGCGAGAGGAACACGCTCGTGCCGTTGAAAAAGCCCGTCGTATCGTCGAGATGCGCCGCGCGCACCGACAGATCCCACGCGTAGACCTCATAGCGCAACGTCAGCGCGCCCTTGACCGGCGCAGCCTGCCACGTGTGCTTGTCGGTCTTCTCGACGCGCACTTTGCGGCCCGCGTCGTTGAAGGCGCGCAACGTCACGATGTTGCGGGCGAACTCGCGCACCATGTAGCTGCCCGGAATCCACACCGGCAGCATGAAACGCTGGCCGGCCGGATCGGGATCGGCGACGGTCACGGTGACTTCGAACAGGTGAGCGGCGGGTTGCTTGGGAACGATGGTGTAGCGGATCGGCTTCATCGGCGGCGATTAGAAGAGGTGAGGCGGGGATGTTCGGGCTCGATGCGAAAGGAGGCGCACGTCGCGCCTCCTTTGTTCGTTGTGTTCCGCGTGCTCAGTGCACTGCGGACATTTCCTTGTCCAGCCGGTCGGCCGGCACGGCGCCGGGCAGACGGCGGCCGTCGGCGAGGAACACCGTGGGCGTGCCGTCGACGTTCATTGCGTGGCCGAGCGCCAGGTTCTTGTCGATCGCGGCGGTGTCGCAGGTGCCGGCGGCGGTAGGCGCCTGATGGTCCTGCATCCACGATTCCCAGGCCTTCGCGCGGTCCGTCGAGCACCAGATCGATTTCGATTTGGCGGTCGAATCCGGCGACAGCACCGGGTACAGGAACGTGTAGACCGTCACGTTGTCGATCGACTTGAGCGACGTTTCGAGCTGCTTGCAGTACGGGCAGTTCGGGTCGGAGAACACGGCGATCTTGCGCGCGCCGTTGCCCTTCACGACCTTCACCGCGTTCCCGAACGGCAGGCTCGCGAAATCGATGCGGTTGGTTTCAGCGAGGCGTGCTTCAGTCAGATTCTTGCGGGTCTTGGCGTCGACCATGTCGCCGAGCATCAGGTAATCGCCGTTCGCGTCGCTATACACGATCTGCGTACCGAGGTTCACTTCGTACAGGCCGGCAATCGGCGACTTCGTCACGCTCTTGATCGACACGTCGGAAAGCCGCGTCTGCAGCGTGGCTTTGAGCTTGTCGGTGGTCTGGTCGGCCTGCGCGGAGCAGCCGATCGTGACGGCGGCGATGGCAAGCACGGCGGCGGCCATGCGGAAAGTTTTTTTCATCCTGAATTCCTGGTTCAATCGCGCGCCATGCGCACGCATTGCTCGTTTCCTGACGTTTCCAGTCTGACCGGAACGGCGTCCATCCGCTCATGATACCTGTGTCGCCGGCCGCGGCATGCCCGGCCGGGTGCTTCAACCCAGCGCAGCCGACACCAGCCAGCGCTTGATGAACGGCTGCGCGCCCACGAACGCCATGCCGGTATTACGCAACACCTTGGCAAACGGACCGGGAACCGAGAAGAGTTTTTGCAGCCCGTCGGTGGCAATCATCAGCGCGCGGATGTCTTCGCGGCGGGCGCGTTCGTAGCGGCGCAGCAGCACCATGTCGCCGAGATCGCGGAACGATTCCTTGCCGGCGACCGCGTCGGCGAGCGCCGCGACGTCGCGCAGGCCGAGGTTCATGCCCTGCCCGGCCAGCGGATGAATCAGATGCGCGGCGTCGCCGACCAGCGCGACGCGTGGCGCCACCAGCCGGTCGACCGTTTGCAGTGCGAGCGGGAAACCTTGCGCGGGCGTCACGCAATCGAGCGCGCCGAACTGGCCGCCGGTCACGCGTTCCACTTCCGCGGCGAGTTGCGCCGGATCGAGCGCGATCAGTTGCTCCGCGTGCTCGGTGCGCGCCGACCAGACCAGCGAAACGTGGCCGTCCGGCATGGGCAGGAGCGCGATGATCTCGCCGTCCTTGAACCATTGGTAAGCGGTTTCGCCGTGCGGCTTTTCGGCCTTGAAATTGGCGACCACGCCGGTTTGCTTGTAGTCGCGCCGGTCCATCTTCGAGCCGATCTGAGCACGCACCCACGAATGTGCACCGTCCGCGCCGACCACCAGATCGGCGTCGAGCACATTGCCGTTGGCTAGCCCGACGCTCGCGCTATCCGCGGTGAAGTCCAGCGCCTGAGCGCGCGTGTCGATCCAGGTGAGATTCGGCTGGAAGCGCAGCGCCGCATCCAGCGCACGTTCGATCACCGACGACTCGACGATCCACGCCAGTTGCGGCACCGAAGCCTGGAACGCGGAGAAATGCAGTTCGGCGTGCGCGTCGCCGTAGACGCGCATGTCGTAGACGGGCCCGAGCCGCGCCAGATCCAGCGCCTGCCAGACCCGCAAACGCTCCAGCAAAGCCTGTGAACTCGACGACAACGCGTAGACCCGCGAGTCGAAGGCGACGGCGGCGGGCAGTGCCGCGCAGGGTTGCGCGAGCAGCGCCACGCGCAACCCGCCTTGAGTCAGCGCGAGCGCCGCGGTCTTGCCGACGAGCCCGCCGCCGATCACGGCGGCATCAAAGGTCTGGTGGTGTGCGTTCATCCGCGCATTATAGCCGCGGGGGTTGCGGGGGACGGATCGATGCACACGGCGTTTGAGCCCAAACAATCGCGCCGATGCTCACAGGCGACCGGCGGCCGCGTGTGCCGCGTTCGCTTCGCGCAGCCGCGTGAATTCGCGGTCGGAAGACAGGAGCCGCCAGGCGCTCGCCTCGAGGTCGCCCTTGCGCTCCCGCTGATCGCCGCGCACGGCGCAGTCCGGGAAAATGCGGTCATACACGTGCCACAGTGAATCGAAGTCGTTGGCATCGGCGTATTGGGCGATCTGCTTTTTATCGTCCAACGTCAAACGGCTGGCGAGGCAGTTGACCGTCTGCCGGTCCGAGTTCGCCTGGGCGTCGTCGAAGTTCGGCGATACCCATGACGCGATCGCGCTGCCCAGCGCGACGACAGCCACGCCCGTGATGACCCATCGTATTGTTCTCATTTTTTCCTCGGATTGGGCTCTAGCGGCCCTGAACCGGCGATTCTACAATGCGTTCGAGAAATTCTTACCTGAACCTTGCAATCGCCGATCGAGCGATGGGCGCCGCTTTCCCGCTGCCGCGTCGGTGCGCCGATCCGAACGGGTTACAATTGCGCTTTCCGTGAAAACTTGCGCCCGGTCGTCGAGCAACGCCCCGATCCGGTGTCTTGTCCCGCTCCGCTGCATTGGTCCGCCACGCCACACGCGAAGGCTTCTCGAATCCTGCACACAGCGTCGAGCGCATCACGCAACTTACTGATTCACTGAAGGATTTCCATGAGCCTCAAATGCGGCATCGTCGGCTTGCCTAACGTCGGCAAGTCCACCCTGTTCAACGCGCTGACCAAGGCGGGCATTGCCGCCGAAAACTATCCGTTCTGCACGATTGAGCCGAACGTCGGCATCGTCGAGGTGCCGGACGCGCGTCTGAAGGCGCTCGCTGAGATCGTCAAGCCGGAGCGCATCCTGCCGGCCGTGGTGGAATTCGTCGACATCGCCGGTCTGGTGGCCGGTGCGAGCAAGGGCGAAGGTTTGGGCAACCAGTTCCTCGCCAACATCCGCGAAACCGACGCGATCACGCACGTGGTGCGCTGCTTCGAAGACGAGAACGTGATTCACGTCGCGAACAAGATCGATCCGCTGTCGGATATCGAAGTGATCAACACCGAACTGGCGCTGGCCGACCTCGCAACCGTCGAAAAGGCGCTGGCGCGCTATTCGAAGGCCGCCAAGTCGGGTAACGACAAGGAAGCCATCAAGAACGCTGCGGTGCTGGAAAAGGTGCGTGCGCAACTCGACCAGGCCAAACCGGTCCGCGCGCTCGACCTGTCGGACGAAGAAAAGGCCACGCTCAAGCCGTTCTGCCTGATCACTGCCAAGCCGACCATGTACGTGGCCAACGTGAAGGAAGACGGCTTCGCGAACAACCCGCATCTGGACGCGGTCGCGAAGTTCGCAGCGGCCGAAGGCGCGCCGGTCGTCGCCGTGTGCGCCGCGATCGAAGCGGAAATCGCCGACCTCGACGAAGCGGACATGGAGGTGTTCCTCGCCGACATGGGCATGGAAGAGCCGGGTCTGAACCGCGTGATCCGCGCCGGCTTCAAGCTGCTGGGCCTGCAAACCTACTTCACGGCTGGCGTGAAGGAAGTGCGCGCGTGGACGATCCATGTTGGCGATACGGCGCCGCAGGCCGCGGGCGCGATTCACACGGACTTCGAGCGCGGCTTCATTCGCGCGCAGACGATCGCGTTCAACGACTACATCACTTACAAGGGTGAGCAAGGCGCGAAGGAAGCCGGCAAGATGCGTGCGGAAGGGAAGGAATACGTCGTGCATGATGGCGACGTGATGAACTTCTTGTTTAACGTTTGAGTTTCTGCCTGGGCTTCGGCTTCGGCATGAGACGGCCACGGGTGAAAACCTGAGCGTTGTCGCCCGCAGCAAGTGACTTCAAGAGAGCCCGCTTTTTAAAGCGGGCTTTTTTTATTGGCCGCTAGTTTGCGTTGGAACGCGCGCAGCGCAGCGCAGCGGCAACGCGATACCGTCCCTGATCGCCGCCATTCTTGCCGGTGAATCCGCCAGCACCGCATCGATGCCGAGGCACGCCACCATGCGGTAATCGTCCGCATCGTTCACGGCAATCGCGACGATGCGCACGTCGGGCTTCTGCCGGAAGCACGCGACCGTTGCCGCCGTCCACAGCGTAGCCTGCACATCCGACCGCCCTTCTCCCAGCGTGAATTTCTCGACCACCGTCAGCGCGCGATGCAGCTCGAACGCGGTCATTGCGTGTCCGGCCGCCGCATCCACACAGCCTTGATTCAGCAAGACGCGCACGAGCCGCTCACGCGTTGCATCGCGCGATTCGAACAGTCTGGCTTGCGGATACGCGGCAAAGCTCTGTTGATAATCGGCTTCGGTCGAATAGATCGATACACGCTGCCACGCGTTTTCTTCGTCGAGCACGCGCGCGACGGCTTGCGTCTGCGGCCCGGCAGGCAGCACCTTCATGTCGAGGATGACCGGCATGTCCGCCGGCATCGCGCGCAGTGCCTCGCGTAGCGTCGGAATGCCCGAAGGATGATCACGGTATGGATACGCCTGTCCGCGGCGGAAACTCCACCCGGCATTCACGCGGGCGAGTTCAGCCGCGGTATAGGCGGACACCGGTCCTTTCGCGTAGGTCAACGCCGACAGGTCCGCTGGTCGATACAAGACCGGCACGCCGTCCTTGCTCAACTGCACGGTGAGCCACATCGCGTCGGCATGATGTTCGATCGACAGGTGGATCGCTTCGAGCGTGTTCTCCGGCGCATCGCCCGTGCCGCCACGGTGGGCGATGATCTCCGGCAATGAACTCACCTGAGTGACGGCATCGTTGCTCCTCACTGGCGCGAGCGAACAACCGGCCAACGCCAGGCCCGCCACCCAGCTACCTGCTACCAATCGCAATGAAGAACCCAGCATCTGCAATCCTGATTAACGCACCGTGACGTAACGTACACGAATCCACGCGAGCAACTCAAACTCGTAGGCGCCGAGCAGACTAAGGCCTCGCACAGACCGTCGCCTTCAACCACCGACTGTTTCCGTTTTGTGACACCGGTGTTAAATTGCGGCATTCGGCGCCCGTCAAAAATGGTGCACGCCGCCCGGCCACCGTCGCCGGACTGTCATCGAACACAAATAGAATCGCGCGATTCGCATCCGCGCCCGTTCCAATCTGGAGACAAATCGATGAGTTTGAAGCCGCTAATCCGTTCGCTTTCCGTTGCCGCCGTATTGAGTGTCGGCCTCAGCCAGGCGGCCCACGCCGCGACTGAAATCCAGTTCTGGCACGGCATGGAAGCCGCATTGGGCGAACGGCTGAACGACATCGCCAACGCGTTCAACGCATCGCAAAGCGACTACAAGATCGTGCCGGTCTTCAAAGGCACCTACGACCAGACTCTCGCCGCCGGCATCGCCGCGTATCGCAGCGGCAATGCGCCGGCCATCCTGCAGGTGTACGAAGTCGGCACCGCCACCATGATGCAGGCGAAGAAGGCCGTGATCCCCGTCTCGGAAGTGTTCAAGCAAGCCGGCGTGCCGCTCGATGAAAAGGCCTTCGTGCCGACCATCGCCAGCTATTACAGCGACGCCAAAACTGGCGAGCTGATCTCGATGCCGTTCAACAGCTCGACCCCGGTGCTGTACTACAACAAGGACGCTTTCAAGAAAGCCGGCCTCGACCCGAACCAGCCACCGAAAACCTGGGCCGAACTGCAGGCCGACGCACAAAAGCTGAAGGCGTCGGGCATGGCGTGCGGCTATTCGTCGGGCTGGCAGAGCTGGATTCAACTCGAGAACTACAGCGCCTGGCACGGCGCGCCGTTCGCGACGAAGAACAACGGCTTCGACGGCCCCGACGCGCAACTGGAGTTCGATAAGCCGCTGCAAGTCGCGCATATCCAGTTCCTGCAGAACA
Organism: Paraburkholderia sp. RL18-101-BIB-B; assembly: GCF_046026985.1. Classification (NCBI taxonomy): domain Bacteria; kingdom Pseudomonadati; phylum Pseudomonadota; class Betaproteobacteria; order Burkholderiales; family Burkholderiaceae; genus Paraburkholderia; species Paraburkholderia sp. RL18-101-BIB-B. The sequence goes on from NZ_JARESV010000017.1 coordinate 24,872, forward strand.
TGCAGAAGGACGGCACCTTCACGTACGTCGGCCGCAAGGACGAACCGGTGTCGAAGTTCTATAGCGGCGACTGCGGGATCATCACCAACTCGTCGGGGTCGCTCGCCACGATCAAGAAGTACGCGAAGTTCAACTTCGGGACCGGCATGATGCCGTACGACGCGAGCGTGAAGGGCGCGCCGCAGAACGCGATCATCGGCGGAGCGAGCCTGTGGGTGCTGTCGGGCAAGGATCCGGCGGTTTATAAGGGCGTGGCGAAATTCCTCTCGTATCTGTCGTCGGCGCCGGTTGCCGCCAAGTGGCATCAGGACACCGGCTATCTGCCGGTCACCACCGCCGCCTATCAACTGACGCAGCAACAAGGCTTCTACGAAAAGAACCCGGGCAGCGACACCGCCATCAAGCAGATGCTCAACAAGCCGCCGCTGCCGTACACGAAGGGCTTGCGTCTGGGCAACATGCCGCAGATCCGCACCATCATCGACGAAGAACTCGAACAGGTCTGGGCACAGAAGAAGACGCCGCAACAGGCGCTCGACGCCTCCGTGTCGCGTGGCGATGAACTGCTGCGCCGCTTCGAGAAAGCCGGCAACTAAGCGGTCGTCGGCAGGGTTTCGGTGCGCCCGCACCGAAACCCGTGCTTGCAGCAGAACCTTGGAAATCATCGATGGAAAAGCGCTCCAGCTTCGGCACCAGCCTGCTGCCCTACCTGCTCGTCGCGCCGCAACTCGCGATCACGCTGCTGTTCTTTCTGTGGCCGGCCGGTGAGGCGCTCTGGCAATCCACGCAAAGCCAGGACGCGTTCGGAACATCGAGTGAGTTCGTCGGGCTCGCCAACTTCAAGCAACTCTTCGCCGATCCGCTCTACCTCTCGTCGTTCTATACGACGCTGATCTTCTGCGCGCTCGTCACGGTGTCGGGGCTCGTGATCTCGCTGCTGCTCGCGGTCTGCGCCGATCGCGTGACGCGCGGCGCCAAGACCTATCAAACGCTGTTGATCTGGCCGTACGCGGTCGCGCCCGCGATCGCCGCCGTGCTGTGGTCGTTCCTGTTCAACCCGAGCATCGGCCTCGTCACCTACGCGCTGGCCAAGTACGGCATCGTGTGGAATCACGCGCTGAACGCGGGCCAGGCGATGTTCCTCGTGGTGCTCGCGTCCGTCTGGAAGCAGGTCAGCTATAACTTTCTGTTCTTCTATGCGGGCTTGCAGGCGATTCCGCGCTCGCTCATCGAAGCGGCGGCAATCGACGGCGCCGGTCCGGTGCGGCGCTTTTTCGGCATCGCACTACCGCTCCTGTCACCGACCAGTTTCTTCCTGCTGGTGATCAACATCACCTATGCATTCTTCGACACCTTCCCGGTGATCGACGCCGCCACCGGCGGCGGTCCCGCGCAAGCCACCCGTACGCTGATCTACAAGATCTTCGCCGAAGGTTTTCAGGGGCTCGACATCGGCAGTTCCGGCGCGCAGTCGGTGATCCTGATGGTGATCGTCGTCGCGTTGACGGTCGTGCAATTTCGCTTTATCGAACGCAGGGTTCAATACTCATGATCGAGAACCGCCGCGGTTTCGACCTCTTCTGCCACGCGGTGCTGATTCTGGGCGTCGTGCTGGTGGTGTTTCCGGTGTACGTCGCGTTCTGCGCGGCGACCATGAGCGAGCACGAAGTGTTCAGCGTGCCGCTTTCGCTGGTGCCGAGCACGCATCTGTTCGAGAACATCGCGACCGTCTGGTCGCAAGGCAGCGGCAACGCGGCGGCGCCGTTCGGCCGCATGCTGTTCAACAGCCTCGTGATGGCGCTGGTGATTTCGATCGGCAAGATCGCCGTCTCGATGATCTCCGCGTACGCGATCGTGTTCTTCCGTTTCCCGTTTCGCAACCTCGCGTTCTGGCTGATCTTCATTACGCTGATGCTGCCGGTCGAAGTGCGGATCTTTCCGACCGTGCAAGTCGTCTCGTCGATGCATCTGAGCAATACGTATAGCGGTTTGACGTTGCCGCTGATCGCCTCGGCCACCGCAACCTTCCTGTTCCGCCAGTTCTTCATGACGCTGCCGGACGAATTGATGGAAGCCGCGCGCATCGACGGCGCCGGCGCCATGCGGTTCTTCTGGGACGTCGTCTTGCCGCTGTCGAAGACGAACATGGCTGCCCTGTTCGTGATCACGTTCATCTACGGCTGGAATCAGTACCTGTGGCCAATTCTGATCACGAGCCAGCAATCGCTGACCACGGCCGTGGTCGGCATCAAAAGCATGATCGCGTCGGGCGACACCGCTACCGAATGGCATCTTGTAATGACCGCAACGCTGCTCGCCATGCTGCCGCCGCTCGCAGTCGTGCTGACGATGCAGCGCTGGTTCGTGCGCGGACTCGTGGACGCGGAGAAGTAAGCGGCGCCCGTTTGAGCGAGCTTCTTCCGGCATTGAAATCACAACACCGCGCGATCCGCGGCACGTAACGAAAGGCTAAAACGGCATGGCTGCACTCACTCTGCAAGGCGTGAAAAAAACCTACGACGGCAAACAGTTCGTGTTGCACGGCATCGACGTGGACGTCGCCGACGGCGAGTTCGTCGTGATGGTCGGCCCGTCCGGTTGCGGCAAATCGACCTTGCTGCGGATGGTGGCGGGACTCGAGCGCATCTCCGATGGCAATATTTCGATCGCCGGCAAAGTGGTCAATCAGCTCGAGCCGAAGGATCGCAACATCGCGATGGTGTTCCAGAACTACGCGCTGTATCCGCATATGAGCGTGGCCGAGAACATGGGCTACGCGCTGAAGATCGCGGGCGTCGAGCGCGCGCAGATCGAAAAGCGCGTGCAGGCCGCCGCGCAGATTCTCGAACTAGAAGCGCTGTTGCAGCGCAAGCCGCGCGAGTTATCCGGCGGACAACGCCAACGTGTCGCGATGGGGCGCGCGATCGTGCGCGAGCCGGCCGTGTTCCTGTTCGACGAACCGTTGTCGAATCTCGACGCGCGCTTGCGCGTGCAGATGCGGCTCGAAATCCAGCGCCTCCATGCGCGGCTCGCAACGACCAGTCTGTACGTGACGCACGATCAGATCGAAGCGATGACGTTGGCCCAGCGTGTGATCGTGATGAACAAGGGCCACGCCGAGCAGATCGGCGCGCCGACCGAGGTCTATGAACGGCCCGCCACGGTGTTCGTCGCGAGCTTCATCGGTTCGCCGGGGATGAATTTGCTGGAAGGCCGCGTGTCGGACGACGGCTCAGTTTTCGAAGTGGCTGGGAACGGTCCGAGGCTGCCGTTGGCCGACGTCGCGTCGATCGACCGGGAAGTCGCCAAAGGACGCGAGTGGACGCTCGGCATTCGTCCGGAGCACATGAGCCCGGGTCAGGCGGATGCGCCGCACGCGACGCTCACCGTCGATTCCTGCGAATTGCTCGGCGCGGACAATCTCGCGCACGGCCGCTGGGGCAAGCACGACGTGACGGTGCGTTTGCCGCACGCGCATCGGCCCGCGGCAGGCGAGGCGCTGCAAGTGGCGCTGCCCGCGCGGCATCTGCATTTCTTCGATCCGGCGAGCGGACGGCGCGCGAATTGAAGAGCTCGCAAAGCGCGCGTGAGGTCAGAATAACAAGCACTCGTAAGACCATGACAGGCATGACTCGTAACACCTTGCGCGCCTGCACGGCAGCTGCCGCGGCGCTGTTGTTCAGCGTGTCCTCCGCGTTCGCGTATGTCGCACCGGGCACCACGCCCGACGAAGCGAACCTCAGCAATCACAACACCTATACGAATCGCGACGGCAACACGGTGCACGCGCCAGCCCGCTCGTTATCCGGCAAGGCGCCGGAAGGCGCGACCGCGCGCTGCCGCGATGCCACGTACAGCTTCAGCCGGCATCGCAGCGGCACGTGTTCGCGGCATGGCGGTGTCGCGGATTGGCTCTGATCATCCGAGCGGGCCCTGGCCGAACGGACACCCACTGCCGTCCGGCGCCCCTGCCGAAGTACAATGCCACCTGAAGAACCCGCCCGCGCGCGGGGCGTCGCGAAGTTCGACGCCATGCTTCACGCCGCGCCGGCCGGCGCCGGGCGCTCCGCCCGGCCATGACACCGATTACCCATCCACCCACGATCGCCCGCCCCTACGCGGCCGGCGTCGTCAACGTCTATTGCAAGCAAATGGCCCAATACGTCTTCACCATGAACCGGGTCGGCAAGATCGTGCCGCCCAAGCGTCAAATCCTGAAAGACATCTCGCTGTCGTTTTTCCCCGGCGCGAAGATCGGCCTGCTCGGCCTGAACGGCTCGGGCAAGTCGACGCTGATCCGCATCATGGCCGGTGTGGACAAGGACATCGAAGGCGAAGCCACGCCGATGCCGAACCTGAACATCGGCTATCTGCCGCAGGAACCGCAACTCGATCCGAACAAGACGGTGCGTGAAGCAGTCGAGGAAGGTCTCGGCGACGTGTTCAACGCGCAAAAGAAGCTCGACGAAATCTACGCGGCCTACGCCGAACCGGACGCCGACTTCGACGCGCTCGCCGCCGAACAGGCGAAGTACGAAGCGATCCTCGCCACCTCCGACGGCGGCAACGCCGAGCAGCAGATCGAAATCGCCGCCGACGCGCTGCGCCTGCCGGCCTGGGACGCGAAGATCGAACATCTGTCGGGCGGCGAAAAGCGTCGCGTCGCGCTGTGCAAGCTACTGCTCGAAAAGCCGGACATGCTGCTGCTCGACGAGCCGACCAACCACCTGGATGCGGAATCGGTCGACTGGCTCGAACAGTTCCTCACGCGCTTCCCGGGCACCGTCGTGGCCGTGACCCACGATCGCTACTTCCTCGATAACGCCGCCGAGTGGATTCTCGAACTCGACCGCGGCCACGGCATTCCGTGGAAGGGCAACTACAGCAGCTGGCTCGACCAGAAGGAAGAGCGCCTGAAGCAGGAAGAATCGTCGGAGTCGGCGCGTCAGAAGGCGATCAAGAAAGAACTGGAGTGGGTGCGCCAGAACCCGAAGGGCCGTCAGGCAAAGTCGAAGGCGCGTATCGCCCGCTTCGAGGAACTGAACAGCCAGGACTACCAGAAGCGTAACGAAACCTCGGAAATCTTCATTCCGGTCGGCGATCGTCTGGGCAATGAAGTGATCGAGTTCAAGAATGTCAGCAAGTCGTATGGCGACCGTTTGCTGCTCGACAACGTCAGCTTCAAGGTTCCGGCGGGCGCGATCGTCGGCATCATCGGGCCGAACGGCGCGGGTAAGTCGACGCTGTTCCGCATGCTGACCGGCCGCGAACAGCCGGATTCGGGCGAGATCGTGCAAGGCCCGACCGTCAAGCTCGCGTACGTGGATCAAAGCCGCGACGCGCTGGACGGTTCGAAGACCGTGTTCGAGGAAATCTCCGGCGGCGCCGACGTGCTGACAGTCGGCAAGTACGAAACGCCGTCGCGTGCGTACATCGGCCGCTTCAACTTCAAGGGCGGCGACCAGCAGAAGGTGGTCGGCAATCTGTCGGGCGGTGAGCGCGGCCGGCTGCACCTGGCCAAGACGCTGATCGCGGGCGGCAACGTGCTGCTGCTGGACGAACCGTCGAACGATCTGGACGTCGAAACGCTGCGCGCGCTCGAAGACGCGTTGCTCGAGTTCGCCGGCTCGGTGATGGTCATCTCGCACGATCGCTGGTTCCTCGACCGGATCGCCACGCACATCCTCGCGTTCGAAGGCGATTCGCAAATCACGTTCTTCGACGGCAACTACCAGGAATACGAAGCGGACAAGCGCGCTCGTCTGGGTGAAGAAGCGGCGCGTCCGAAGCGTCTGCGTTACAAGCCGATCACACGATAAGCTGAGACCGGCTGGCCTGCGCGTTGGCTGGGCTGACGCGCAGGCCGCCTCGACGGCCGCTTTTCAAGGCGCTCGAGCGTGGCGTGCGCCGCAAACACCTGGCGTCGACGGTATGAGCGGTAGGGCACACGCATTGCGTGCCATGGCGTGATACACGTCATCGCGGCGAGACGCGTGCATTCCTCGTTCCGCCCGGACGAACATCTCTAGGCGCGCCCACCCGATGAGCGCACAGGCCGATCACTGCCACGCCGCGCGCCACGCGGTGACGAGGAGGCAAGCATGGCGATGTCGAAGGGCAAGCGCTGGGCCGTTGCCGTGGGCGGCGTGCTGCTGGTGCTGATCGTCGTCGTGGTTGGCGCCTTGCAGTTCGCGCAACGCGAGGTCAAGGAGCGCGTGATCGCGGCGCTCGGTCCCTTGGGCAGCGCCGAAACCATCGACGTCGGCCTCACCTCGGTTCATCTCACCAACGTTCTTCTCAAAGCGCCGCCCGGTTGGCCGGCCGGCGATCCGCTCCGGGCGGACGAAATCACCGTCACGCCCGATATTCGCGATCTGATCGCGCGGCGCATGCATATCCGTAGCGTCGTGGTACGCGGCTTCGATATCGCCGTGCTGCGCACCAAAGACGGCACGATTCGCTTGATGCCGAATCTGCGGGAATCGGTCAACCGGTACGACATCGAAGCCAGCGGCGCGGCGGCGTCCACTCCCCGCGAAAAGCAGGTCGATCACATCAGCTTCGAGCAGGGCAACTTCCACTTTTACGACATGACGGTTGGGCCGCCGCCGTTCAAAGTGACGGTCAGCAATGCCAACGCGACCGTCGACAATCTGCACCTGCCCGCCCTCACTGAGCCGACCAACGTCAATGTCACGGGCTCGATCAAAGGCCCGGCGCATACGGGCACCGTGTCGTTCGCCGGCTGGATCAAGATCGCCAGCAAGGATTCGCAGACCACCAGCAAACTGCGCGGCGTCGACATCGTCATGCTCGACCCGTACCTGATCAAAAAGGCCGGCACCAAGGCGCAAGTGACCGGCGGCACGATTGACCTGACGGTCGACTCGACGGTACGCAACTATCAGTTGCACGCACCCGGCTCGCTGACGGTCCACAATCTGCAGCTCGCCGACACCGGCAACCCGCTCGACACCTTCATGTCGATTCCGACCAAGGCTGCGGTCGCCGCGCTCAAGTCGCACAACGGCGACATCACGTTGCATTTCGTTCTGGATGGGAATTTGCGCGACCCGAAATTCTCGGTGCAGGAAGGCCTGATGAAGCGCATCGGCACCGGCTTTGCGAAGGCGCTCGGAGTGAGCGTCGAGGACGTGGCAAAGGGCGCGGGGGAAACTGTGAAAGGCTTAGGGAACGCGTTGAAAAATCTGCTTGGGCAGTAGGCCGGGGCAAAACTGCGTCGATGCGGGCAGAGTTAAAGCAGCGCCGTTGGAGCGCGGCCGCGCCGCTTTGCTGCCAGAAACGCACGAGCTTCGAACTGCTGGCCCAAGCTCGCGCAGTCTCCCTTCAATTTGCGAGGCGCGCTGAAACTGGAACGCAACTGCCTCGCTATTTCTTCGGAACCGTCCCAGCCTTAAACCGACAGCCCCAACTCGCGCAGTTTCGCTTCGGTTCGCGCGGCGCTGGTGTGATGCACGCCGTGCCAGCCGAGCGCGGTTGCGGCCTCCGCGTTCTTCAGGTTGTCGTCGATGAAGACGAGTTCGCCGGGCTCGATGCCCGGCATTTGCGCCTCGATCCGTTCGCGCATGGCCGCGAAAATGGCCGGATCTGGCTTCACCATCTTCACTCGCCCCGAGACGACGATGTCGCGAAACCGCCGCAGCACCGGGTAATGCTCCCACGCATACGGAAAGGTCTCCGCCGACCAGTTGGTCAGCCCGAAGAGCGGCACCTCGGCCGCTTCGAGCTTTTCCATGATCGCCACGCCCTCTTCCAGCACACCGGCCACCATGTCGTGCCAGCGTTCGTAGAACGCGCGGATCAGCGCTTCGTGATCGGGAAACTTTGCGACGAGTTCCTCGGTGGCCTCGACGATCGGCTGGCCGCCGTCCTGACGGATCACCCAGTCCATCGAGCAGACGTGAGTCAGAAACCAGCGGCGCTCGGTCTCGTCAGGGATCAGTTCCCGATACAGATACTCCGGGCTCCAGTCGATCAGCACGCCGCCGAAATCGAACACCACTGCCTTGATGGCCATGCACTCTCCGTAAGCTGATTTCTGATCGCAATCAAATGGGTTGCGTGCGCAACTCCAACCACGCTTTGGCGTCGCCGGACACGTGCGGCGACAGACGCGTACGCACGGTCTCGTGATACGCGTTCAGCCACGCGCGTTCGTCCTCGCGCAGCAGCGGCAGATCGAGGCAGCGCGTGTCGATCGGGCACAGCGTCAACGTCTCGAACTTGAGGAAATCGCCGAACTCGGTTTGACCGGCCGGCACATTCAGCACGAGATTCTCGATCCGCACGCCCCATTTGCCCGGACGGTAAATGCCCGGTTCGACCGAGGTGATCATGCCCTCTTCCATTGCGGTCCACGGTTCGGCTGGCGCGTAGTGCGAAATCACCTGCGGGCCTTCGTGCACGTTCAGGAAATAGCCCACGCCGTGGCCGGTGCCGTGACCGTAATCGGCGCCGGCTTCCCAAATCGGCGCGCGGGCGATCGCGTCGAGCATCGGCGAACGGATGCCGCGCGGGAACTGCGCGCGCGACAACGCCATGGTGCCCTTCAGCACGATCGTGAAATCGCGCCGCTGCGCTTCGCTGACGGTGCCGATCGGTACCACGCGCGTGATGTCGGTCGTGCCGCTCAGATACTGCGCGCCGGAATCGATCAGCAACAGGCCGTTGCCTTCGATCACCGAATGCGATTCCTGGGTGGCGCGGTAGTGCGGCATCGCGCCGTTCGCGTTGAAGCCGGCGATCGTCGCAAAGCTCAGCGACACGAAACCCGGACGGCGCGCGCGAGCCGCCGTCAAACGTTCGTCGATGGTGAGTTCGGTGATCGTCTCGCGGCCCAGCGCGCCTTCGAACCACGCGAAAAATTCCGCCAGCGCCGCGCCGTCCTGTTCCATCGTCTCGCGCACATGCTCGGCTTCCGCCTCGGTCTTGCGCGATTTGAAGAAGGTGGACGGATTGACGGCCTCGACCACCGTAACCGTTGACGGCACCGATTGCAGCGAGCCGAACGTGATGCGGCGCGGGTCGATCAGCAGCGTGCTGCCGGCGGGCAGCGCGGCCAGCGCGTCCGCGGCCTTCGCATACGGCTCGACGCTGATGTTGTCTTTCGCCAGCGCATCGGCCAGCGCCTGCGGCACCTTGCCGTCGGCGACGAACAGCGACGCGTGGTCGACGCCGATCAGCGCGTGGGCCACGAACACCGGGTTGTAGCTGACGTCGGCGCCGCGCAGATTCAGCAGCCACGCGAGGTCGTCGAGCGTGGAGATGAAGTGCCATTGCGCGCCTTTGTCCGCCATGGCGCGGCGAATTTGCGCGAGCTTGTCCGACCGGGCGACGCTCGCATGCGGCGCGGCGTGCTCGAACACGGCGGCCGCCGGCAGCGACGGACGCTGCGGCCAGATCGCGTCGAACAGATCGACGTCGGTGCGCAGTTGCACGCCGCGCGCGCTCAGCGCCTCGCTCAAGGCCCGCGCCGCCGCCACGCCGAGCACGGCGCCGTCCACGCCGACCGTGGCGCCTGCCGGCACGTTCTGAGCGAGCCATTCGAAATGCGGCACGGTCTGCTGGCCGCCGGTCATCTTCATCAACTGAACGCCGGTGCCGGCTAGTTGCGCGTTGGCCTGTTCCCAATAACGGCTGTCTGTCCAGACGCCGGCGAAGTCCGCGGTCACGACCAGCGTGCCGGCCGAGCCGGTGAAGCCGGACAGCCACTGCCGGCCTTGCCAGCGCCCAGGCAGATACTCGGACAGATGCGGGTCGGCGGACGGCACCAGGTAGGCGGCGACGCCTTCGCGCGCCATTGCGTTGCGCAAGGTGGCAAGACGTTCGGGAATGGAGGAAGTTTCGGGGAGTCGGGCATTCATCGGAGTCACCTGCAAATATTCATCGACGGGAGAGCAAGCCGACCGTCACGGCGACGGCGATCAACGCGACGGCGGTGCAAACCGGCCATTCGAGCGTATCACCGTCATGGAAGAGACCAATCACATTGCCGGCCATGTGCGCGACGGCCGCGCCCAGCACGCCGGCCAGCAGCGCCACCCACCACCGGGCGCGGCTCGCGCGTCGCAGCGGATGCAACCACCAGCCCGCAAGGCCGATCGCCGCCCCCAACACTACAAGGCCGGGCCACCCCATTAACGGCTGGCCTCGCGCAGTTTCGGATTCGTCTCATGGGCGCAAGGGGCCAACACAGCTAGCATTTTTGTCTCATTAACTATAGAAGTTCAGCACGGCGCTTTCCGCATAGCGGTTGAGTTTAGGGGTCGGGGTGATGTTAGGCAAGCTGTGAGCCTTACGGAAAAGCCTGGTCCCCGGTCATTGCCACGCTGAAAGTGCGTCATGCGAATCGCCCTTATCGAGCCGGACTTGCGGCATGCTGAACTTGTCGGCCGGCTGGTCTTCGCCGGCGGTCATCTGTGTCAGCACTTCATCGCGAGCGTGCCGTTTCTGACGCGCGCCAGCGAAGAACTCTTCGACCTTCTCATCACCGAAAGCTGGGCCGGCGACCACTCCGCCGAAGACGTCATCGCGCGCGCCCGCGCCATCCTGCCGGGCTTGCCGGTGATCGTGCTGATGTCGGCGCCACGCGAAAGCCAGATTGTCGCCGCGCTGCACGCCGGCGCCGACGACTGCCTGACCAAACCGGTCCGCGGTCCGGAGATGCTGGCCCGCGTGGACGCGCTGTTGCGCCGCGCCGGCTTGCGGCGGCTGCCCAACCGGCGGCGCGACGTCATCGGCGAATATGCGTTCGATGCGGCGCAATTTGCCGTCACATTCCGTAAGCAAACGGTCACGCTCACGCCAAAGGAATTCCACCTCGCGCTGCTGCTGTTCAGCAATCTCTCGCGGCCGGTGTCGCGAGCGCATATTCTTGAAAACGTCTGGACGCGCCGCCGCGACGTAAGGTCGCGCACGGTCGACACGCACGCGTCGCGCGTGCGCAGCAAATTGCAGCTTCATCCTGAACATGGCTATTGCCTGACGCCGCTGTACGGCTACGGCTATCAACTCGACGCGATCCCGCCGGAAGCCGTTGTAAACGCGGAATAAGCCACGCACAATGTGAAAATCGTGGAAACGCTATAATATTGGGCTAAACCATAGCTCCCCCAAATGCAGCTTCTAACGATCGGAATCAATCACCACACTGCGCCTGTCGCCCTGCGCGAACGCGTGGCGTTTCCGCTCGAACAGATCAAGCCTGCATTGGACACCTTCAAGAGCGTCTGGCTGGGGCCGTCGGCCCGCACGGCGCCGGAAGCGGCAATTCTGTCCACGTGCAATCGCACCGAACTTTACTGCGCGACCGACGACCAGGCCGCGCGCGAAGCCGCGATCCAGTGGCTGTCCAAGTACCACAACCTGCCCATCGACCAACTCGCGCCGCACGTCTACGCGCTGCCGCAATCGGAAGCCGTGCGTCACGCGTTCCGCGTCGCGTCCGGGCTGGATTCGATGGTGCTGGGTGAGACGCAAATCGTCGGACAAATGAAGGATGCCGTGCGTACCGCGTCGGAAGCCGGCGCGCTCGGCACCTATTTGAACCAGCTGTTTCAGCGCACCTTCGCCGTGGCGAAGGAAGTGCGCAGCACGACTGAAATCGGCGCGCAGTCGGTTTCCATGGCAGCCGCCGCCGTGCGCCTCGCCCAACGGATTTTCGACAAGGTCTCGAACCAGCGCGTGCTGTTCATCGGCGCGGGCGAAATGATCGAGTTGTGCGCCACGCATTTCGCCGCGCAGCAGCCGAAGGAGCTCGTAGTCGCCAACCGCACGGCCGAGCGCGGCACGCGTCTCGCCGAGCGCTTCAACGGCCGGGCCATTCCGCTGTCGGAGCTGCCGTCGCGCATGCATGAGTTCGACATTATCGTGTCGTGCACGGCGTCCACCTTGCCGATCATCGGCCTGGGCGCGGTCGAGCGGGCGGTCAAAGCGCGCCGCCACCGGCCGATTTTCATGGTCGATCTGGCCGTGCCGCGCGATATCGAACCCGAAGTCGGCAAGCTCGAAGACGTGTTCCTGTACACCGTCGACGACCTCGGCGCGATCGTCCGCGAAGGCAATGCGTCGCGGCAAGCCGCGGTTGCGCAGGCCGAAGCGATCATCGAAACGCGCGTGCAGAATTTCATGCAATGGCTGGACGCGCGCAGCATCGTGCCGGTGATCCGCCATATGCACACGCAAGCCGACGTGCTGCGCCGTGCCGAAGTCGAACGCGCGCAGAAAATGCTCGCACGCGGCGACGATCCGGCTGCCGTGCTCGAAGCGCTGTCGCAATCGCTCACCAATAAACTGATCCACGGTCCCACGCACGCGCTCAATCGTGCGAGCAGCGAGAACCGTGACACGCTCATCGAACTCATGAGCGGTTTCTACAAACACTCCGGTTCCACGGAGCGTTAGCGGCGCAGCCACCGCCGCGCAGTCCGGGCTACCCGCAAGTGGCCCGCGACGTGCTTCTGACCAGGGCATCCGCCCACTCCCCTAGTCGTCGTCCTTGCCGGAGCCCGCTCCGATACCCGTCCGATGAAAACGAGCATGCAACGCAAGCTCGACCAGCTCACCACCCGGCTGGCCGAACTGAATGATCTGTTGAGCCGCGAGGACATCACCTCGAATCTCGACCAATACCGCAAGCTCACGCGGGAACACGCCGAGCTCGGGCCGGTGGTCGACCACTACGCGCTGTGGCGCCAGGCCATGAACGACGCGGCCACCGCGCAGGAATTGCTGGCCGATGTGTCGATGCGCGACTTCGCCGAAGATGAAATTCGCGCGGCGCGCGAGCGCATGGAAAAACTCGGCGCCGAGTTGCAGAAAATGCTGCTGCCGAAAGACCCGAACGACGATCGCAACATCTTTCTCGAAATCCGTGCCGGAACGGGCGGCGACGAATCCGCGCTGTTCGCCGGCGACCTGCTGCGCATGTACCTGCGCTTTGCCGAGCGCAACCGCTGGCAAGTCGAGATGATGTCGGCGAGCGAATCGGATCTGGGCGGCTACAAGGAAGTGATCGTGCGGATCGCGGGCGAGGCCGCCTATTCGAAGCTCAAGTTCGAGTCCGGCGGCCATCGCGTGCAGCGCGTGCCGGCGACTGAAACCCAAGGCCGCATTCATACATCGGCGTGCACGGTCGCGGTCATGCCGGAAGCGGACGAAATCGGCGAAGTCGAGATCAATCCGGCCGATTTGCGGATCGACACGTTCCGCGCTTCCGGCGCGGGCGGGCAGCACATCAACAAGACCGATTCCGCGGTGCGCGTCACGCACTTGCCGACGGGTATCGTCGTCGAATGTCAGGACGACCGTTCGCAGCACAAGAACAAGGACCGCGCGCTGAAGGTGCTGGCCGCGCGCATCAAGGACAAGCAATCGCACGAGCAGCAGGCGAAGGAAGCCGCCACGCGCAAGAGCCTGATCGGCTCGGGCGACCGCTCGGAGCGGATTCGCACGTACAACTTCCCGCAAGGGCGTCTGACGGATCACCGCATCAACCTGACGCTCTACCGCCTCGACGCAATCATGGACGGCGATCTCGACGAACTGATCGCGGCGCTCGTCAGCGAGCATCAGGCCGAGTTGCTGGCCTCGCTGGGCGACGCGGACTAAAGCGCGCATGAGTTCGGCCACGCCCAACACGCCCGCCGCTTTGTTGCGCGCCTCGCCGCTGCCGCTGCTCGAAGCGCGCATCCTGCTCACGCATGTGCTCGGCTGGCGGCCCACGCAGCTGATTACGCGCAGCGACGAAGCGCTCAGCGACGAGTTTGTCGAGCGTTACCAGGCGCTGGAAGCACGGCGCGTAGCGGGCGAGCCGGTAGCGCAACTGGTCGGCGCCCGGGAATTTTTCGGGCTGGATTTCGAAGTCACACCACACGTGCTGATTCCGCGCCCCGAAACCGAACTGCTGGTCGAAACCGCGCTGACGGCGCTGGAAAACCTCTCGCGGCCTCGCGTGGTCGATCTCGGCACGGGCACCGGCGCCATTGCCGTCGCGATCGCATCGATGCGACCCGACGCGCAAGTCTGGGCGCTCGACCATTCCGCCGAAGCGCTGGCGATCGCCACACGCAACGCCGCCCGCCTGCTCGACGCGAAACGGCCGGGCGGCGCCTTGGCATTGACGCAAAGCGACTGGTACGACTCGCTCGACGCCACCTTGCGCTTTGACCTGATCGTCAGCAATCCGCCGTATATCGCGAGTGGCGATCCGCATCTGGACGAAGGCGATCTGCGCTTCGAACCGCGCGGCGCGCTCACCGACGAAGCCGACGGGCTCAGCGCGATCCGCGCCATCATCGCCGGTGCACCCACACGGCTCGCCGCCGATGGCGTATTGTGGATCGAGCACGGCTACGATCAGGCCGAAGCCGTGCGCGCGCTGCTGACGGCGCAAGGTTTCGCGCAAGTCCGCTCGGAGCGGGACCTGGCCGGCATCGAGCGGATCAGCGGCGGGCGGTTGGACGGCTGACGCGCATCGCCTAATATCCACAAACGCTGCACGGACAAAGCGGCGCTCGGCCGGCCGTATCGAAATCCGCTATCATTTCAGCCTATTCCCTACACATAACGGAACCGCAAGGTCAGTCATGGATACGCAACAACGCATCAAGCAAATCGTCGACGAGAACAACGTCGTCCTCTTCATGAAGGGCACTGCTCAGTTCCCGATGTGCGGCTTCTCGGGCCGCGCCATCCAGATCCTGAAGGCGTGCGGCGTCGGCGAGATCAAGACCGTCAACGTCCTGGAAGACGACGAAGTCCGCCAGGGCATCAAGCAGTTCTCGAACTGGCCGACTATTCCGCAGCTCTACGTGAAGGGCGAATTCGTCGGCGGCTCGGACATCATGATGGAAATGTACGAATCGGGCGAACTGCAGCAACTGTTCGCCGCGGCCTGAGCGGCCACGGTCCACACGCTTCTATCCCCAAGGCGCCGCGAGCCATGGAAACACGCGCTGCGGCGCCACGCCGGCTGATCGTCGCGATTACCGGCGCGACGGGTGCCATCTACGGCATCCGGATACTCGAAACGCTGCGCAGGCTGGGCGGCGTCGAGAGCCATCTGCTGATTTCGAGCGCGGGCTGGCTCAATATTCAGCACGAACTCCGGTTGAGCAAAGAAGACGTGCATCCGCTCGCGGATGTCGTTCATTCGGTGCGCGACGTCGGCGCGAGCATCGCGTCCGGCTCGTTCGCCACCGACGGCATGGTCGTCGCCCCTTGCTCGATGAAGACGCTCGCCAGCGTCGCGCACGGTTTCTCGGACAACCTGATCACGCGCGCCGCCGACGTCACGCTCAAGGAGCGCCGCCGCCTCGTGCTGCTCGTGCGCGAGACGCCGTTCAATCTTGCGCATCTGCGCAATATGACGGCCGTCACCGAAATGGGCGGCGTGATCTTCCCGCCCCTGCCTGCTTTCTACAACCAACCCGCTTCCATCGACGAAATGGTCGATCACACCGTGGCGCGCGTGCTGGATCTATTCGCGCTCGGACCGGCTTTGTCGCCGGCGTGGGCCGGGCTGCGCGGCGTGCAGGAATAGCGCCTTAACCGCAGCGTATGATGACCGTGCATACACACGGATTCACAACATCCGCGACACAATCAATTCTTTTTTCACCCGTTTATCAAATCGCGGTGCAGCCCTATATTGGTAGCAACCCAATCTCTGCGCCGCCTTTCGCGGCTGCGCTGCCGCCATGAACCGCTTACCTTCGCTTTTCCTGTCCCACGGCGCGCCCACGCTGCCGATCGACCCGTCGCTGCCGTCCGCCGAATTCGGCGCGCTGAGCGCCCAATTGCCGCGTCCGCAAGCCGTGCTGATGCTGTCGGCCCATTGGGGCACGTCGCAACCGGTGGCGAGCACGTCCACGGCGCCGGAGACGATCCACGATTTCTACGGCTTTCCGCGTCAGCTGTACGAAATTCAGTATCCGGCTCCTGGCGCGCCCGATGTGGCGCGCCGCGCGGCGGTGCTGCTTGGCGAAAACGGCATCCTCACGGGCGCGCAGCCGCACGGACTCGACCACGGCGCATGGGTGCCGATGCTGCTCATGTTTCCGGATGCGGACGTACCCGTCGCCCAGTTGTCGATCCAGCCGCACATGGACGCGGCGCATCACTTCCGCGTCGGCCGGGCGCTGCGGTCGTTGAAAGACGACGGCGTGATGGTGATCGGCTCCGGCCAGATCACGCACAACCTGCGCGCCGCCGACTTTTCCGCGCGCCCCGAAGACGCCGATCCGCGCGTCGCCGAATTCACCGACTGGTTCGAGGAAAAGCTCGCCGCGCACGATATCGACGCGCTGCTCGACTACCGCCGCCAGGCGCCGCATGCCGTGCTGATGCATCCCACCGACGAGCATCTGCTGCCGGTCTTCGCCGCGTTGGGCGCGGCGGACGACGATTACTCGCTGGCCATCCAGTCGCTTGGGACCTACCAGCGCTCGCTGGCCATGACGAACTACGTGTTCGGCACCGCCTGACGCAGAGTCAATAAGCGCGGCAGAAAAGAAAAACCCCCGCCTGAGCAACTCAGGCGGGGGTTTTTTACAGACTTCAGCGCAGCACCTTAATGCGCGCCCATGCCTTCGAGCACTTCGTCGTGCTCTGTGCGCTCGTCCAGATATTCCGAGCGATAACCGCTCGTCACACCCCAGTAGTAGAACACCAGCGAAAACGCGATCACCACCACCATATCCCAGCCGTAAGGGATGAGGTCGTGACCGCCGAACTGCTTGCTGCCGATCAGCGACAGAATCGCCATCACCGGCAGATAGGCGACCAGCCACCACGCCGCCTTCAGATCACGTCCCCAGCCGGCAAAGCCCGACTTCGCCTGGAAGTAGAAGTACACCGGCAACGCGACGACCATCAGCAGAATGATTTCGCCGGTCAGCGGCCACTTCGCCCAGTACAGGATCAGCGACGCGCAGACGAACGCGAACGGCGCAATGATCTTCATGCCCGGGATATGCAGCGGACGCTCGAGGTCCGTCGCCGCGCGGCGCAGGGCCATCAGGCTGATTGGGCCGGTCAGATACGAAATCACCGTTGCGACCGAGATCACCGCCGCGAGCGAACTCCAGCCGCGGAAGAAGAACAGGAAAATGAACGACACCAGCAGGTTGAACCACATCGCCTGACGCGGCACGCCGTAGAACGGGTGCACGTTGCCGAACATCTTCGGCATGGTGTTGTTGCGTTCCATCGCGTAGATCATGCGGCTCGTGGTCGCCATATAGGTCGTGCCGGTGCCGCTCGGGCTGACGAATGCGTCGACGTACAGCAGAATTGCCAGCCAGTTCAGGTTCAACGCGATCGCGAGTTCCGCGAACGGCGAAGCGAAGTTGAAGTGGCTCCAGCCCTTCATCACGTCGCCCGGGTTCACCGCGCCGATATACGCGACCTGCAACAGCACGTAGATCACCAGCGCGAGAAGGATCGAGCCGATCACCGCGAACGGCACGCTCTTGGCCGGATTGCGCGCTTCACCCGCGAGATTGATCGGGCTCTGGAAACCGTTGAACGCGAACACGATGCCGCTCGTCGACACGGCCGTCAGCACCGCTGACCAGCCGTACGGTGCGAAGGTGCTCGCTTCGCCGAAGTTTTCCTTGTGGAAGCCGGTCAGCATCAAGCCGAGGATCGTCGCGCCGGGAATCAGGAACTTGAAAATCGTAATCGCCGAGTTGGCGCGCGCGAACAGTTTCACGCCCCAGTAGTTCAGCATGAAGTAAATGATCACGAGCGCAGCGGATAGCAATAACCCATTCGTAGTTAATGAGCCATCCACGAATAGCGCATGTGCCCAAGGATAGGGCCACGTACTCATATATTGAATGGACGCTTCAGCCTCGATGGGAATCACCGAGACAATCGCGATCCAGTTGGCCCATGCACTAATGAAACCAACCAGCGCACCGTGCGAATAGCGCGCGTAACGCACCATGCCGCCGGACTCCGGGAACATCGCGCCGAGTTCCGCGTAGGTCAATGCGATCGCGAGAATCACGACCGCGCCGATCACCCATGCACAAATGGCGGCGGGACCGGCAATTTTTGCGGCCTTCCACGCGCCGAACAGCCAGCCGGACCCGATGATCGAACCCAAGCCCGTCAGCATCAGCGCGAACGGCCCAATGTTCCGTTGTATAGAACTTTTCACGTCTTCTCCTGTGTCGGCCGGAGTGAGCGCCTCGGCACTCCTCCGCCCCATGCAAGTTTGCTGCAGAACCATGACGGCACCGCGTGACATCGCCTTGGGGCGTTGCAGACGGGTGACGCGCATTCGTACGCGACGGCCCATTCCAGACAGGTGCAACCGACGCGAGGCGCGTAGTTTAACGGTTGCACCCAGCCTCTGCAGCGAAACCAAGGGTTCTCCCTAGCAAAAAATTCAGACGAATAGCAAGCTTTGTAAGCAACTTTTACGCCAAGCTGACGAAAGTTTGTAAAGTTGTGGGGAGACTGTTGACCTTCTCTCGAAATCGCCGTATAACGTTCGGGCAGGATTTCAAGCGGCGAGTGAATTGGTCTTTCGTAGTTCGCCCATCAACGGTACTCCGGTTGGTCCCATTACCCCCTTCCTTGATTTTCATGCACCCTCTGGGCTTCGGCCTTATTTACCATCTTTAGGAACAAGTAATATGGAAACCGGTACCGTCAAGTGGTTCAATGACGCAAAGGGCTTTGGCTTCATCACGCCGGACGGCGGCGGCGAAGATCTGTTCGCGCATTTCTCGGAAATCCGCACGGAAGGCTTCAAGACGCTGCAAGAAAACCAAAAGGTTACGTTTGAAGTGAAGACGGGCCCGAAGGGCAAGCAAGCTGCTAACATCAAGCCGGTGTAAGCAACACGCTTCCTTCTGGACGCAAAAAAACCCCGCCTCGGCGGGGTTTTTTTATATCCATCGCTATTGCGAATGGTGATTATCTTCGCAGTATGCGATTGGTGATTTCGGTTATCCGAATAGACGCCGCGCGTGAATACCGAGTCCAGTCGCGACACTCGCAAGTCGGTCGCCGAATACTGCTTTGGCATCCGGAAATGCCGCCGCCAATGCGCCCGATAAAAACGCCAATCCGGTCGAACCACCCGTAAAGTAAATCGCGTTGACGTCGCGTGTCGCGACGCCGGCCGCCTGCACCGTGTCGCGCGCCGCCTGCACGATGCGGACCGTTTCGTCGTGGCCGGCCTTGATGAGTTGCACCTCGTCGAACGCGAGGCGCAGGTCGTCTTCCACTTCATCGAGGTCGATCACGGTCTCTCCGCCCGCCGCCACGCCGATCTTCGCCTCTTCCGCGTGCGCTGCCAGCGCATGGCCCAGCCGGCGGTCCACGACGCGCATCAGGCGGTCATGGTGTTTGACCTCGGTGAACAGGTGCCGCATCAGCGCGAGTTCACTGACGCGCTTCGGGGCGTAGACGGTGTTGATCAAATGCCAGGTCGCCAGATCGAAATAGATCCGGTTCGGGATTTCGCGGCCTTCCGGGTCCAGCGTCTGATAGCCCAGTTCGCGCAGGATCGTCACCAGTTCCACGCGCCGGTCGAAATCCGTACCGGCGACGTGCACGCCGTGGTGCGCCAGCACGTCGTCCTTGCGCTCGACGCGCTTCATCCGTTCCGGCCCGACCCGTACCAGCGAAAAGTCCGAGGTACCGCCGCCGATGTCGGCCACCAGCACGAGCCCTTCTTCCGTCAGATGCGATTCGTAGTCGAACGCGGCCGCGATCGGCTCATACTGAAAGTGAATTTCCCGCAGGCCGACCGAGCGCGCAGCGGCTTCGAGCTGTTGTTGCGCCATCTGATCGGCGCGCGGATCGTCGTCGACGAAAAACACGGGCCGGCCCAGCACGGCGCGATGAATCGCGCCGCCCGCGCTTTTTTCGGCCGAGCGCTTGAGGTGCTCGACGAAAATCGCGATCACATCCGTGTACTTGATCGCGGAACCGTCGCCGAGGTCGGTGGAGTTCTCGGCGAGCGGCGAGCCGAGAATGCTCTTCATCGAGCGCATCAGGCGGCCGTCGAAGCCGTCGATGTAGGCTGCTAGCGCCGCCCGCCCGAATTCGCG
Organism: Paraburkholderia sp. RL18-101-BIB-B; assembly: GCF_046026985.1. NCBI lineage: Bacteria > Pseudomonadati > Pseudomonadota > Betaproteobacteria > Burkholderiales > Burkholderiaceae > Paraburkholderia > Paraburkholderia sp. RL18-101-BIB-B. Next base: position 44,965 of record NZ_JARESV010000017.1, read on the forward strand.
GGTGTTTTCGTCGGTGTTGAAAAAGACCGACGTGGGCAGCGTCGTGTAGGCGCCCTCGACCGGCGCGAGCTTGAGCGCGCCGCCGACAGGAACGGCCACAGCCGAGTTGGAAGTACCGAAGTCAATCGCGCAATAGTTCATGGCAGGAATCGCCGCTCACGGCTGGCGCGGACAGAAAGGGGAGCGGCTTTGTAACACGAAAGCCCAATCAGCATCAACTGACGCTTGGGCACGCTCCAGATAATGGAAGAACCCAACTCAACGGAACGAATATTGCTCATTTTGACAGGATACGCCGCCAATTTTCGGAATTGAGGAGACTTCAAGCAATGAGCGCGCCGCCTACTGCCGCTGTTCACGAAAAAAACGCCACGGTCGTCGAAACCGATCTGCCCTCGCGGCTCGACCGTCTGCCGTGGGGCCGGTTTCACTCGCTGCTCGTGGTGGCGCTTGGCGTGACGTGGCTGCTCGACGGTCTGGAAGTCACGCTGGCGGGCGCGGTTGCGAGTGCGTTGAAGTCTAGCCCATCGTTGCACTTTTCCAACGCCGACGTCGGCCTGGCCGGTAGCGCCTACATCGCCGGCGCGGTGCTCGGCGCGCTGGGATTCGGCTGGCTGACCGACCGGCTGGGCCGCCGCAAGCTGTTTTTCATCACGCTCGCGCTGTATCTGGCAGCGACTGCGGCAACCGCGCTGTCGTGGAATCTGGCCAGCTTTCTGCTGTTTCGCTTCCTGACCGGCGCCGGGATCGGCGGTGAATACACGGCGATCAATTCGACGATCCAGGAATTCACGCCGGCGCGCCTGCGCGGCTGGACCGATCTCGGCATCAACGGCACGTTCTGGGTCGGCGCGGGGCTCGGCGCGGCCGGCTCGCTAGTGCTGCTCGATCCGCATCTGTTGCCGGCCGATTGGGGCTGGCGTGCCTGTTTCTTCATCGGCGCGGTGCTCGCGCTGGGGATTCTGCCGATGCGCATCTGGCTGCCCGAAAGCCCGCGCTGGCTGCTCACGCACGGCGACGAGCGCGACGCGCGCGCGATCGTCGAAGGCATCGAAACGCGCTTTCGCCACGAAGGTCACACGATCTCCGACGAAGGCCTCCTGCGCCTGCGGCTGCGTGCTCGTGGACATACGCCGCTGCGCGAGGTATTCCATACGCTCTTCAACGTGCATCGACGGCGCGCGCTGGTCGGCCTGTCGCTGATGACCGCGCAGGCGTTCTTCTACAACGCGATCTTTTTCACCTACGCGCTGGTGCTCACCGATTTCTACCACGTGCCGGGCGACCACATCGGCTGGTATCTGCTGCCCTTCGCGCTCGGCAATTTCCTAGGACCGCTGCTGCTCGGCAGGCTCTTCGATGTCATCGGGCGGCGCAAGATGATCGCGGCGACTTACGCGAGCTCCGGTATTCTGCTGACGCTCAGCGGTTACCTCTTCGAGCAGCAGATGCTCACCGTCGTGACGCAGACGATCGCGTGGATGGTGATTTTCTTCTTCGCGTCGGCAGCTGCGAGCTCGGCTTATCTGACCGTCAGCGAATCGTTTCCGCTGGAAATTCGCGCGCTGGCCATTGCGGTTTTCTACGCGTTGGGCACGGCGCTCGGCGGCATCGCCGGGCCGGCGTTCTTCGGCCGGCTGATCGACACGCATCAGCGCAGCGAAGTGTTTTCGGGCTATCTCGTCGGCTCGGGGCTGATGCTCGCGGCGGCGGTGATCGCGGCGATCTGGGGCGTGGACGCGGAGCGCAAGTCGCTGGAGAGTGTGGCTACGCCGCTGTCGAGCGTCGCGGAGGATGTGGAATAAAAAACGCGCGGTTGTCGCCGCGCGTTCTACTTCAATTCACAAATCGCAGGCCGCTCAGAACGCCTTCTTCCAGCCGCCAGCATAGGCGATTTCCGCCAGCGGCAGACGCTGACGCACCGACTTCTCGCGCTCGCGCAACACCGGATCCAGCTTGTCGACGTCGCCGTAGTGGCCGAGCGAAATCATCGCGATCACGTCGACGTCGCTCGGCAGCTTGAATGCCGTGCGGAACGCGTTCGGATCGAAGCCGCTCATCTGGTGCGCGGCAAGTCCGAGCGCATGCGCCTGCAATACCAGCGCCATCGCCGCGGCGCCCGCATCGTACGGCGCGCAGCGATTCACGTCGCCCTTGTTGGTGAGCGTGTGTGTGGTCACCGCGATCAGCACCGGCGCCGGCGCATTCCAGCCCTGGTTGAACGGCACCAGCGTGGCAAAAGCCTGCTTGAACGAGACTTCATCGACGCTGCGGTCGAATACGAGAAAACGCCACGGCTGCGCGTTGTACGAAGACGGCGCCCAGCGTGCCGCTTCGAGCACGGCTTGCAGATGCTCGCGGCTCACCGGCTCGCTCGAATACGCGCGCGGGCTCCAGCGGCCTGCAATCAGCTCGTGAATGGCAATTGCGGTAGGGGCGGGTTTATGGGTCATGCGCTTCTCTCAGTCGAAATTCATGATCGACGGGCAACTGCCCGGGGTCACATAGCATAACCGGGCTTCAGCGCGCGTGCGCCAACAAGCGAGCAGTTTGTTTAGTGCCGGCTGCGATAGCGAAACGGCCCCTTGCGGGGCCGTGGTTCTCGCGATGCTCGGATCGCCGCGGCGGTTTTATGCCGCCTGCGGTTCCGGCACCTTGGCGGGCCGGTTGATCCGCAACACGATCACCGCAGCCACGAGGCACAAGCCGCCGGAAATCATCGACGCTACCGTATAGGTGCCGAGGCTCGCGCGCAGCATGCCCGCGCCGAGCGCCGCGAACGCCGCGCCGAGTTGATGGCCGGCGACGACCCAGCCGAACACTACCGGCGCTGATTCCTTGCCGTAGACGTCGGTGGCCAGACGCACGGTCGGCGGCACGGTTGCGATCCAGTCAAGGCCGTAGAACACGGCGAACAGCGGCAGACCGAAGAAGTCGATGCCGAACGCGTGCGGCAGAAACATCAGCGACAACCCGCGCAGACCGTAGTACCAGAACAGCAGCACGCGGCTATTGAAGCGGTCCGACAGCCAGCCCGAAAGAGTCGTGCCGAACAGATCGAAGATGCCCATTGCGGCGAGCAGCGAGGCGCCCTGCACTTCCGTCATGCCGTAGTCGCCGCACATCGCGATCAGATGGGTGCCGACGTAGCCGTTGGTGCTCGCGCCGCAGATAAAGAAGCTGAAAAACAGCAGCCAGAAGTCGCGGGTCTTGCTCGCCATGGCGAGTGTGCCGAAGGCGATTGCCAGCGGGTTCTGTTTGGTGACCGTGCTGTTGATGGGCGAATCGTGTGGCTCGCCATAAGGACGCAGCTTCATGTCGGCCGGGCGTTCCGGCAACAGAAACGCAACCAGCGGAATCACGATCGCGGCCGCAATGGCGACGACCCACACCACTTGCCGCCAGCCGTAGTGCTCGGCGATGGCCGCGAGCATCGGCAGGAACACCAGTTGGCCGGTTGCCGAGCTTGCCGTGAGAATGCCCATGACGAGGCCGCGGTGCGTGGTGAACCAGCGCGTGACCACCGTCGCCGACAACGACAGCGCCGCGACACCCGTCGAGCCGCCGACCATCACGCCCCAGATCAATATCATCTGCCACGGGTGCGTCATCAGCGACGAGAGGCCCACACCGGCCGCCATCGTGCCGAGCGCGGCCAACAACGTGGGGCGCACACCGAAACGTTGCATTGCCGCCGCCGCGAACGGTCCCATCAGACCGTACAGCGCGATGTTCACGGAGATCGCCAACGAGATCGTTGCGCGGCTCCAGCCGAATTGATGCTCGAGCGGCACCATCATCACGCTCGGCGTGGCGCGCGTGCCGGCTGCCGCCAGCAGTACCAGAAACACCACCGCAACGGTCAACCAGCCGTAGTGGAAACGTCCGCCAATCAGTTTTGCTGCCCAGTTCATCGGTTCTCCAATCGACACCTGCCCCGCAGGCGTCGCCGCTTGTATTGTTACGCGTTCGGTAAAGGATTTGTGACAGATCAGTCACAATAGGTGTTGCGATCTTAGTTACTGGTCGGTAACATGTCAAGGCGTTAATTGAGTTCAGGTGGTCTTCCATGTCCGACAGTGAATCCCTCAAACCGGCCGCGGCCCGTCGCACGCGCGGCGCGCAGACCGCCGGGCCGCAGGCGCAACAGCACTTGCTCCGTGCCGCGGACGAGCTGTTCTATCGCGAGGGTGTGCGAGCCGTCGGGGTGGACGCAGTGGTCGAGCGCGCCGGCGTGAACAAGATGAGCTTGTACCGGCAGTTTTCGTCGAAGGACGAGTTGGTCATGGCTTATCTGGACCGCAAGGACGAGCAGTTCTTCGGCTACGTGGAGAGGAGCTTCGCCAAACATCCGGGCGAGCCGGCCCGGCAGCTTCAGCAATATTTCGACGACCTCGCGGTGCGCGCGTCGATCGACGACTATCGCGGCTGTCCCTTCGTGAACGTGTCGGTGGAGTTTCCGGACACGGCGCATCCGGCGCGGCAGTTCGTGTTTCACAACAAAGCGCGCCTGATGGCGCGACTCACGGAACTGACGACGGCGGCGGGCGCCGATGATCCGGTCGCGCTCGCCAATGCGCTCGGTTTGATGATCGAAGGCGTGTATGCGGCCAGCCAGACGTACGGCCCCGGTTGCGGGCCCATTCTGGCCGCGCCGAAGGTCGCCGCGCAGTTGATCGCCGCGGCGTGCGGCGCGGCGTCGGCGTCGTCGACTGACTGAATTGTCTGCTTTGCGGTTCTGTTTGCGCGAGGCGCGAATCGATGCCCATCCGCCCCGTTAAAATGGCGCTTTATCTCCCGCGCCGCCCGCCATGCCGTTGTCCGCCGAATCCCACGATGCCGTTGTTGCCGCTACTCGTCACTGGCTGACCGAGGCCGTGATCGGGCTCAACTTGTGTCCGTTCGCGAAGGCAGTCCACGTAAAGGGGCAGATTCGCTATGCCGTCAGCGATGCGGTGGACATGGAAGGCGTGCTGGCCGATCTGGAAACCGAGCTTCAGACGCTGGTCGCCGCCAACCCGGATGCCGTGGATACGACGCTGTTGATCGTGCCGCAGGCGCTCAGCGATTTTCTCGACTACAACGACTGCCTGTTTTTCGCCGAACGCATGCTCAAGCAGCTTCGGCTCGAAGGCATCGTTCAGATCGCGAGCTTCCATCCCTTTTACCAGTTCGAAGGCAGCGAGCCCGACGATATCGAGAACTACACGAATCGCGCGCCCTATCCGATCTTGCATCTGCTGCGCGAAGACAGCATTGAACGCGCGGTTCAGGCTTTTCCCGATGCGGAAGAGATTTACGAGCGGAATCAGGAAACGCTCCGGCGAATCGGCCTGGCCGGCTGGGCCGCGTTGATGAAGCCCTAGTTCACGCAGCGGCTCGCAACGAGCCACCGCCCACGCCGTCCGATCAGGCCGAAACAAAGAACCGTTCCTTCAGTTCCTCGATCCCAAGCGTTTCCATCACCTCGTTCAAGCGCTCGGTCGGCCGGCGTCTCGGCAGATCCTTGTATTGGGCGATGATCAGTTCATTCTTCATGGAATGCTCCCAGCCCACCAGTTCGGTCACGCTGACCTGATACCCGTGCGCTTCGAGCTGCAAACACCGCAGCACGTTCGTGATCTGGCTCCCGAACTCCCGCGTGTGCAACGGATGCCGCCAGATCTCCGTCAAGGCGTTGCCGAGCGATTTGCCCTTGTTCTGCCGCAACACCCCCGCCACCTCGGCCTGACAGCACGGCACGACCACGATGTACTTCGCCTTCTTTTCGAGCGCGAAGCGCAGCGCGTCGTCGGTCGCGGTATTGCAGGCGTGCAGCGCCGTGACGATGTCGATCTGGGCCGGCAAGCGGTCCGACGTGATCGAGTCCGCCACTGACAGATTCAGAAACGACATGCCCGTGAAACCCAGCCTTCCAGCCAGCTCTTCCGACTTCGCGACGAGCTCCTCGCGCGTCTCAATGCCGTATATATGTGACGCAACACCCGCATCTTCCTGAAACTCCTTGAAGAAAAGGTCATACAGGATAAAACCTAGATACGACTTGCCCGCGCCGTGATCGACGAGGGTAACGGCGCCTTGCTTGTCCTTGAGGTCTTTGAGCAGCGGCTCGATGAACTGGAACAGGTGATAGACCTGTTTCAGCTTGCGGCGGCTGTCCTGATTCATCTTGCCGTCGCGCGTGAGGATGTGAAGCTCCTTCAACAACTCGACGGACTGGTTCGGACGGATTTCGTGCGTTTTGCTGGACATCGGGGGAAACCGCCAAGAATTGCAACGTGAACGTGCGACAGGTGACGGAAAAAGGGAAAAGTTGCTGCCAGTTTACCCAAAGTGCGGCTTGCTGACCGAAGGAGCCGCGCGAAGCATGTGATAAAGGGCATCAACTGGAACACTTCCTGCGTAAAAAGTGTCACGCGGAAGGTTCCAGAAAGGCGCAAAAGCAGCTTGCGTGACGGCCGGGCCCGATGGTGCCGGCCGTGCCGCCTATAACAACGGGCTGCGGCCGTGGCTTTCACCACGCGAACCGAATGAATGTGGGGAGGACGGTCCCGGAACACGGGCCGAACGTTACGTAACCAGCAGCGCGCCGAGACGTCAAGCGGACGCGCGCTCGGAAAATAGAAGAGGCGGCAATGGATACGGTACCCAACGGAAACGTCGAACAGAAATTTCAGGAAATGCTGGCGAAACTCATCGCCACCCCAGCGTGGTCCGAGAAGCAGCAACTCGAACTGGAAATGGCCCGCGACATCTCCACGGAGATGCTGCGGCTGGCCGAAGTCATGCGCGACGGCAGCGTGGACATGGAAACCTGCCTGACCATGCTCAAGTACGCCAAAGTGCTCGACTTCGTCATGACTACGCTCGCATCGCGGCGCGATATCAAACCGCAGACGCTGCGAGTCATTTTCAAGCTCGCCGGGCTAAAGGTGGACGAGGCGTACCCCGGCTAACACATAGTTCAACGATGCTGCGACCCGCGCGGGCGGCCAGACGCCGCTTGCGCGGGTCGCTCGTTCTGTAGCTCCCCAAATGACGGCAGCTCACCCGCGCGTCGCTTCGACCGGTGGCGTGCCGTCGTGAAAGAGCGCCTTGAGTTGGGAGCGCAATTCCGGCGAATCCGTATGTTTGTGCACAGCAACCGCATGCTGCACGGCGGCGTCGAGCAATTCGCTCTCGCTGTCGGCAGACAAGGCGACGGTGCAGTTCATTTCGCTCGGAAACTCACGGCAATCGATGTATTTGCGGGACATGGCAGTCTCCTTGATCAAGATGACGTTCAGACATCCACGCAGGCAGCAGACGCGCGGACCACATCACCGGCCGTGACACGGCGGCTCCGATAGCTCGGATAGCGTCGGGTGGCGGGGAAGACGGCGAGTTGGTATGACGCGAGGAAGACGCGCACGGCATCCGATGGAAGGTGTCTGAAAAGTATAGGTCGCGCCGGTCGATAACAAAGCCGTCGACGCAAACCAGGCTTACGCAGGACCGCCTGAACTCAGCCATTTTCGGCCTGCCGACCCGCCCGCGCGTTTGCCCTGCACTGCTCGCAGTGTGAAAATAGCGCCCTTCGCGCCGGCGGATCATCCGAACCGAGGGCGCGCCGCCTCTTCCGCTCATCCGCAGGCCCGCATGTCATCCTCATTCGATTCCGCCCGCGTCGCCGTGATCGGCGGCGGCCCCGCCGGCTTGATGGCCGCCGAGGCGCTCGTCCAGCAAGGCGTGCAGGTCGACGTCTATGACGCCATGCCATCGGTCGGCCGCAAATTTCTGATGGCGGGCAAGGGCGGTATGAACATCACGCATTCGGAGCCGCTCGAGCCGTTCCTCGGCCGCTACGGCGCGCGCCGCGAGCAGATCGCGCCGCTCGTGCGAGCTTTCGATCCCGACGCCCTGCGCGCGTGGGTGCACAGCTTGGGTGTGGAGACGTTCGTCGGCAGTTCGGGACGCGTTTTTCCGACCGACATGAAAGCCGCGCCGATGCTGCGTGCGTGGCTGCATCGACTGCGCGAGGCGGGCGTGCGGTTTCACATGCGCCATAAGTGGATTGGCTGGGACACCGAAGCGGACGATGCCGCGGCGCATAGGCTCCACTTCGCGACACCCGACGGCGAACAAACCGTGACCTTCGACGCCGTCGTGTTCGCGCTTGGCGGCGCAAGCTGGCCGCGGCTCGGATCGGACGCCGCCTGGGTCTCGCTGATGGCCTCGCGCGACGTGCCCGTAACGCCGTTGCTGTCCGCAAACTGCGGCTTCGACGCGGACTGGAGCCCCTATCTGCGCGAGCGTTTCGCGGGTCAACCGGTCAAGCCGGTGGCCATTGCGCTCACCGACGTAGACAATAAAGTCCACAATCGACAAGGTGAAATACTTCTGACCGAAACGGGCTTGGAAGGGAGTCTGATTTACGCCTTGTCGGCAGTAATCCGGGAGCGGATTCTGGCCGACGGCGATGTCACGGTCACGCTGGATCTGGCGCCAGGCTTGCCTTTGGAGCGGGTCGTCGCCGAAGTCACGCGACCGCGCGGCTCACGCTCGATGTCCAGCCATATGCACGGCAGAATCGGAATTGGCGGGGTAAAACTGGCTTTGTTGCACGAGATTTTGTCGAAAGAAGCCTTCGCCGACGCCGACGGCCTCGCGCACGCCATCAAGGCGCTGCCCGTGCGCCTCACGCGCGCCCGGCCGATCGCGGAAGCGATCAGCACCGCCGGCGGCATTCCCTTCGAGGCGCTTGATGAGCACTTGATGATTGAGCGCCTGCCCGGCGCCTTCTGCGCGGGGGAGATGCTCGATTGGGAAGCGCCGACGGGCGGTTACCTGCTCACCGCCTGCTTTGCCAGCGGCCTCGCGGCAGGACGCGGCGCGGCGGCGTATGTCGGCAAACTCAAGGGGAGCGACGCGGCGGCGTGACGTGTTGCCCTCGCTTTTGGAAGAGAGAGCAGCGCGCTTCACCGCTTATCACGCCTTCAGACGCCACAGCGACGTCACTTCGGCCATGCGCGCCGTGTGCAGTGCATCGGTTTCATCGGTCGACTTGGGGTGTCGCGGACGAATGTCCTCGCGTCCCACCACGGTCAACCCCGCCTTGTCGATGGCGGCCAGCAGCCAGTCGCGCGAGCGCAAACCGAGATGCTCGGCGAAATCCGACATGATCAGCCAGCCCTCGCCGCCCGGCGACAGATGCTCCGCGAGGCCGTTCAGGAAACCGAGCAGCATGCGGCTTTCCGGATCGTAGATCGCATACTCGATCGGCGAAGCGGGTCTCGCCGGCACCCATGGCGGGTTGCATACGACGAGCGGCGCGCGGCCTTCCGGAAACAGATCGGCCTGCACGAGCTCGACCTGCTGGTCATAGCCGAGACGCGTCAGGTTCTCACGCGCACAAGCGAGCGCGCGGGGATCCTGATCGGTAGCGATGATTTTCTTCACGCCGCGTTTGGCGAGCAGCGCGGACAACACGCCCGTACCGGTGCCAATATCGAACGCCTTGTTCAGCGAAGTCAGCGGCGTGCGCGCAACGAGATCCACATACTCGCCGCGCACCGGTGAGAACACACCGTAGTGCGGATGTATCCGGTCACCCAGCGCGGGAATCTCGACTCCCTTCTTGCGCCATTCATGCGCGCCGATCATGCCAAGCAGTTCGCGCAGCGACACGACGGACGGCTCGTCGGTGGACGGTCCGTACGTCTCGATGCAAGCCTGTTGGACCTCCGGCGCGCGGCGCAGCGGAATACCGTACGCGGCGTCGAGCGGAATCAGGATCATGCCGAGCGTGCGCGCGCGTTGCGACTGCGCCTGCCGATGCAGATTGAACGCGTCGATCGGCGTTTCGCCGTGTTTGCGAGGCTTGCGCTCGAGCCGGCGCGTGACCGCTTGCAGCAGTTGGCGAGCGTTCTGGAAGTCGCCGTTCCACAGTAGCGCCGTGCCTTCACATGCGAGTCGGTACGCGGAATCGGCGGTGGTGCGGTCGTCCGCGACGATGACGCGCTTGGGCGGCGGCACAGCCGCTTCGGAGCGCCAACGCGCGGAGCGGGGGCCGTCGGCTTCGGGCCAGGTGATGGTTGCAGGGCTGGTCATGGTGAGGTGGGGTCGGTGTTGCGGGAGCGACGCGCTGATAAGCCGCGTCATCGGGGGCGTTGCCCGCCGGAGTACTGGATAGCGTTGCCGACTGACGCCCGCATAGTACCTCTGTCGTCCGGGTTCGCGGTGCGCTATTCGTCGGCGAGGACGGGTGAGGCGCGCTATCTGCAGGCCTCGACTGGCAACTCGTAGACTAAAAAGTCTACGATCGACAAGGTGAAAGAGATATGGTGATTTTGGACCGTTTCGCAGCTCACCGATGCTTCACGAAGCCGGTTCCTTCTGCAGGCTGAATGGCCGTGCAGCGGCTCGGATACGTCGCGTCTATCGATAAGCGCGGACAAATAAAAACGGGGTTTCTGACTGAACAGAAACCCCGTTTAGTACAACTGGTGCCGGCTGCAGGACTCGAACCCGCCACCTCATGATTACAAGTCAAGCGCTCTACCTGATGAGCTAAGCCGGCATGAGGCCGTGATTCTACTTCATTTTACGATCTTGAGGCGAGCCCTTCCGCCGCCTTTCGATCCATCGTCGTCAGGCTGCGGACCGTCCGTCTCGCTATCCGCTTTGGCGGTGGCGGCATCCGTTGCCGGCGCCGTTTCGACCACGCGTGGCGCGGGCGCCTCGGTCTCGTCCGCCACTTCCGCGTCGGCGCCCGAATCCTGCGCTTCACCGCCCGTCGACTCGACCGGGAACGCCATGCCCTGCCCGTTTTCGCGCGCGTAAATCGCGAGAATATTGGCGATCGGCACCTCGATCTTGTGCGACTTGCCGGAGAAACGCGCGCTGAACTCGATCCACTCGTTGCCCATCTGCAACTGGCTGGTCGCCTCGAAGCTGATGTTCAACACGATTTCGTTGTCGCGCACAAACTGACGCGGCACGCGCGTCTGATTGTCGACCCGGACCGCGATGTGCGGCGTATAGCCGTTATCCGTGCACCACTCGTAGAGCGCGCGCAGCAGGTAAGGCTTGGTGGAAATCTCTTGCATCAACAGTCCTCTTACCGGGCGCGGGCCCGCGCTCACTCCGCCGCGCGGCGCCCTCGCCCCAAAGCCAAACTCAACGACGCATCACCTTTTCCGAAGGCGTCAGCGCTTCGATATAAGCCGGGCGGCTGAAAATGCGCTCGGCATACTTCATCAGCGGTGCGGCGTTCTTCGACAGTTCGATGCCGTAATGATCCAGACGCCACAGCAACGGCGCGATCGCGACGTCGAGCATCGAGAACTCTTCGCCGAGCATGTACTTGTTCTTCAGGAAGATCGGTGCGAGTTGCGTCAGACGATCGCGAATCGCGAGACGGGCCTTCTCGTGATTCTTCTCGGCGGCCTTGCCCTTTTCGTTTTCGAGCGTGCCGACGTGAACGAACAGTTCCTTCTCGAAGTTCAGCAGGAACAGGCGCGCGCGCGCGCGCTGCACCGGATCGGCCGGCATCAGCTGCGGGTGCGGGAAGCGCTCGTCGATATACTCGTTGATGATGTTCGATTCGTACAGAATCAGGTCCCGTTCGACGAGAATCGGCACTTGACCATACGGATTCATCACGGCGATGTCTTCCGGCTTGTTAAACAGGTCGACGTCGCGGATCTCGAAGTCCATGCCCTTTTCGAACAACACCAGCCGGCAGCGCTGGGAGAACGGGCAAGTTGTGCCGGAATACAGAACCATCATGTTTACGTTTCCTCAAAAAGCTGAAAGGCCAGCGCGCGGAAAAACCGTTCAACAGGTTTTTCCTGGCGCCGGCCCCACGCCGGGTGACGGCGTGATTATTTGATATGTTTCCAGTACGCGGCGTTCAATCGCCAGGCGAAAAAGCTCAGGATACCGAGGAACAACAGCACCCACACGCCAAGCTGTTTGCGGGTTTTCTGGGTCGGTTCGGACATCCATGACAGGTACGACACAAGGTCGGCCACAGCAGAATCATAATCTACCGGCGACATCGTCCCCGGAGTGACCTGCTGGAAGCCGACAAATTTGTGTACCGTCTCGCCAGTTTTTTCGTCGGTTTCGTCACCGAACTTCGCGGTACGTTGCCCCTGAAGCTGCCACAGCACGTGAGGCATGCTCACGTTTTCATACACCAGATTGTTCCAGCCGGTCGGCCGCGTATTGTCGCGGTAAAAGCTGCGCAAATACGTGTACAGCCAATCCTTGCCGCGCGCTCGCGCTTCCACCGACAAATCCGGCGGACTCGCGCCGAACCACGCTTGCGCGTCGGCCGGACGCATCGCCACGGTCATGGTGTTGCCGACTTTATCCGTGGTGAAGAGCAGGTTCGCCTGAATTTCGTTCGGCGTAATGCCGATGTCGGTCAGGCGGTTGTAGCGCATCAGGTTCGCGCTGTGGCAATTCAGGCAGTAGTTTACAAACAATTGCGCGCCGTGCTGCAAAGAAGCGAAATTCTCCGCGTTATCCGGCGCGCGGTCGAGAGGGAAATTCTCGTCCGCGTAAGCCGGGGCAGCCAGCACCGCGAGCAGTGTCGCGCCGATCAGCGCGCACTTCGTAAGCAGTTTTTTCATTTCGTGTTCTCCTGGCTCGCGATTAGTGAGGCTTGAACCGCACCCGTTCGGGCGGCTGCTTGAACGTGCCAAGCCGCGTCCAGAACGGCATACCGAGGAAAAACGCGAAGTAGACCAGCGCGCAGATCTGGGCGATCAACGTGGCAGCCGGCGACGGCGGTTTAGTGCCGAGGAAAGCCAACGTCAGGAACGCGGCCACGAAGATGCCGTAGAACACCTTGTGAAAAAACGGCCGGTAACGGATCGACTTGACCGGCGAGCGGTCGAGCCACGGCAGGAAGAACAGCGACACCACCGCGCTGCCCATCACCACCACGCCCCAGAACTTCGACTCCGTGAACGCCATGGCCAGAATCACCAGCACCGCGAGCGCCGGCAGGCCGAGCTTCCACTTGCCGCGCGCGCGCACCAACGCGAGCAGGCCGAGCAGCCCGATCACGACCATTAGCACGATCTTGAACGGATCCGTAGTAGCGCGCAGCATCGCGTAGAAGGCGGTGAAGTACCACACCGGCGCGATTTCAGGCGGCGTCTGCAGCGGGTTGGCCGGCACGAAGTTGTTCGCTTCGAGGAAGTAGCCGCCCATCTCCGGCGCGAAGAAGATGATCGCCGCGAAGATCAGCAGGAACACCGTCACGCCCATGAAATCGTGCACCGAGTAGTACGGGTGGAACGGGATGCCGTCGAGCGGAATGCCGTCCGGGCCCTTCTTCGCCTTGATTTCGATGCCGTCCGGGTTGTTCGATCCCACTTCGTGCAGCGCGACCAGGTGGGCGACCACCAGACCGATCAGCACCAGCGGAATCGCGATCACGTGAAACGCGAAGAAACGGTTCAGCGTGACGTCGGAGACCACATAGTCGCCGCGGATCCACAGCGACAGATCCGGCCCGATGAACGGAACCGCCGAGAACAGGTTCACGATCACCTGCGCGCCCCAGAACGACATTTGCCCCCACGGCAGCAGATAGCCGAAAAAGGCCTCGGCCATCAGGCACAGGAAAATCGCGCAGCCGAAGATCCACACCAGTTCGCGCGGCTTGCGGTACGAGCCGTACATCAGCCCGCGGAACATATGCAGATACACGACGACGAAAAACATCGACGCGCCCGTGGAGTGCATATAGCGGATCAGCCAGCCCCACGGCACCTCGCGCATGATGTACTCGACCGACGAGAACGCAAGCGTCGCGTCGGGCTTGTAGTTCATGGTGAGGAAGATGCCGGTGACGATCTGGTTGACCAGCACCAGGAGCGCAAGCGAACCGAAGAAGTACCAGAAGTTGAAGTTCTTCGGCGCGTAGTACTCGGAAACGTGCTTCTTCCAGGTGGAAGTCATCGGAAAGCGCCGGTCGATCCAGCCGACCAGCCCGGTCGTCTCTACTTCGTGTTCGATCGCCATTACGCTTCTCCTTTCTCGTCCTTGCCGATCACGAGGCCGGTGGCCGAGGTGAACATGTAAGGCGGGATGTCGAGGTTCTGCGGCGCAGGTTTGTTCTTGAAGACGCGGCCGGCCATGTCATAGGTCGAGCCATGGCAAGGGCACAGGAAGCCGCCTGGCCAGTCGTCTGGAAGATTGGGCTGCGCGCCCTCCTGGAAGCGCGGCGTCGGCGTGCAGCCCAGATGGGTGCACACGGCGACGGCGACGAAAAGGTTCTTGTGGTCAGTGCGTGAACGGAACTCGTTGTTGCAGTACTCCGGCAACGGCATCGAAAAAGGATTCTTGGTGTGGGGATCCGCTACTTCGTTATCGGCTTTCTGGACATCGGCGAGCATCCGGTCGGTGCGGTTGATGATCCACACCGGCTTACCGCGCCAGGCAACGGTCTTCATGTCGCCGGGCTTGAGATCACTGATATCGACTTCGACCGGGGCACCTGCTGCCTTGGCCTTTTCAGATGGTGCAAACGAACTAACAAAGGGTACGACAGTGGCAACGCCTCCTATGCCACCTGCTACGGTCGTCGCTATCAGCCAGGTACGGCGGCTGCCGTCGACGCGTTCATCTTCCTTGTCTCGCATCACACGCCCCACTTCTGAGTTGGATTTTTCCTTCACGTCTCTTCTACCGCCGCTAGTTTGCGCGAATGGAGTCGCCATTTACAAGGGCCGATTGCCAAAAACCGTGCGAAGCCTTTGATAAATCAGGGTTTCTCCGTACGAATCGCAAACCTTTTTGCATCTCCTTTTAAGTGCCCCCTCCGTTATTCGTGCCTTTTTCTACGCTAATGCGTTTTACCTGATTCTTGCGATTCAAACGGGATTAGGGATATCGATAAAGAGGTGCTCGATATCGAACTGCTCGGACAGATGCTTGCCCACCGCCTGCACGCCGAAGCGCTCGGTGGCATGGTGGCCCGCCGCGAGAAAAGCCACACCGCTTTCCGCCGATGTGTGCATCACCGACTCCGACACTTCGCCGGTCAGATAAACGTCCGCGCCAGCGTTGATGGCCGCGTCGAACATGCCTTGCGCGGCGCCCGTGCACCAGCCTACGCGGCGCAGTTCGCGGTCCGCGTCGCCGAACACGAGCGGCGTGCGGCCGAGCGTCTGTTCGACTTGCGCGGTGAAGTGCGCGAGCGTGATCGGCATCGGAAACGTGGCAAGCCAGCCGAGATCGTTCTCGCCGAAGCGCGCGTCGCTGATCCAGCCCATCTTCTGGCCGATCTGCGCGTTATTGCCGAATTCGGGGTGGTCGTCGAGCGGCAGGTGATAGGCGAACAGGTTCAGGTCGTTGGCGATCAGCAGCTTCAGCCGCGCGTGTTTGCGGCCGGTGATCTGCGGCGCTTCGTTGCGCCAGAAGTAGCCGTGATGGACTAGCACGGCGTCCGCACCCCAATCGAGCGCGGCCTCCAGGAAGGCCGCCGAAGCGGTCACGCCGGTCGCGAGCTTATTGATCTTGCGACGCCCTTCGACCTGCAGTCCATTGGGGCAATAGTCCTTGAAGCGCGCGGTTTCAAGGAGATTGTTCAAGTACAATTCAAGTTCGATCCGATCCATATAAACCTCTAGTCTTCAGATGCTTAGACGCTTTTGGCTGTTCTTTGCCCAAGCGGTGACCGTGCTGTTGGCGCTCATGTTCATCATTGCGACCCTCAAACCGCAGTGGCTCCAGCGTCAAGGGCAATTCGGCAAGCAACTCGCCGAACCGATCGTCGCCCTGCGGGAAGTAGCGCCAGGCATCGGCAGCGGCCCAGCTCAGGCGTCGTACGCGGACGCCGCGCAAAAGGCCATGCCCGCGGTCGTCAATGTGTTCTCCAGCAAGGATGGCTCACTGCCACCCGACCCGCGCGCAAAAGATCCGCTGTTCCGCTACTTCTTCGGCGACAAGAACCGCAAGCAGCAGGAACAGCCCGCGTCCAATCTGGGCTCCGGCGTGATAGTGAGTTCGGAAGGTTACATTCTAACGAACCAGCACGTCGTGGACGGCGCCGATCAGATCGAAATCGCGCTGGCCGACGGCCGCACCACGAATGCGAAGGTGATCGGCGTCGATCCGGAAACGGATCTGGCCGTGCTCAAGGTCAACATGACCAATCTGCCCACCATCACGCTCGGCCGCATGGATCAGACGCGCGTGGGCGACGTGGTGCTGGCGATCGGCAATCCGTTCGGCGTCGGCCAGACGGTGACCATGGGCATCGTCAGCGCGCTCGGGCGCAATCACCTCGGCATCAACACGTTCGAAAACTTCATTCAGACCGACGCGGCCATCAACCCGGGCAATTCGGGTGGCGCGCTCGTCGACGTGAACGGCAATCTGCTCGGCATCAACACCGCGATCTATTCGCGCTCGGGCGGCTCGCTCGGCATCGGCTTCGCGATTCCCGTCTCGACGGCGCGCAGCGTGCTCGAGAGCATCATCACCACGGGTTCGGTCACGCGCGGCTGGATCGGCGTCGAACCGCAGGATGTCACGCCGGAAATCGCCGAATCGTTTGGGCTGGATCAGAAGTCGGGCGCGATTGTCGCGGGCGTGCTGAAGAACGGTCCCGCGGACCGCGCGGGCATCAAGCCGGGCGACATTCTCATGAGCGTGAACGGCCAGGAAATCACCGACACCACGCGTCTCCTGAATGTGATCGCGCAGATCAAGCCGGGCACGGCCGCGAAGGTGCATCTCGTGCGCAAGAGCCGCGAGATGGATCTGGAAGTCACGATCGGCAAACGCCCGCCTCCGCCGAAGCAACCGGCCGAGGACAACGGCGGTGGTGATCAGCAAGATGATGAGGGGGGTTGAGGTTTAGCTGCGTGGAAGACCGCTAGGCTTCCCACTGCGCCGTTTTCATAGCATCTTCAAGCATGCCGAGCGTAAGCGATCTACCGCCGAGGGTTTCGCGCGCATTAGCGCTGAATGGCGACTTGGCCACCGTAGCGAGAAACGAGCCGATATTCAATTTCGCAGCGGCGTAGTAGTGATGGAGATCAAACCCGTTTAGCTCGACGTGAAACTGGGCGGCCCATCTTTTCATGAATTCGGAGATGCAATCGGGATTCATGTCCAGATCGTGATAGAGGTCCGTTTCTCTCGTGAGTTGGAGTCGGCCGACAATCGGTTTGCCGGCATCTTCTGTAACGAACGCTTCCAAGTCGTTCCAGATATCTGCGGTCATAGACGGTCCTCTGCTTTTACGAGCCCGCTATATGAAGTAACCGAACGGTAAATGATTGTAGACGCATCGGAAGCGAGGAGGACCCCGCCAACACCCGGAATAGCGCGTCCAACGAACGCGCCAACACTACGGGTAAATTTGATTCTCAGCAAAATAAGACTTTTGAACGATGTGACTGTCGGCAGCAGCCTCTACTTGAGTTCGTATGGCAACACACGGCGGGACACAACCGATGCGATTGAGGTTCCCTTGACCGCACCCGAGAACTTGCCACGCGTCGGAATGAATCGCTGTCCCAGCAAGACGCTCGCAACACCAGCGAAATCGTCCACACCGAGTTGCTTGCATGTCTCGTCAATTGTGATAAGAGAGAAGATCTCTTCTCGACTTAGCCCGTCATGTATTCCGTATTTATTGATTTGACATACGAACGCCCGTCTAATGGCCAGGCAAAATAATATCGCTCGATAAGGCGATAAACAATTAGACGCCTTAAGACTTTTCAACTCGCATTCTAAGAACGTGTGCTTTTTGTTCGACGTTTGAATGTCCACAAGAGCAAGCATCCAAACCTACCGCAACATGAGCGAAAACAAAAAGGGCAGCCCGTGATGTGCTGCCCTTTTTGTTAACTCATGCGGAACCGCAGGAAAACCCCGCGCCGCTCACTCCGAAGCGCTCGCATCCTCAACCACCACCGGCTGCTTGCCAACAATCAACCGCGCCGCGATGATCCCTGCCTCGTACAACACGATCAGCGGAATCGCCAGAATCAATTGCGAGAACACGTCCGGCGGCGTGACCACGGCCGAGATAACAAAGGCGCCGACGATCACATAGGGACGAATCTCCTTGAGCTTCTTGAGCGTCACCACGTTCATGCGCACCAACAGCACCACGACGATCGGCACTTCGAACGTCACGCCGAATGCAATGAACATGGTCAACACGAAGCTCAGGTAATTGTCGATGTCCGTGGTCATCTCCGCGCCGAGTGGCGCGTTGTAGTGCGCCATCACGCGGAAGATAGTTGGGAACACCACGAAATACGCGAACGCCATGCCGCACAGGAACAGCGTGTAGCTGCTACCCACCAGCGGGCCGACCAGTTTCTTCTCGTGCTGATAAAGACCCGGCGCGACGAATGCCCAGATCTGATACAGCACGATCGGCAGCGCGATCACGAAGGCCACCAGCATGGTCACCTTCATCGGCACGAAGAACGAGCCGGTGACGTCGGTGACGATCATCTTGCCGTCCTTCGGCAGGTTCTGCATCAAGGGCCGCGCCAGCAACCGGAAGATATCCGGCGCCCAGTACACGAGCCCGACGAACACCACGACGACGGCAAGGCCGGCGCGAATGATACGGTCGCGCAATTCAACGAGGTGGGAAATGAAGGTCTCTTCAGTGCCTTCGTCCTGGGTATGCTGGGGGTCGCTCACACCGGCCCTCGGTTGGAGATTGTCGTTCTGATCATCAGAAAAACCGCGTCGGGCGACGCATGCTGGCCGGCGTATGCCGCGCCACGCGCGCCGCACCCGACTGCACGCGCGTGCGGCGCGTGGTCGCGCGCTTGTACCAGGTGGGCATGGCCGTCTGCTTGACACGCCAGTTCTTGCGTTTGGGCGCCGCCGCCGGCGTGCTGCTCGGCCACGATGTATTGCCGACGTCTTCAAGCGCGCCACCGGCAATGCTCGGCGACACCGACGTGCCGCTGTTCCACGCGTCGTTCAGTTCGGTCTCGTGCTTGCGCAGATTATCCTTAACGGAGGTTTCGACATTGGTCGCGGCGGCTTCGAACTCGCTTTTCATGCGACGCAGTTCGTCGAGTTCGATTTCGCGCGTGACTTCGGCCTTCACGTCGTTGATATACCGCTGCGCGCGGCCGAACAGCGCGCCGGCTGTGCGGGCGACGCGTGGCAGGCGCTCAGGCCCGAGTACGACCAGCGCGACGACGCCGATCAGCGCCATCTTGGTTAGACCGAGGTCCAGCATGAAGTGGAATGTCCGTCAGTAACGCGGTTAAGCCGCGGCTTAGCGGTAATCGCCCGAACGCGGCGTCTTTTCCTTCGCTTCCACATCCACGGCGCCGTTGCGCGGCAGTTCGCGCTGCTGCGCTTCGCCGCCTGGCGTTTCGGCTTCCTTCATGCCTTCCTTGAAGCCCTTCACCGCGCCACCCAGATCGGTTCCGATATTGCGCAGCTTCTTCGTGCCGAACACGAGCGCCACGATCAACAACACGATCAACCAATGCCAAATACTCAACGAACCCATGACTACTCTCCTTAAACCCGACACCGCACCGTAATGCGGTGAACCTCGTACGCCTTGCGGCATGAATCGAAGCGCGTACGCTTCATCTGAACATTACCGCGAGCCCTTCCGACTCAACCCGCGACACGGTATGTCATTGTGACCAGACGATCGCGTCGGCGTCGTTACAATGCGGCAAAAACAACGGCCGCGGTATTGTGCGTGACCAAAACTCGCCGCGCAGCCGCGTCAGCCCATGCGCTGCCAGGGGCGCGGCCCCGCGAGAATGTGTGCGTGCAGGTGATACACCTCTTGCCCGCCGCCCGGCCCGGTATTGATTACCGTGCGAAAACCCGTTTCGCCGCCGGTGTACGCCACGCCCAGCTGATCGGCCAGACGTGCCGCCAAAACTAGCATTCTACCAAGCAGCGGCGCATCGCCTTCGGTGCAATTCGACAGCGTGGCGATGTGCTTGCGCGGAATGACCAGCACATGCGTCTCGGCGGCCGGACGAATGTCGCGAAAGGCGACGAATTCGTCGTCTTCGTGGACTTTGGTCGACGGGATCGCGCCGGCGGCGATTTTGCAGAAAAGGCAGTTCGGGTCGTGGCTCATCGTATTCCTGACACAGTATGGCTGAAGCGCGAAGCGTACGCGGCGCGATTCATGTCAGGCCCGGCAACCGTCGGACGAAACTCAGAACCAGGCGCGCGGATTCGCGAGCGGCTTGTTATCGTACAGATACAGCCAGCCTTTGATAATACGGTACAACATCCAGATGCTCACGGCCCACAGGACCGGAATGCCGATCACCACGAACAGCAGCACGCCGCCGATCGCATAACCCAGCAAGGCCATCCAGAAGGAGCGGATCTGCCACTCGAAATGGGCTTCGTACGGCGTGCCCACCACGTCGGGCCGCTTCACGTAGTTGATGATGATCGCGATCAGGATCGTCAGGCCGCCTGTCAGCCAGTGGACCGCATACAGCGCGTACAGAACGTGGGTGAGCGTGCGCAGGCTGCGTTCGCGCTCTGGCTCGATAGCATTGCGATAGACCGGCGGCGGATAGCTTTCGTGCGACTGTTCCATGCTTGCGTCCTCCCAAGGATGCGATCAGATGCGTTCAGTGCAATATGGGCGCCGGTGCTCCCCACTTCAAGACGCGAGCGGCCCAACGACGATCAGTCGCCGTTCTGCTCGCGGTCGCGGCTCTTGCGTAGCGCCTTCTCCTCGATGCCCGACATGCCTTCGCGGCGCTCCAGCTCGGCGAGCACGTCCGCCGGGCTCAGATCGAAGTGCGACAGCATCACGAGGCAATGAAACCACAGGTCCGCGACTTCGCCGACCAGCGCCTTCGGCGCGCCGCCGTGGCGCGCATCCTTGGCGGCCAGCACGACCTCGGTGGCTTCTTCGCCGATCTTCTTCAGCACCGCGTCGTCGCCCTTGTGGAACAGGCGCGACACGTACGACACGTCCGGATCGCCGCCCTTGCGGCTGTCGATGATCGCCGCGAGGCGCAGCAGCGTGTCATTCGTGGTCGCGGGATCGGACGACGTGGTTTGCGTGGATTGCGTCATTTGTAGATGTGTTCGGGGTCTTTCAGCACGGGATCGACGGCGACCCAGTCGCCATCGTCCACCGCGCCTTCGAATTTCTGGAAAAAGCACGAGTGGCGGCCGGTGTGACAGGCAATGCCCGACACCTGCTCCACTTTCAGCAGCACGACGTCTTCGTCGCAATCGAGCCGCACCTCGTGCACATGCTGCACATGGCCGGACTCTTCGCCCTTGAACCACAGACGCTGACGCGAGCGCGAGAAATACACTGCGCGGTTGGTTTCGATGGTCTTGGCAAGGGCTTCGCGGTTCATCCACGCGAACATCAGCACGTCGTTCGTCGACGCCTCCTGCGCGATCACCGGCACGAGGCCGTTCGCGTCCCACCTGACCTTGTCGAGCCAATTGACTGCCGAGGGATTCACCACGTCACAACCTCACCGAAATGCCCTGATCGGCCATGAAGCGCTTGGCCTCGCCCACGGTGTGTTCGCCGTAGTGGAAGATGCTCGCGGCGAGTACTGCGTCGGCGTGGCCGCTCTTGATGCCGTCGGCCAGATGCTGCAGATTGCCCACGCCGCCCGAAGCGATCACCGGAATCGGCACCGCGTCGGACACCGCGCGCGTGAGTGCAAGGTCGAAACCGCTCTTTGTCCCGTCGCGGTCCATGCTGGTGAGCAGGATTTCGCCGGCGCCGAGTTCGGCCATCTTGCGCGCCCATTCGACGGCTTCGAGGCCAGTGGCCTTGCGTCCGCCGTGCGTGAAGACTTCCCAGCGCGGCGGCTCGCCGTCCGCGGAGACGCGTTTCGCGTCGATCGCGACCACGATGCATTGCGAGCCGTATTTGTCCGTCGCGTCTTTCACGAGCTGCGGATTCGCCACCGCCGACGAGTTCATGCTGATCTTGTCCGCGCCCGCGTTCAGCAGGCGCCGCACGTCTTCGACAGCGCGCACGCCGCCGCCAACCGTCAGCGGGATGAACACTTGCGAGGCGACCGCTTCGATGATCGGCAGGATCAGATCGCGCTGATCCGAGGTCGCGGTGATATCGAGGAAGGTGAGTTCGTCGGCGCCCTGATCGTCGTAACGGCGGGCGATTTCGACCGGGTCGCCCGCATCGCGTAGTTCGACGAAGTTGACGCCCTTGACCACGCGGCCAGCCGTGACGTCGAGACAGGGGATGATGCGTTTAGCTAGAGCCATGATCTTGCAATTCTGCCAATACCGCTGATGAGGCCGCTCGCTTTGAATTCAGACGAACGGCACAGTGCCGGCGCGGCGAGCCGCGCGCGCCGGGCGCCCTGAGGCGCCTCTGCGCGAATGATGAGCCAAACGCGACGCCGCTTGAACGACCCTTAAGCGTCGTCCGATTCGCGCAGCCGGTCCGCGAGGGTTTGCGCCGCCGCGAAGTCGAGATCGCCCGAGTAAATCGCCCGGCCGCAGATCACGCCTTCGATGCCTTCGTCTTCGACTTCGCACAGCGATTCGATGTCGGCGAGGTTGGACAAGCCACCGCTCGCGATCACGGGAATCTTCACCGCGCGCGCAAGGCGCACCGTCGCTTCGATGTTGATGCCCTGAAGCATGCCGTCACGGCCGATATCGGTGTAGATGATCGACTCGCAGCCGTAGTCCTCGAACTTGCGCGCCAGATCGGCCACTTCGTGGCCGGTCAGCTTGCTCCAGCCGTCGGTCGCGACCTTGCCGTCTTTCGCATCCAGCCCGACGATGATATGGCCGCCGAACGCCGTGCAGGCATCCTGCAGGAAGCCGGGGTTCTTCACCGCCGCCGTGCCGATGATCACGTACGACAAACCGTCGTCCAGATAGCGCTCGATCGTGTTCAGGTCGCGGATGCCGCCGCCCAGTTGCACGGGAATCTCGCCGCCCACTTCCTCGATGATCGCGCGAATCGCGTCTTCATTCTTCGGCTTGCCGGCGAACGCGCCATTCAGGTCGACGAGGTGCAGACGCCGGGCACCGCGATCGACCCAATGTCGGGCCATCGCCGCCGGTTCCTCGGAAAATATCGTCGCCTGGTCCATATCGCCCTGTTTGAGGCGTACACACTGACCGTCTTTCAGGTCGATGGCGGGAATCAGCAGCATAGCAATCGGGTGTTGTCTGGGAAGGGGTTGAAGGTCGGCGGAGGCGGCTGATGGTCCAGCCCGCCGGGACGCCGTTTCGCTAGTTTAGTACAACTCTTTCGACGCCCTTGCGCGGCGTCGTGGGGGAGCGAAATCGTGACGCTGCGATTGCGGCCCGCAGCGCACGCTCCGCTTGTGGCGAAACGGTGCACGGCAACAGGATGAAGAAAGGCGCTCACGGATTCCAGTGCACGAAGTTGCGATACACGCGCAGCCCCGCTTCGGCGCTCTTTTCCGGGTGGAATTGGGTCGCGAAGATGTTATCCCGCGCCACCGCCGAGGTAAAGGGCACACCGTACACCGTTTCGCCCGAGGTATGGGCGGCGTTGTCCGGCACCACGTAATAACTGTGCACGAAGTAGAAGAAGGCGTTGTCCGCGACGCCGTCCCACAGTGGGTGCGGCTGCGCCTGGCGCACGCGGTTCCAGCCCATTTGCGGGACTTTGAAGCGGGAGCCGTCGTCCTGCACCTGGCCTTCCAGGTCGAAGCGCAGCACTTTGCCGGGCAAGAGGCCCAAGCCGGGCGTACCGCCCTCCGCGCTCCAGTCGAACAGCATCTGCTCGCCGACGCATACGCCCATCAGCGGCTTGCTGCGCGACGCTTCAATCACCGCTTCCTGCAGGCCGGATTCGGCCAGGCTGCGCATGCAGTCGGGCATCGCGCCCTGGCCGGGCAGCACGACACGGTCGGCCGCGCGAATCGCTTCAGGCTGGTCGACGATCGCCACGTCCGCTTCCGGCGCGGCTTTGCGCAGTGCCTGGGCGACCGAACGCAGGTTGCCCATTCCGTAATCCACAATCGCTATCGAAGTTTTCATTTCAAGTTAGGCAACAATGCCTTCAATCCATCGACGATGAATTCCACCGCCAGCGCCGATAACATCAAACCCATGAGCCGCGTGCCGATGTTGATACCCGTGCGACCCACCCAGCGGGCAATCGGTTCGGCGAGCCGCAGCGAAAAAAAGCAGATCGCCGCCAGCACCGCGCCGATCGCGACGAGGCTGATCCGGTCGTACCAGTGCGCCGAACCGGCCGCGTAGATGATCGTGGTGCTGATCGCGCCCGGACCGGTCAACAGCGGAATCGCCAGCGGCACGACCGCGATGTTGTCTTTCTGCTCGGCTTCATGGCGCTCTTCCGGCGTCGAACGGCTGTTGCCGATCTGCGCGTTCAGCATGTTGATCGCCATCAGCAGCATGATGATCCCGCCGCCCACTTCGAGCGAGCCGACCGAAATACCGAAGAAGCTGATGATCTGCTGCCCGAGCAGCGTGGTGATCGTGATCACGCAGAACACCGAAATCGCTGCAATGCGAATGGTTCTACGCCGCTCGGCATCGCTCTGATTCGCCGTCAGGCTCATGAAGAACGGGATCGCGCCGACCGGGTTGATCAGTGCCAGCAGCGAAATAAACGACTTCAGAATGTCCATCGCACACCGGGCGCGAGCGCATCGGCGCTGGTCCCGGTCCTGGTAAGTGAGTTGGCCAATGAGCCGGCCAACGAGCCGGCTAGTGAGCGCTTAAAGGCTGCCCTTGGTCGACGGAATCTGCCCCGCCGCGCGTTCGTCCAGTTCGGTGGCCATGCGCAACGCACGCCCGAACGCCTTGAACACCGTTTCCATCTGATGGTGGGCGTTCAGGCCACGCAGGTTGTCGATATGCAACGTGACACCGGCGTGATTCACGAAGCCGCGGAAAAATTCGATGGACAGATCGACGTCGAACGTGCCGATGCGCGCGCGCGTGAACGGCACATGGAATTCGAGGCCCGGACGGCCGGAAAAATCGATCACGACGCGCGACAGCGCTTCGTCGAGCGGCACGTAGGAATGACCGTAGCGGCGGATGCCCTTGCGGTCGCCGATCGCTTTCGCGACGGCCTGGCCGAGCGTGATACCGGTGTCTTCGACCGTGTGATGGTCGTCGATATGCAGGTCGCCATGCGCTTCGATTTCGAGGTCGAACAATCCATGCCGCGCGATCTGGTCGAGCATGTGGTCCAGAAACGGCACACCGGTGGCCAGCTTTTGCTGACCGGTGCCGTCCAGATTGATCTTCACACGGATCTGCGTTTCGCTGGTGTTGCGAACGACTTCCGCAAGGCGCATGGTAATTCCTCGAATCTAGCTAGAAAGCGATAGGTAGGTGGGATGGGAAAACGGCGGGCCACGCGCGCTTTTCCGCAATATGGGAAAACGCTTGCGCGCCCGTTCTGCACGCCGTTCAGTTCAGCACGAGTTTCAGTGCAGCGATCAATTGGGCGTTTTCTTCCGGCGAACCGACGGTCAAACGCACGCAATTGGCCAGCAATGCATGCATTTTACTCACGTTTTTGATCAGAACCCGCGCCGTCAGTAGCGTTTCGAACAGCACCGACGCGTCGGGCACGCGCACCAGCAGGAAATTACCGGCGCTCGGGAACACTTCGGCGCCCGGTAATTGGGACACCGCGTGCGCCAGTTTCGTACGTTCGTCGCGCAATTGCGCGGCTTGCGAGTCGAGCACGTCGACGTGGTCGAGCAAGAAATCGGCGGCGGCTTGCGTGAGCACGTTGGTGTTGTACGGCGGCCGCACTTTGTCGAATTCGGTCAGCCAGCCCGGTTTGCCGACCAGGTAGCCGAGACGGATCCCGGCGAGGCCGAGCTTGGACACCGTCCGCATCACGACGACGTTGTCGAACGCGTCGGCGCGCGGCAACCAGCTTTTCTGCGCGAACGGCTGGTAAGCCTCGTCGATCACCACGAGGCTCTTGGTTGCCGCAGCGATGATGCGTTCCATGTCGGCGTCGTCGTACAACGTGCCGGTCGGGTTGTTCGGGTAGGCAAGATAGATGATCGCCGGCTGGTGCTCGGCGATGGCGGCCAGCATCGCTTCGGTGTCGAGCGTGAAGTCCGCTTGCAGCGGCACGCCGATGAACTCGAGATTCGCGAGCTTCGCCGACATCTGATACATCACGAAGCCCGGCACCGGCGCGAGCACCTTGGCGCCCGGCTGCGCGCACGCGACCGACACCATGCTGATGATTTCATCCGAGCCGTTGCCGAGCAGCACGTCGCAGCCGGCCGGCACGCCCATCACACGCTTGATCTTCTCGATCAACGCATCCGGACGCGGCGCCGGATAGCGATTCAGCGCGATGCCGGCCAGGTGCTCGCCCAGATGCGCGGCCAGCACCGGCGGCAGCGTGAACGGATTTTCCATCGCGTCGAGCTTGATGTAGCCCGTGGCGTCGGGGACTGGATAGCCCGTCATCGCGAGCACGTCGCGGCGGATGATGTCTTGAGGTGTCGTCATAGGTCAGGTGAGCGGGCCGCGGGGGGAACGCCGGCCCGGCGTCGGCGGCATGCGGGCCGCCCCAGGTTGGTCTGTGTTGTCTTTATTAAACGGAGAACCGCGCGCAATCCGTCGCCGACGTTCGCGGGCACCGGCTCGATGCCCGCATTGCCCGCGGTTTCAGCGTCGGATCAACCGCGCTTAGCCGGTTTGCCGCATCCGGTATTCGGCGCTGCGGGCATGCGCCTGCAGGCCTTCGCCGTAAGCGAGCTCGGCTGCGATCTCGCCGAGCGTCTGCGCGCCTTCCGCGCTGACCTCGATCACGCTTGAACGCTTAAAGAAATCATAGACGCCCAAAGGAGACGAGAACCGTGCGGTACGAGACGTAGGCAAAACGTGATTCGGCCCCGCGCAGTAGTCGCCGAGGCTTTCACTGGTGTAGCGGCCGAGGAAGATCGCGCCGGCATGGCGGATCAGCTGGCCCCACTGATGCGGCTCCAGCGCGGAGATTTCGAGGTGTTCCGGGGCGATGTCGTTGGCGATCGCGCAGGCTTGCTCCATATCGCGCACCTTGACCAGCGCGCCGCGGCCTTCCAGCGACGCGCGGATCACGTCGCGGCGCGGCATGGTGGGCAGCAGTTCGTCGATCGCGTCTTTCACGCGGCCGATGAACGCGTCGTCAGGGCACAGCAGAATGGACTGCGCGAGCTCGTCGTGCTCGGCTTGCGAGAACAGGTCCATCGCGACCCAGCGCGGGTCCGTGGTGCCGTCGCACAACACGAGGATTTCCGACGGCCCGGCGATCATGTCGATACCGACCGTGCCGAACACCCGGCGTTTGGCCGATGCGACGTACGCGTTGCCGGGACCGCAGATCTTGTCGACCGCGGGAATGGTTGCCGTGCCGTAGGCCAGCGCGCCGACCGCCTGCGCGCCGCCGATCGTGAACACGCGATCCACGCCGCCCAGCAGCGCGGCCGCGAGCACCAGCGGATTCTTCACACCGTCCGGCGTCGGCACGACCATGACGATTTCACGCACGCCGGCCACCCGCGCCGGAATCGCGTTCATCAGGACCGACGACGGATACGCCGCCTTGCCGCCCGGCACGTAGATACCCGCGCGATCCAGCGGCGTGACCTTCTGGCCGAGCACGGTGCCGTCGGCTTCCGTGTACTGCCAGCTATGGCTGCCGCATTCGATCTTCTGCTTCTCGTGGTAACCACGCACCCGCGCCGCCGCCGCTTCGAGCGCCGCACGGCGCTTCGGCTCGAGGCTTTCGAGCGCCGCTTCCAGTTCCGACATCGGCAGTTCGAGCGCGTCGACGCTCTTCGCCTCGACACGGTCGAAGCGCTTCGTGTACTCGAGCACCGCAGCGTCGCCGCGCGCCTTCACGTCGTTCAGAATCTGCGCGACCGAGCGCTCGATTGCTTCGTCTTCGCTCGCCTCGAACGCGAGCACCGCGTGCAGCGACTTCTGGAAGTCGGGAGCGGTGGAATCGAGTTTGCGAATCTTGATAGACATACGGGTATCCGTTTCGGTAAGGCGCGCTTTAGAACGTGGTCACACTGACACGATCAGGCCGTCGCGGCGCCGGTTTTCGACGCGCGTTCGAACGCGTCGAGAATCGGCCGCAACGCGGCGCGCTTGAGCTTCAGCGCCGCCTGATTCACAACGAGGCGCGACGAAATCTGCATGATCTCCTCCACCTCGACCAGATTGTTGGCGCGCAAGGTATTGCCCGAGCTCACCAGGTCGACGATCGCATCGGCGAGACCGACCAGCGGTGCCAGTTCCATCGAACCATACAGCTTGATCAGATCGACGTGCACGCCCTTGGCGGCGAAATGCTCACGGGCGGTTTCAACGTACTTGGTCGCCACCCGCAAACGGGCGCCCTGGCGCACCGCATTCGCATAATCGAAACCGGCGGCGACCGCGACCGACATGCGGCAACGCGCAATATCCAGGTCGACCGGCTGATACAGGCCGCTGCCGCCGTGTTCGAGCAGCACGTCCTTGCCCGCCACGCCGAAGTCGGCCGCGCCGTATTCGACATAGGTCGGCACGTCGGTGGCGCGCACGATGATCACGCGCAGGTTCGCGTCCGTGGTTGGCAGGATCAGCTTGCGCGAGGTTTCCGGGTCTTCGGCCACCTCGATGCCGGCTGCGGCGAGCAGCGGCAAGGTCTCCTCGAAGATACGCCCTTTCGACAACGCCAGCGTGAGCGGTGCGCTCACCGCCGGCGACGACGAAGTTTGCGCCATGGCGCTCATGCCTGGCTCCCCGAGACCCGGCGCACCTTCGCGCCGATGGCGGTGAGTTTGGTTTCCATCCGGTCGTAACCGCGGTCGAGGTGATAGATCCGGTCGATCAGCGTTTCACCGTCGGCGCGCAAGGCGGCGATCACGAGACTCGCGGACGCGCGCAGATCGGTCGCCATCACCTTCGCGCCGGACAGCTGGTCGACACCGGTCACGAGCGCGGTGTTGCCATCGATCGTGATGTTGGCGCCGAGACGGTTCAGTTCCTGCACGTGCATGAAGCGGTTTTCGAAGATCGTTTCGACGACCTGCGAGGTGCCCGTCGCGATCGTGTTCAGCGCCATGAACTGCGCCTGCATGTCGGTCGGGAACGCCGGGTATTCGGAGGTGCGGAACGTGACCGCGCTCGGACGCTTGTCCATGCGCACGCGCATCCAGTCGTCGCCCTCTTCGATCGTGACGCCGGCTTCGCGCAGCTTTTCGGTGACCGCTTCGAGAATCAGCGGACGCACTTTGCGCAACGTGACATCGCCACCGGCTGCCGCCACCGCGCACAGGAACGTGCCGGCTTCGATCCGGTCCGGAATCACCGTGTGCTTCGCGCCATGCAGCTTGTCGACGCCCTGGATCACGAGACGGTCCGTGCCGATGCCTTCGATCTTCGCGCCCATCTCGACCAGCAGATGCGCGAGATCGCCGACTTCCGGCTCACGCGCCGCGTTCTCGATGACGGTTTCGCCTTCGGCCAGCACGGCGGCCATCAGCAGGTTTTCGGTACCGGTCACGGTGATCATGTCGGTGACGATGCGCGCCCCCTTCAGACGCTTCGCGCGCGCTTCGATGAAGCCGTGCTCGATCGTGATCTCGGCGCCCATGGCCTGCAGGCCTTTGATGTGCTGATCCACCGGACGCGCGCCGATCGCGCAGCCGCCAGGCAGCGAAACACGCGCGTGACCAAAGCGCGCGACCAGCGGGCCGAGCACGAGGATCGACGCGCGCATGGTCTTCACCATTTCGTACGGCGCGACGAGGTTATCGACCTTCGACGCGTTCAGCGACACACGCCCGTCGCCGCTTTCGATCTGCACGCCCATCTGGCCGAGCAGCTTGAGCATCGTGCGCACGTCTTGCAAGTCGGGCACGTTTTCCAGATGCACCGGCTCCGCGCTGAGCAGACTCGCGCACAGAATCGGCAATGCCGCATTCTTCGCACCCGAGACGACGACTTCACCCGACAGCGGGTAGCCACCTTCAATGACGAGTTTATCCATGCCTGTCAGTTCCTGATTGACCCGGACTTCGGCCGGGGCTGCTTTGACTGTGTTCGGCGCGCCGCTACCGGCGTCACGCCCTTCTTGAGTAATTCGCACTAAATTTCCAGATTACGCGTTCTGCCATTCGGCGGGCGTCAGCGTCTTCATGCTGAGCGCGTGGATTTCTTCGCGCATGCGGTCGCCGAGCGCCGCATACACGAGTTGATGTCGCTGGATCAGACGCTTGCCTTCGAAGCTCGGCGAAACGATGGTCGCAAAGAAATGCTGGCCGTCGCCTTCGACTTCGAGATGCTGGCAGGCGAGCCCAGCCGCGATGTATTGCTTGACCTGTTCGGGAGTCGGCAACATGAGAGAAGCTCCTGATCAGTGGCGCAGTTTGTAGCCGGAAGCGAGCATGCGCATCGCCACCACGGCCAGCACCACAAAGAAACCGGCAACGATCGCGAGGCTCGCGAGCGGATTGATATCCGACATCCCGAAGAAACCGTAGCGAAAGCCGTCGATCATGTAGAAAAAGGGATTCAGCCGCGACACTTCGCGCCACACCGGTGGCAGCGTGTGAGTGGAGTAGAACACGCCCGAGAGGAACGTGAGCGGCATGATCAGAAAATTTTGAAACGCGGCAAGCTGATCGAATTTGTCGGC
The DNA here is from genome assembly GCF_046026985.1 of Paraburkholderia sp. RL18-101-BIB-B. Taxonomy (NCBI): domain Bacteria; kingdom Pseudomonadati; phylum Pseudomonadota; class Betaproteobacteria; order Burkholderiales; family Burkholderiaceae; genus Paraburkholderia; species Paraburkholderia sp. RL18-101-BIB-B. The sequence continues at coordinate 75,620 of NZ_JARESV010000017.1, forward strand.
CCAGATACCTGCGATCAAACCGAGCGTGCCGAGAATCGCCGCGCCGAAAATCGCGAAGAGAATGATGTAGAGCGGCGCGCTGAAACTGACCGGCACGAACCAGATCGTCACGATGAATACGCCGAAGCCGACCGCCAGCCCGCGCGCCACGGCCGCGAGCACATAGGCGCCGAACATCTCGTAGTGCGACAGCGGCGGCAGCAACACGAACACCAGGTTGCCGGTGATCTTCGACTGGATCAGCGAGGACGAACTGTTTGCAAATGCATTTTGCAACACGCTCATCATCACGAGACCCGGAATCAGGAAACTCGTGTATTCGACGCCCGGATAGACCTGCACATGACCGCGCAACGCGTGGCCGAAAATCGTCAGATACAGGAGCGCGGTGATGACCGGCGCCAGCACGGTCTGGAACGCCACCTTCCAGAAACGCAGGAGCTCTTTGTAAAACAGCGTACGGAAACCGCTCATGCAAGCCCCTCGATCACTTCCGGACCGTTCATCACCTGAACGAACACATCTTCGAGGTCGGCTTTGCGAACCTCGATTTCTTCGAATATGCAGCCCGCTGCGCGGCACTGCGCGAGAATTGTTTCGACGTCGTCGTAGCTCGCCAGACGCAGCAGATGCTGACGGCCATTGCCGTTGCCCGTGCCGCTTTCCACTTCGAGCGGACGCAGATCGACCGGCAAGACGCCTTGCGAGAAACGCAGGAACAGCTGCATGCCGGCGAAGCGTTGCAACAGCGCGCTGGTGCGCTCGAGCGCGACGACTTCGCCGCGCCGCAGCATCGCGATGCGGTCGCACAGCGATTCGGCTTCTTCCAGGTAATGCGTGGTCAGCACGATGGTGTGGCCTTCGCGGTTCAGACGCGAAATGAATTTCCACAGCGTTTGCCGCAATTCGACGTCGACGCCCGCGGTCGGCTCGTCGAGCACGATCACGGGCGGCCGATGCACCAGCGCCTGCGCGACCAGCACGCGGCGCTTCATGCCGCCCGACAGCGCGCGCATGTTGGCATCGGCTTTGTCGGTGAGGTCGAGATTGGCCATGATCTCGTCGATCCACGCGTCGTTGTTGCGCAGCCCGTAGTAGCCGGACTGGATGCGCAAGGTTTCGCGGACCGTGAAGAACGGATCGAACACCAGTTCTTGCGGCACCACGCCGAGCGCGCGGCGTGCGTCGCGAAAATCGCTGACGACGTCGTGGCCGCGCACGGCAATGCTGCCTTCGTCGGCGCGCGCGAGCCCGGCGAGGATGCTGATGAGCGTCGTCTTGCCCGCGCCGTTCGGACCGAGCAGTCCGAAGAACTCGCCTTCTTCAACTGTGAGGCTGACGCCCTTGAGCGCCTGCAAATCCTTGTAGCGCTTCTTGACGTTACGAATTTCTATGGCTGACATGACTGTGGGCCGCGTGCGTCGCGGCGCCTAAAGGAGCCCTGGGAGGGCGCACAAATGCTGGAAGGAACGGAATTGGGGCCGGTTATGTGCCCCAAAAAACGTTTGATTATAGGGCAAAAATCTGTAGCCCTATCTCAGCAGGAGGTGTTTGGATGTGACGCGTTAGAGCGTCAATGTCGCGAGGCGATGAGGGTATCGACGCCGTAGGCTTGCGCGAGACTGGCGAGACCAGCCGGCAGATTGACGATCTCGAACGCGGCACCGCGTGCCTGGGCGGCACGCTGCCACGCGAGGAGGACGGCCAGCGCGGACGAATCGAACTGCGCAAGCGGTGCGCAGTCCACGCCCGTCGCGCCCGCCGCGATACGTTGCAAACCCGCCGCGAGCGCGGCATTCGCGCTCGCGTGGGTCAGCGTCGCGCCGCTCTCGAAGCGGCTGACGACGGGGCTCAGCACTTCGCTCACGACTGCTTGCCCGCGGCGAGTTGCTGGTTGCGCTGCGTGAGGAACTGGATCAGTCCGTCCACGCCCTTCTGCTGGATCTGCTCGTTGAACTGCTGCTGGTACGCCTGGATCAGCCATGCGCCGAGCACGTTGATGTCATACACACGCCAGCCTTGCGGCGTCTTGTACAGACGGTAGTCGAGTTCGATCGGCGAGCCGTTGTTCATCACAACCGAGCGCACCACCGTGTCGGTGTCGTCCGGGTTCATGCGGAACGGCTTGTACTGGATCTCCTGATCGCGCACCTGAGCCAATGCGCCCGAGTACGTACGGATCAGCAGCATCTTGAACTGCTCGACCACCGCGTTTTGCTGCTCCGGCGTAGCGGTGCGCCAGTTGCGGCCCATCGCCAGTTGTGTGGTGCGGCGGAAATCCGTGTAAGGCAGGATCTTTTCGTTGACCAGCCTGGTGATGTGCGAGATATCGCCTTGCTGGATCGACTTGTCTGCACGAATTGCGTCGATCACCTGCTGGGTGACCGTCTTGACCATGCCGTCGGGCGAATTGGTGTCGACCGTTTGTGCCGATGCACCGGCACTAGCAAACGAGAACAGCGCGGCGAACAGCGGAATCAGGAAGAATTTTTTCATTTGGAGCCTTGCCTTAAAAATAGTGCAACCGTTTGAACCGACATTAGCACGCGAGTTCAGCAGCAATCCATGCGCAAACTGCGAGAGTCGTATCGATCTGTTACGGGCGCACGATCAACGCAATTTGAATGACGGAAAGTTGAAACGCGTGGGCGGGACCAGTTGACCGGCCGGGATCTGCGTCGTCTCAGGGCCGCCGTTCAGGTCCAGCGGCGGTGATTCCGAGCTACCCGAAGCGGCCTCTGGCGCGGCAGCGGTGGCCGATGCCGCTTGCGGCGGCGTTGCCGCGGTCGCACCCGAAGCCGCCTTCGCGGCAGCAGCACCCTGCGTGCCCGCCGCACCAGCCGCCGCGCCGCTGTCGACGTCGTCGTACTTCGGCAGCGGCGCTTCGTCGCCGTAGTTGGGCAGCGCCGCCGACTGCTTGCCATCCGACAGCAGATACTGACGGCGTTGCAAATACGCGTTACGCACGAACGAATATTTGTCGAGCGCGGCGCCTTCCAGCACATCGCTCGCGTTCAACAGATTCGCGCGCGTGTTGACGATGTTCAAGCCGTAGAGCGCCCAGCTCAGACCATCCGGATGAATGTAGCTGAGCGGATTCACATAGTAGTTGCCGATCGAGCCGACCGCGTCGCGCACGGTGCTCGGCCCGAACAGCGGCAGCACGAGATACGGGCCCGCCGGCACGCCGTAGTGGCCCAGCGTGAGGCCGAGGTCGTTGTCGTGCTTGGGCAGCTTGGCGAGCGTCGCCACGTCGAACAGGCCGCCCACGCCGAACACGGTGTTGATCACGATCCGCATGATGTCTTCGACACCGTCGGTGATCTTCAACTGCAGCAGGTTGTTTGCCGCAATGTAGACGTCGCCGATGTTCGAGAAGAAGTTCGTCACGCTGTCGCGCACCGGCTGCGGCGTGATGAACACGTAGCCCTTCGCGACCGGCTTGAGCGCGTACTGATCGAGCTTGTCGTTGACCGTGAAGATGGTGCGGTTCAAGCCTTCGAGCGGGTCGCCCTTGGTCGGCGTCTGCACCGTCGAACAGCCGGCGAGCAGCGCTGCGGCTACCGCCAGCTTACCGGCCTGGAAGGCGCGCGCGCCGCTGATGCGTGTGGTCTGCATTCTTGTTCTCCTTATTGAGCGGCCGCGCCGGAGGCGGGCAAGCTCGGCGCCGCCGGCGCCACCGCAGGCGCGGGCGTGCCCGTCGCCGCGCCAGGTTTGGACGCGCCCGAATCCGCGGCCTTGCTGTACAGAAATTGGCCGATGAGGTTTTCCAGCACGATCGCCGACTGCGTCATGGAGATGGTGTCGCCCGCCTTGAGCATTTCGGTGTCGCCGCCGGGTTCGAGCCCGATGTATTGCTCGCCGAGCAGACCCGAGGTCAGGATCTTCGCCGAGGTGTCTTTCGGAAACTGGTACTGCTTGTCGAGGTCGATCGTGACGACGGCCTGGTACGCGTTGCTGTCGAAGCCGATCGAATCGACGCGGCCAACCGTCACGCCGGCGCTTTTCACGGGCGCGCGCGCCTTCAATCCGCCGATATTGTCGAACTTGAGCTTGACCGGATACGTTGCCTGGAACGACAACGAGCTCATGTTGCCGGCCTTCAGCGCGAGAAACAGCAACGCCACGAAACCCAGCACCACGAACAGGCCGACCCAGAAGTCGAGAGCAGCAGTCTTTTTCATCGTCATCCCAAAGTGAATCCGCCACGCCGCCGATACTCCCCGCCGCGCGCGCCCAGTGACGCGTCGCCGGCGGAAAACGCGCAGCGCAGTCTTAGCTGAACATCAGTGCGGTCAGCAGAAAATCGAGGCCGAGCACCGCAAGCGACGCGTACACGACCGTCTTGGTCGTGGCGCGCGACACGCCTTCCGGCGTCGGCTTGGCTTCATAGCCTTGAAACAGCGCAACGAACGTCACCGCGAGCCCGAACACCACGCTCTTGACGACCCCGGCGCCGACATCGCGCCAGACATCGACGCCGCCTTGCATCTGCGACCAGAACGCGCCGGCATCGACGCCGATCAGCAGCACGCCCACCACATAACCACCGAACACGCCGACCGCGCTGAAGATCGCGGCGAGGATCGGCATCGAAATAATGCCCGCCCACAGGCGCGGCGCGACCACGACCTTGACCGGGTCGACCGCCATCATTTCCATCGCGGTCAGTTGCTCGCCGGCCTTCATCAAGCCGATCTCGGCGGTGAGCGACGTCCCGGCGCGCCCGGCGAACAGCAGCGCCGTGACCACCGGACCGAGTTCGCGCACGAGCGACAGCGCGACCAGCAGGCCGAGCGCCTGCTCGGAGCCGTACCGGTTCAGCGTGTAATAGCCCTGCAGGCCGAGCACGAAGCCGACGAACAGGCCCGACACGGCAATGATCACCAGCGAATAGTTACCTACGAAGTGGATCTGCTTCGTGACAAGACGCGGACGGCGCAACAACGGGAAAAATTCGAGCAGCAGCCGGAAGAAAAACCGCGTGGCGTAGCCGGCCGTGCCCAGCCCGTCGATCACCGAGCGGCCGATCGCACTGATCATGACTGACCTCCGCCGATGCCGAAGTCCGCCGCGAGCGGCGTCTTGCTGGGATAGTGAAATTTGAAGGGGCCGTCCGGCGCGCCGTCGATGAACTGACGCACGGTGGCATCGGTCGACGCGCGCAGTTCGGCGGGCGTGCCTTCGGCGTGAACCCCGCCGTTGGCGAGGAAGTAGACGTAATCGGCGATCGCGAACGATTCCGGCACGTCGTGCGTGACGAGAATCGAGGTGGCGCCGAGCGCCTGATTGAGCGCGCGAATCAGGTTCGCGGTGATGCCGAGTGAGATCGGATCGAGGCCGGCGAACGGCTCGTCGTACATCATCAGTTCGGGATCGAGCGCGATGGCGCGGGCCAGCGCGACACGCCGCGCCATGCCGCCCGAAATCTCCGACGGCGCCAGGTCGCGCGCGCCCCGCAGACCGACCGCGTTGAGCTTCATCAGCACGAGGTCGCGGATCAGTTCTTCGGGGAGGTCGGTGTGCTCACGCAGCGCGAAGGCGACGTTTTCGAACACGGACATGTCGGTGAACAGAGCGCCAAACTGGAACAGCATGCCCATCTTGCGGCGCATCGCGTACAGGCCGTCGCGCGTTTGCCGGCCGACGTCCTGGCCCTGGAACAGGATCTGGCCGCGCTGCGCGCGCACCAGGCCGCCGATCAGGCGCAGCACCGTGGTCTTGCCGCAGCCCGACCCGCCCATGACCGCGACTACCTGGCCGCGCTTGAAGCGCAGATTCAGGTTCGACAGGACGAGCCGGTCGCCATAACCGAAGTCGACGTCGCGCAGCTCGAGTAAGGTCTCGGGAGAGGAAGACACGAAACGGACAGTCCTTTTACACGGAAGGCGAATTATAGGGCCATCGTGCAAAAGTTGCCCTGAGGCTGCCCCGTCCCTTGACTAAACGTGACGATTATTGCGCAAACGCTTGTTGCAGTGCATAAACGGCGGCGGCAGGATCCGCTGCTTCCGTTACTGCCCGCACCACAGCCGCGCAACCGACGCCCGTCGCCAGCACGTCGGGCAGCACCTGCAGATCGATCCCGCCGATCGCCACCAGCGGCACCACGCCGTCGAGCAGCCGCACGTAGCGGGCTAGACGCTTGAGGCCCTGCGGCGCGGTCGGCATGACCTTGGTGGTGGTCGGAAACACCGCGCCCAGTGCAATGTAGCTCGGCCGGAAATGCAGCGCTTTCAGAATCTCGTAGAAACCGTGGGTCGACAGCCCGAGCCGAATGCCTCCCGCCGCGAGCGCGGCGAGGTCAGCCGTATGCACGTCTTCCTGACCGAGATGGACGCCGTACGCGCCGGCTTCGAGCGCGGCCAGCCAATGGTCGTTGATGAACACCTGGGCGTCGTGCTGGCGGCCGACGGTCACGCAGCGGGCGATTTCGCGCTTCAGTTCATCGGCGGGTTCGGCCGATTTGCGGCGCAACTGCACGGTCTTCACGCCGAAGCCCACCACGCGTTCGACCCATTCCGCCGTCGGCAGCACCGGATAAAGGCCGAGCCGGTCCGGGCAGCGCGCGAACGCCTGGGCCGGCGCGTCGGGCAAGCCGGCGAGACGCGGGAAATGGCTGAGATCGGCGGGAAAGGCGTCGTCGGCGCGGGTTTCATCGCCGTCGCGCCAGGCCAGCGCGAGCACCAGCGCGTCATGCGGGTCGAAGCCGCAGTCGAGGAAAGCCGCCAGCGCGGCAATCCAGTCTTCCGCCAGATGGCCTTCGAGGCGGTATTTTTCGCCGCCAAGATGCAGCGTCGCTTTGTCTTCAGCGGCTTCGATCACGCCGGCGCCCCGCACCAGCCAGCGCGCCACCTGCTCGCCATGCTGCTGCGCGTCGGCGATGACGATCAGATCGCCGCCGTTCGGTTCGTCCGGCGCGGTCAGGCAGATGCGCCACGGCGCATGCGTCGGCGGCCAGTCGCCCAGCCGGGCGCGGATGCGCTCGGTGGCTTCGGTGAGTTCGTCGGCGGGCGGCCAGAACAGGTCGCGGTCTTTCAATGTCAACGTCTGTGTCATGCGGCGCTCCCGTCTTGATGCCAGAACGGCATGCCGACCACCGGCGTGCTCGCGTGCGCGCTTTCGCGCTCGGCCATCGGCCCCGCCAGAAAAGCCTGGCGGCCCGCTTCGACGCCCAGCGCGAAGGCGCGCGCCATCGCGTCGGGATGCGTCGCCTGCGAAACCGCCGTGTTCAGCAACACGCCGTCGAAACCCCATTCCATGACCTGCGCCGCATGCGACGGTACGCCGAGGCCAGCGTCGACGATCAGCGGCACGTCCGGCAGCCGTTCGCGCAATACGCGCAGGCCGTACGGATTGATCACGCCCTTGCCGGTGCCGATCGGCGCGCCCCACGGCATCAGCGCCTCACAACCGGCGTCCAGCAGACGACGGCCGATCACCAGGTCTTCGGTGCAATACGGCAGCACCTTGAAGCCGTCCTTGACCAGTTGCGCGGCCGCTTCGATCAGGCCGACCGGGTCGGGCTGCAGCGTGTAGTCGTCGCCGATCAGTTCGAGCTTGATCCACTCGGTCTCGAAAATTTCGCGCGCCATGTGCGCGGTCGTCACCGCCTCGCCGACCGTCAGGCAGCCGGCCGTGTTCGGCAGGAGCGGCACGCCGTGGCGCTTGAGCAGGTCGAAGAAGCCGGCTTCGGCGCCGCCTTCGTTCATCTGCCGGCGCAACGCGACGGTCACCATGCCGGGCCGCGCCGCGTCGATCGAATCGGACAGCGATTGCAGCGACGGATAGCGCGAAGTGCCGAGCAGCACGCGGCTCGCGAAGGTCTGGCCGTAGAGCGTGAGCGCATCGGCGGTTTGGGGGGAAGTCATTTGCATAATCCTGTTTGTCTCCGGCAATCGGCGTTCCGGCAATGCGTGGCGGGCGCTCAGCCGCCGGCCACGGGTTGCACGACATCGAGCTTGTCGCCCGTGCGCAGCGCGCGCGCCGCATGCTGGGTGCGCGCCACGAAGTCGCCGTTCAGCGCGACCGCGAACGGCGGACGCGCGCCGAACGCGGTGAGCGCGTCGGCGACAGTCGCGCCTTCGGGCAGCGACAACGGCTTCTGATTGATATGAATGTCCATGGCGTTCGAATACGTTTCAGTCGATGGCGAAAGCGGCGTGGCGTGGAGCGCTCGTTTGGGTAAAGACCAGTCGCGCAACGCTCATGCCGGCTCCCGCGCGGAGTCCAGTTGAAAAAGCTCGCTCCAGCGCGCATCGCGCTGCCAGTCGGCGAAGGCATCGGCGTCGCCGATGCGGCCGTCGAGCAGCGCCGCGGCGAAGCGCACGGCTTCGTCGGCGACTTCGGGCACGATCATGTAGCCGTGCCGGTACAGGCCGTTCACGCGCAGTGTCTGCGCACCGTCCCACAGCAAGGCCGGACGGTGGTCCGGCAAAGTTGGGCGGCACTGCGAATTCAGTTCGAGAATGCGTGCCTCGCCGAAGCCGGGATGCACGGAAAACGCCGCGCTCAACAGTTCGAGCGCGGAACGCACGCTGACCGGCGACATGTCCTCGCCTTCCACTTCGGTCGCGCCGATCACGTAGAGGTCGTCCTGCTTCGGCGCGATGTAGAGCGGGTAGCGTGGATGCAGCAGCCGCACCGGCCGCGTCAGTTTGATACCGGGCGCATGCACGCGCGCCACTTCGCCGCGAATGCCGCGCAGCGTGGGCAGCACGGGCTTCGCGCCGAGGCCGCGGCAGTCGATCGTGATGCGGGCGGGAGGCAGCGCGCGATCGTCGACGGGCGTATTCCAGTGCGTGTCGACACCACGTTGCGCGAGGCCCGCGGCCAGTGCGCTCAGCACCTGACGGTTATCCAGTTGCCCTTCACGCGGCAACAGCCAGCCCTGATTGAAGCGTCCCGCCAAAGCAGGCTCGGCGGCGCCGAGCTGCGCGCCCGCGAGCGTGACGAAGCCGCCGTCCAGCAACTCAGCCGGGGCATTCGAGCGCACCCGGCGCTCGAACAGCGGTGCTTCGGTACGGTCGGCGTGATGCCAGACGACCAGCGTGCCATTGCGTTGAAAGAACACCGGCTCAGGAAGTTCGGCCAGCACTTGCGGCCAGGTTTCGAGCGAACTCGCGCCTAGGCGCGTGATCAGCAACTCGGCGCTGGCGGCTTCCGCGAGCGGCGCCAGCATGGCCGCGGCGACCCACGCGGCCGATTGCGTACCAGCGGCGTCGCCGCGCTCATAGAGCGCCACGCGATGCCCCTGCCCGGCGAGACGCCACGCCACCAGCCGCCCGCACAGGCCGCCGCCAAGCACCGCGAAATCGGGTTGCGCAGAACGCGTCATCGCGCACACTCCGTTTCAGGACGGCAAGCAAAGCTGAAGCGCGGCGCGCCGACGGCGGCGTGACGAAGAGCAAAACACATATCTGAAGAATAGGCGGTCATCGAGTCCTTTCCGTACGGCAAAAAAACGCACGTACCCAGGACGAAACCGGCGGGTGAGGCCGGCCGGGCAATGCGCGTTCCAATGACGGACGCTGCCCGGCGGGGAATGGAAGACTGGCTGCTTCCGGAAACTTCCCGCGCCGGTATTACCCGGATCGGGTGCAAAGGGTGTCTCTCAGCCTCGCCGCTGCGCCATGAAAACCATGCCGCCTGTGCGCGAAGCACCCCTGTTTCGTCGAAGGTCATTAGACCATAAAAGGCGCGGCGCCCGCAAACCAGCGGCTGGCCGCCTCGCGCGCGATTTGATCCGGCACCATCTTTCACGTTATCAATACGGCCGAAGGCGGCGCTCTGGCACAATGCCAGCACAGGATGCCGCACGAACGCGGCGCGGGCGGCACGCCGTCCCGCCATGTTCGCAGCGGCACCGGCGCGGGGCCTCGCGGCGCAAATTAATTTTCGCTTAAGGGCTTCACGCCAGAATCTGACGCTCACCCAGGCGTGCGTTCGTCGAGCACGACGCCCGGGCATGTACCGCAAACCCGCCGCAGGGCAGCCCGCAGACGGGCCTGCCCCGATGGGTCAGCCCCGAATGGGCCAGCACTACTTCAGGATGCTCATGACACCGAATACCTCTGCCACCCCCGTGCTGCCGCCGGACGAAAAAGTCTCCGCCTGGAGCCTGATCAAACCCTACTGGGTTTCCGAAGAACGAAAAACGGCATGGGGCCTGCTCATCGCGATCATCGTGATGAATCTGCTCGTGGTGTGGATCAACGTGCGCCTGAACCGCTGGAGCGCCGACTTCTACAACGCGCTGCAAACCAAGAACGTGCACGACTTCCCGCATCTGCTGATGGTGTTCTCGGGGCTCGCGTTCGGTTTCATCATACTTGCGGTGTACGGCCGCTACCTGCGCCAGATGCTCGGCTTCCGCTGGCGCCAGTGGCTGACCACGCGCTATCTGAACGAGTGGCTGAAGGACAGCGCGTTCTACCGGATCGAACGCGACCGCCTCGCCGACAACCCGGACCAGCGGATCAGCGACGACCTGCAGTCATTCGCCACCAGCACGCTCTCGCTGACGCTCGACCTGCTGTCCACCGTCGTCACGCTGGTGTCGTTCATCACGATCCTGTGGTCACTCGCCGGCGCTCTGACCATTTCGCTCGGCGGCATGCCGATCGAGATTCCCGGCTACATGGTGTGGGCCGCGGCGCTTTACGCCGTGGTCGGTTCGCTGATCATCCAGAAGGTCGGCCATCCGCTCGTGCCGATCAACTACCAGGCGCAGAAAGTCGAGGCGGATTTCCGTTTCGGCCTGATCCGTCTGCGTGAAAACGCCGAACAGATCGCCTTCTACAACGGCATGGACACCGAGAAGACGAACGCGCACTCGCTGTTCGGCCGCATCCGCGACAACTGGTGGCAGGTGATGAAGTACACCAAGCGGCTCACGTTCGTGCTGAGCTTCTATGGCCAGATCGCGATCATCTTCCCGCTGGTGGTCGCCGCGCCGCGCTACTTCGCCGGCGCCTTCACGTTCGGCGTGCTGATGCAGATCTCCAGCGCATTCGGCACCGTCAGCGATTCGTTCTCGTGGTTCATCAACAGTTACGGCACGTTGGTCGAATGGCGCGCCACGGTGAACCGGTTGCGTGAATTCAAGCGCGTCGTGCACGCGCCGCGTCTGAAGGAATCGGTCTCGCCGGCTACCGCGCATGGCGGCATCAATCTGCATTTCGTCGACGAGGACAAGCTCTCCACCGACGGCCTCAAGCTCGCCCTGCCCAACGGCAACCCGTTGTCGCGCATTCGCGATGTCGCGATTCAGCCGGGCTCGCGCTGGCTGGTGCGCGGCCCGTCGGGCTCGGGCAAGAGCACGCTGATGCGCGCCCTCGCCGGCTTGTGGCCGTTCGGCGACGGCTCGATCGACGCCCCGGTCAACGCGCGCATGATGTTCATCCCGCAGGTGAGCTACATGCCGATCGGCACGCTCAAAGCGGCGCTCGCCTATCCGTCCGCCGTCGACACCTACACGGACGACGAATGCCGCGAGGCGCTCGTCGTGTGCCATCTGTCGGAATACGCGGACCGTCTGCAGGAGTCGGGACACTGGACCCGCATTCTCTCGCCGGGCGAGCAACAGCGCCTCGCCGCCGCGCGCGTGCTGCTGCACAAGCCGGACTATCTGTTCCTCGACGAAGCGACCAGCGCGCTCGACGCGGAAAACGAAGCGCGTCTGTATCGCCTGTTCACGGAGCGGCTGCCGAAGGCGGCGATTGTCAGCGTTGCGCATCGCGAGTCGCTGGCTGCATTCCATGACGAGACGCTCGAAGTCGAGCGCTCGGGCGAAGCGGTCGCGGCATGACCACCATGAGCCGCGTGAGTGACCTGAACGACGCCGGCAGCGCCGGATTCGAACGCGTCGTGCTGATCACCGGCGCGGGCTCCGGCATCGGCGCCGCTCTCGCCCGGCGCATCGCCGCGCCACGCTCGGCCTTGATGTTGCACGCACGCGGCGCCGATCATGACGCGCGTGAACGGCTCGCGCAAGTCGCCGTCGATTGCAGCGCGAACGGCGCGCGCTGCGCGACGGTGTTCGGCGACCTCGCCGAACGCGGGGCCGCGGAACATGTGGTCCACCAAACGCTGGCGAGCTTCGGCGCACTCGATCAACTCGTCGCCAACGCGGGACACGCGCAGCGCCAAACGCTGAATGCGCTCGATCCCGACGCGCTCGGCGCAGCCTTTGCGGCGATGCCCGCCGCCTTCGCGGCGCTCGTCAAACGCGCGACACCCGCACTGGAAACCTCGAAGCGCGGCCGCGTGATCGCACTCAGTTCGTTCGTTGCGCACCGCTATCGCGCGGACGCGCCGTTTGCCGCGACCGCCGCCGCGAAAGCAGCGCTCGAGTCGCTGGCGAAAACCGCAGCCGCCGAACTGGCACCGCACGGCGTGACGGTCAATTGCGTGGCGCCCGGCTATACCCGTAAAGATCGCGGGCCGAGTGCCGATAATGCATCGGTGTGGACTCGGGCTGCCGAAGCGACGCCGCTCGGGCATGTCGCCGAACCGGCGGATGTCGCCGCGTTGATCGCGTTCCTGCTCTCTGACGAAGCGCGTCATATCACCGGCCAGGTGATTCATGTAGACGGTGGTCTCACGCTCGGGTGAGTGACGGGCGAACCGCGCCACGCCGACCGTAGGAGCCACACGCGCGGCCACTCAGCCGCAACGCTCGCTCACGCCGCACCGCCTGACCGCTTCACCCAGCCACGCCAGATCGCAGCGGCCGCCGCCGCATCCCTTCGCGATCCCAGGCAATACCCCGCAACATCCCGAAACACGCGAGAAGAGTTCGAAAGCATTTGCGAAGCGGGCAAGCTGTTCCGCGCTTTGGAAATGCCCCCCAGCGGCGACGATAGTCGTGCGGGCCGTACCACGTCCTGCCCCACGTCATTCATCGCTACTGGATTCTCCGCCCATGTCATTCGATCGCCGCTCCCATCCTTTGACCCAGCGTCTCGCGCTGGCTCTCGGCGCCGCGCTGCTCGTCACGAGCGCCGCGCACGCAGCCCAGGCGACTCAGGCAAATCTGGCCAACGAGCCGGCCGACGTTTGCCCCGCGCTCAAGCACATCGTCGACGCGGCCGATTTCCGGCAGTTGCAAACCCAAGCCGCCGCGCAACTGCCGGGCACGTCGAGCGCCGACGACTGCCACGCCAACACGCACGCCTACGATTGCCACTGGCGCGTGCACTGGCAAGCCGACGGCGTCGTCACCGATCCGCTCGAAGAGTTCGGCGCCGATGTCGCTGCCTGCTTCCCGAACGTCGTGCACGACGTCAACACACCGACGCGCCAGCATTTCATCGTCACCACTGCCGAGCGGCGCGTCAGCGTCACGGCAAGCGTGCAAGGTCAAAACGAACTGCGCCTGCGCGTCACGCGCTGACGCTCGATCCAGAGCGCAGCTATCCGCGGTGATTCGCTGTGATTCACCGCATCCACTGACCGCCACCAGGCACCGCATCATGACCTTCATGCCGAGCATGCGCGCTTATGCTTTCACGCGAGCCTCTCGCGCCGCGTGGGTCACGTTGCGGCGTCCCTGCGCGTGGCTCGCCGTTTCCGCCACACTGGCGGTCGGTCTGAACGGCTGCGCCTGGACGCTGATCCAGGCCGCCGATGCCACCGGCTCCGTGATTCAGGCGGGCTACGCGATCGCAGCGAACTATTCGTCGCCGACCTTCGTCAACGGCCGGCCGGCCGAGGTGAGTAACGTCTGCATCGAAGTGAATCAGAACGTGTCGGTCGGCGATTTCGTGCCGGCGCTGCAACTCGCACTCGACCGGCGCGGGATTCGTTCGGACGTCTACAATCCGGGCACCTCGCCCGCCGGGTGTGAGGCGCGCCTCGTCTACAACGCCGCGATCGACTACGGTCGCCGCTCGTTCAGCGACGAAACGATCCAGTATCTGTCGATCATCGACCTGACGCTGATTCAGAACGGCCGCATTCTCGTCACGGCCCGTTATCAGACCGGCGGCCTGAACACCGATCGCTTTTCCTCGGCGTCGACCAAGCTCAACGGCCTGATCGAGCGAATGGTGGTCGATCGAACCGACTTCGCGCGGCAGCCGCTGCAGACCATTCAGACCTCCCAGGCGAACTAGGCACGCGGGCTCTTGCTTTCTCTTACACGGGAAAGGATTCGAAAGCGTTACGCGCTTTGCTCCGCCCGCGCCGTTCTCTAAGATGACCTGAATGAACCAATCCATTCTGGTCGTCGACGACGACCCCGTCGTACGTGAGCTCGTCAGCGGCTATCTGCAAGGGCGCGGCTTCAAGGTGGACACGCTCGAGCATGGCATGGCGCTGCAGCGTCGCTTGCAGGACGAGCGTCCCGCCTTGATCGTGCTCGACATCATGATGCCGGAGCTCGACGGCATCAGCGCGCTGCGCGCCTTGCGGGTGGCCGGCGACGACATTCCCGTGATTCTGCTGACCGCACGCTCCGATCCGATCGATCGCGTGATCGGCCTCGAACTCGGCGCGGACGACTATCTCGGCAAGCCCTTCGAACCGAGCGAACTGGTCGCGCGGATTCGCACCGTGCTGCGCCGTCGTGGCAGTATTGCGCCGAGCGCGCCGGAGCAGCGCGCGCCGTACCGTTTCGGCCGTTTTGAAGTGAATTTCCCGGCGCGCGAATTACGCCGCGATGGCGAGCGCATCACGCTGCGTTCGAGCGAATTCGCCATGCTCAAGGTATTCGTCAGCCACGCGATGACCGTGCTCACGCGCGCGCAGTTGCTGGAGAAACTGCACGGCAATAGCGAGCTGCATCGCAATCGCAGCCTGGACGTCTCGATCTGGCGTTTGCGCCGGCTGATCGAAGTGGATCCGTCCGAGCCGCGCTATGTGCAAACCGTGTGGGGACGCGGCTACGTATTCGTGCCGGACGGTGAAATCGGCGCGGCCGAACGCAGCGCCTGACGCATGCATGAAGTGCGACGGACATCCCACTTCATGCATCTCTTGCGTTTCAGGTATCCAACGCGTCGTCGCCGGCTCAGAACGTCAGCACGCTCATGAACATTCGCTGCAGCCAACCCATCGTCGTGGAGTCGGACACCATGCCCACGCCCGCCTGTTCGATGCGCGCGTTCGCGACCTTGCTCGACGCCACGTAGTTGCCCGCTTCGATATCCTTAGGATTGACGATGCCCGACAGTCGCAGCCGGTCGCGGTTGCCGCTCATCGCAATCACCTTCTCGCCCGACACCACGAGATTACCGGTCGACATCGTGCCGATCACAGTGACGGCGAGCGTGCCGCTCATGCCGCTGATGTCGGTGATATTGCCCTGCCCTTTGTATTCAGTGCTCGCCGAGCCGATGTTGAACAGGCGCGCGAGCCGCGCGGCGGCATTGGTGGACTGGTCGGCGGCGTCGGCGGTAATGCTGCTCGAACGGCTCGCCGCCGCGGTCGCGCTGTTGTTGCCGCTATACGATTCCGCTAGACGGATCGTCAGCACGTCGCCGATATGCTGGGCGCGCGGCGTTTCGTACAGCAGCAACGGCGTGCCAGCCTGATAGATCGCGCCTTGCGTGTTGACGTTCAGCGGCGCCGAGGCGAGCGGCGGCGCCATCGGCGTATCGACGATCGAGTTTTGCTGGTGGCTCGCGCAAGCCGCAAGGCAAGCCGCCGCGCCCAGCGCGACAGTCAGACGTAGCGTAGTCATGCATGCTCCTTGTTCGAAACGGGCCTGATGGCCATACTCATTGGCCCACTCATTGGCCACACTCGTGCCGCGCATCAACCCGCCTCCGCGCCGCTCGCCTGCCATTGCCGCACGACCGACTTCACCCACGCGTCCGAGCCCTTCAGCAGATAAGTGAGCGTGCCGTTGCGCGTACCCGGCAGAAAGCACAACGTGATCGAACTGACCGCGTTTTCCCAGACATAGGTGGGCATCGCGCCGGACGCCGACACGTTCTGCGTCGCGAGACGCGGCGGCCCGTAGCGGTCCGCGAGCGCGTCGCGCAAGTCCTCGGCGGTGATCTCGTCGATCACGAAAGAAATCTCGTACAGATGCAGCGCGCTTTGCCCGTCCACTCGCGCGAAGCGCAGCACGTGCTCTAACGCAGGCGCCCCGTCGACCACCGCCTGCGACACCGCCCAGCCGTTGTCCGCGCGATGCGCCCAGCGGCATGCCACCGTCAGACTGTCGTGCGACTTGAGCCGCATGCCGAGCGCGCCCGCCTGCACGTCCGTCTCGCAGACCGGCACGCTGCCGAGCGGCGTCGCCCGCACGCTCGAGCCCGCGCGGAATTCGTCGAGCGTGATGCCGAGCGCGATGCCACGAAACGCGAACGGCGCGTCTTGCGGGCGCCGCCGTGCATCGACGGAAGGCTCTTTCGACGCGGCGCTCGCCGCACTCGCGTCGCGCGCGGGCGGCTGCGCTTCAGCACTCGACGACAGTACGCCGCCCAGCAACGCCAGCGCCCAGGCAATCCGTTTGAGTGTCATGATTCAGTCGATGGCGGATGAACACATGTCGAACGGCGAGGCCGCGGCATGGCCGACGACCGGGATGATTTTCAGCGTGGCCGAAGTCAGCCGGCACGGCAGCGCGGCAACGGCGCAGCCACCCAGGGGCAGCAGCGCCGCGCCGAGCGTCAACCACGCAACGACACGCATGAAGCGGTGAAGAATTCTCGGGGTCGACACATGGGCCTCGGTACGTCAGGCTGTCGTATTGACGTGGTGCCCGACCAGCCCAGCGGGCAGCGACGGCTGCGGCTGGGTGGCGGACTCCCTGGCTTGCCCGGCGGCGCCCGGGTTGTTGGCGGCTGCGGGCCTTTCGGCCGGCGGCATCGGCGCCAAGGAAGAAAAGCGGGTTGAAGTGAGATTGCTTGGAACGGTCATGGTGAGCCTCGCGTGGCGCTAGGTTTCGATTTCACGCCGCTTGCCGTGGGCCCAAGGCGTTAGGCTGTTCTCAGCATGCGGCGCAACGTACTGCACGACGAATCATCTCGCCGACCACGCAGTGCCGATGCACGAAGGAAAGCGCGCTTTCCACCGGTTCTTACGACCTGTTCCTACCCGTTGCGACCTGTTTCGACCGGTTCCAGATGCGCGCAAATTCTTTCTTCGGAGGGATGTTGGCGATGCGAAACGAATTCAGCACCACTGCGCGTGTCGCCAGATATGGCGCCGCTGAAATATGCCGCGAGCCTTGCGTGGCAGGCCTGACAAGCGAGCCGCCGCGAAGCGGCGCGGCATGCCGTAAGCATTGGTAAGAAAACAGTCGGCCGCGCGTCGCGCGCGCCAGTCTAAAATTTCGCCATGAATCCACAGGTCCTCATCGTCGACGACGATCCGGTCGTACGCGATCTACTTTGCAAGTTTCTGCAATCGAACGGCTTCGACGCGTCCGTGCTCCACGACGGCACGCATCTCCAACGCCGGCTCGAACGCGAACGGCCGTCCGTCGTCGTGCTCGACATCATGATGCCGAACACCGACGGCTTGCGCGCGCTCACCGCGCTGCGCGCCGCCGGCGACGACATTCCGGTGATCTTCGTGACGGCGCGCGGCACCGTGGCCGACCGCATCGTCGGGCTCTCGCTCGGCGCAGACGACTACCTGACCAAGCCGTTCGATCCGCGCGAATTGCTGGCCCGCATCCACACGGTGCTGCGCCGGCGCGGGCCGTCCACCACGAGCGCGCCGGAAGCCCGCAAGCCGTATCGCTTTGGGCCGTTCGAACTCGACTTCGCCACGCGTTCGCTGTGCCGCGACAACTCGAAGCTGGCGCTGCGCGACAGTGAGTTCGCGCTCCTGAAGATCTTCGTCAACAATCCGTACAAGGTGCTGTCGCGCGTGCTGATTCACGATCTCGTGCATCGCGACAATCTCGCCTTCCGCGACCGCAGCCTCGACGTGCCGATCTGGCGTCTGCGCCGCGTGATCGAAGACGACCCGTCGAATCCCTGCTACGTGCAGACGGTGCGCGGCAAAGGCTACGTCTTCGTGCCCGACGCCGACGGCACGCCCTTCGCCGACGAGGCCGCCGCAAGCGCATGAAAAACCCGCTGAACACGCTGTTCGGCAGAATGGCGTTACTCTCGGCGGCGGTGTTGTTCGCGATTCAGGCCGGCTGGTTCGTGCTGGTGGTGATGCAGCCGCCGCGCCATGAAATCGACGGCTTCGCGCGCGGCATCCTGCTAGTGCTGCAAGCCATCAACGGCGAGCCGATGAAGGGCGCCGCTCTCGCGCCCGCCATGCGCGTGCATCTCGTGCCCACCTGGAACATGCCGGCGAGCGTGCATCTGCACCAGCCGACCCAGCGTCCGCTGGAAGAACTGAGCCGGCATCTGCGCGAGAACCTGCCGCCCGGCACGCAGATCGCCGTCGACGACCTGCGCCCGCCGCAGTTATGGGTGCTGTTTCCCGGCAAGTCGAACTGGGTCGTGGTGCCGGTCGACGTGCCGCCGCGCCCGCGCTTCCTGATCGAGGCGATCTCGATGCTGCTCGCCGCGCTGATCCTCTCGCTGTTCGCGGTCTGGCAGATGCAGCGGCCGCTCTCGCGCGTCGCCGACGCCGCGCGCGCATTCGGCTCGGGCGGCCGTCCGGAACCCGTGACGGTGCAAGGCCCACGCGAATTGCGCGATCTGATCGGATCGTTCAACGACATGATGCGGCGCCTGAACGAAGCGGGCGACGACCAGGCCGTAATGCTGGCCGGCGTCGCGCACGATCTGAAGGCGCCGCTCACGCGCCTGAAGTTGCGCGCGAGCGTGCTGGTCGCCGAAAGCGAACGTGCCGGTCTGATTCGCGATGTCGACTCGCTCACCAATATCGTCCAGCAGTTTCTCGAATTCGCGGGCCAGTCCGCCGACACCGGGCCGCCGGTCGAAGTCGACGACTTTTTGCAGGAACAGTTCTCCGCCAGCGACAGCACCGAAACGCCGCTCTTCACGCTCGATCTGCGCGCCGGTTCAGCTTTCACGTTGCCGCGCACGTTGCTGGACCGGCTGGTCACGAACCTCGTCGATAACGCGCTCGAACACGGTGCGCCGCCGGTGGATATCGTCACCGCCCGCACTGACGGCCATTGGGTGATCAGCGTGCGCGACCACGGTCCCGGCATCCCCGACGACCGCGTCGCCGCCGCGATGAAGCCGTTCGTCCGGCTCGACGCCGCGCGTGGCGGCGAAGGCCATTGCGGCCTCGGCCTCGCGATCGTCGCGCGGCTCGCGCACGATCGCGGCGGACGGTGTCACGTGCGCAATCACGCGCAAGGCGGCCTGGAAGTGCGGATCGAATTGCCGGTGGTGCCGGCGTCGACGTGAGAGAGAGTTGGGCGGGCGCTTACGCGCCCTTACTGCATGAACCATCACAGGCGCGGCGGCTTTATAGTCGCCCCCGGCAACCTCGATGCCGCCCTTCTCTGTCCGCCCAGTCACTTGGGGCGGACTTTTTTTGCCTGCTTCGAGCGCGCGGCGTGGACTTCTCAGACCACCAAGCGGCTGTGCAAGGTGTCGATGGTCGTCTGCGAGACGCCGAGGCCTTGCGTCAGATAGCTCACCATCGTGCCGTAGCTCGCCTGCACCTGGTCGAACCCGGCCTGCAGATAATTTTCCTGAACATTCATCAAAGGCGCTTCGGCCGATGCGACGGCGTCGCCGTCCTGCGCGCGCAACCTGTCGGTTTGCGCCTTGATCGACGGCACCAGATAGACGTTGCTCAGCAGATAGTCCTGCATGATGACGTCGAGCGGAACGTTCGCGATGCTGAGCAGAAGCGCCGCGACCCAGCCAGCGCGGTCCTTGCCCGCGTTGGAGTGAAAGAGTTGCGCGCCGGGTCCGTCGGCGAGCCTCGTCAGCAGCGCACCGTAAGCGGCGCGCTGGGCGGCGCCGGTGACATAGCCGCGCGCCTGCGCCTCCATGAACGCGACGGCGGCACCCGCCGTATCGAAGGGCTGCGCCACGAAGTCCGTGATGCCGAGCACGTTGAGCGTCTGGCTAGTCGCGCCACCCGGCAAGATATCAGCGGTGCGCGCGATTTCACCGGGCGTGCGCAGATCGTAGACCGAGGCAATGCCGAGCCGGTCTATCGTGGCCTGGTCGGTGGCGTTGAGCGTCAATGCGTTCGCGCGATAGAACGCGCCTCGGCGCATCTGCTTGCCGTCGACGGTCGGATAACCCGCGGCCGCTCCCGCCAGATCGCGGAAGTTGTCGACCGACGCAAGGCGCGGCGTGGCCGGCTGATCGGCGTCGAGGTTGCCGCCGCCGCACGCGGACAGCAGCGAGCTGCCCATGCCGGAAACCAGCAGCACACTGGCTGAGCGCTTCAGAAAAGTGCGGCGCGAGGCCAGCGGCGCCTCGTCTGAGATCTGGCTTGCCCGCGGGAACGTGCTCGCGGAGCGACTGGATGGCGAGCAGGTTTTTGCGGTAGCGGGCATTCGGCGTGGCTGTCGCGGGCGTGAGTGGATTAGTCGCAGCATCGGCGCTGCGAGCGCAGTTTAACCACGGCAAATAATGTTTGGGTTACACGGTAGTAGTTGGTAAGGAAAAAGATCTTCGCGCGTATCGCCCGAACAGCGCGATCGCCAGCCTGGCTGTGGATCTGGCCTTTCCTCGGCCTGATTTCTCCGGCATTTCATCTGTTATCGGTTTCTTACCGTTCCCTGCCATTTTTGACCACAACTGGCCCCACGACGCCCCATCCCCGTAGAATACAAACACCCCACATTCACGCCAACGGCAGGCCAACAAGCCCTGGAGACCACAACAAAACATGCCTTCTCTCCAATGGTTCACCGAACTGACACAGCGAGAACGCCGCACTCTGTACGCCGGCTTCGGCGGTTACGCGGTCGACGCCTTCGACTTCATGATTTACTCCTTCCTCATTCCGACGCTGATCGCGACATGGGGCATGACCAAAAGCGAAGCCGGCATGATCGCCACCAGTTCGCTGATCTCATCGGCGGTGGGCGGCTGGCTTGCCGGCATTCTCGCTGACCGCTACGGCCGTATCCGCGTGCTGCAGTGGACCATCGCCACCTTCGCGCTCTTCACCTTTCTGTCCGGCTTCACGCATTCGTTCTGGCAGTTGCTCACCACGCGCACGTTGCAAGGCATCGGCTTCGGCGGTGAATGGTCGGTCGTGACGATCATGATGGCCGAGACCATTCGCTCGCCTCAGCATCGCGCGAAAGCCGTGGGCACCGTGCAGAGCAGTTGGTCGTTCGGCTGGGCGGCTGCGGCCATCATTTACTGGGCGTTCTTCGCGCTGCTGCCGGAGCAATACGCATGGCGCGCCTGCTTCTGGATCGGCCTGCTACCCGCCGCGTGGATCATCTACATTCGCCGCAACGTGAGCGATCCGGATATTTTTCTCGAAACGCGCCGCGCTCGTGAGAGCGGTTTCGACACCTCGCATTTCCTGCAAATCTTCTCGGGCGATCACCTCAAAACCACTTTGCTCGGCAGTGCGCTGTGCACCGGCATGCTCGGCGGCTATTACGCGATCACCACCTGGCTGCCGACCTATCTGAAAACCGTGCGCCATCTGTCGGTGTTCAACACCAGTGGCTATCTGATCGTGCTGATCGTCGGTTCGTTCACCGGGTATATCGTCGGCGCGATACTCTGCGACAAGATCGGCCGGCGCGCGTCGTTCGTGCTGTTCGCGATCGGCTCTTTCGTACTCGGCATGTTCTACACCATGCTGCCGATCACCGACGGCATGATGCTCGCGCTCGGCTTTCCGCTCGGCATCGTGGTGCAAGGGATTTTCGCGGGCGTGGGCGCTTACCTGTCGGAGCTTTATCCGAACGCGATACGCGGTTCGGGTCAAGGGTTCTGCTACAACCTCGGACGCGGACTCGGCTCGTTCTTTCCGATTCTGGTCGGTACACTGTCGCAAACCATGACGCTGGTGAAGGCGATGGGCATCGTGGCCGGCTCGGGCTACCTGCTCGTGATCGTCGCCGCGTTGTGTCTGCCCGAAACCAAGGGCAAGGTACTCGGCACGACTCGCCCCGCCGCCTGAATCCGCAGTACACACACATGAAAACGATTGTTCTGGGCGGCGGCGTCATCGGCGTCGCCACGGCTTTTTACCTGCGCCAGCAGGGCTGCGAAGTCACCGTGATCGAGCGCGAGCCGGACGTCGCGCTCTCCACCAGTTTCGGCAACGCCGGCGTGATCGCGCCGGGCTATGTGACGCCTTGGGCCGCGCCCGGCATGCCGACGAAGATTCTCAAATACCTGTTCAAACCGGCCTCGCCGCTGATCTTCCGTCCGACCTTCGATCCGGCTCAATGGCGTTGGATCGCGCGCTGGCTGCGTGAATGCGACCTCGAACGGTTTCGCGTCAACAAGCAGCGCATGCAGCGCATTGCTTACTACAGCCGCGAGTGTCTGCACGAATTCCGCGGCCGTCATCCGTTCGACTACGGCCGCAGCCAGGGCTATCTGCAGTTGTTCCGCAGCGAGTACGACGTCGAGCTTGCGCAGCCGGCGCTCGCCGTGTTGCGCGATGCGGGCATCGCGCATCGCGAGGTTAGCGCGGCGCAATGCGTCGAGATCGAGCCTGGTTTGCGCTGGGCTCGCCAGGCGCCGCTCTCGGGCCTCTATCTGCCCGACGACGAAGCCGGCGACTGCGCCCGCTTCACCCGCGAACTGCGCGCGATCTGCGAGCGCAACGGAGTGCGCTTTCGTTTCGACACGCGCGTCACGTCGCTCGATGTGCAAGGCGGTGCGGTGCGCGCGGTGGGTATCGAGAGCGAGCGGGGCGCCGCGATGCTGCACGCGGATGCCGTGGTGGTAGCGCTAGGCGTCGACAGCGCGGCGCTGCTGGCGCGGCTCGGCGTGAAGGTGCCGCTTTATCCGGTGAAAGGCTATTCGGCGACGCTGCCCGTCACCGACGAAGAAAAAGCCCCGCGCGCCGCGCTGATGGACGAATCGCTGAAAACGGCGATCACTCGTTTCGGCAACAACTTGCGAGTTGCCGGCACTGCGGAACTCGGTAATCGGCAGACCACCTTGCGCGAACAGGCGCTGCAAACGCTGATGAAAGTGCTCAGCGACTGGTTCCCGCACGCGGCCAATCCCACGTCAGCGCATTTCTGGGTAGGCCGCCGTCCGATGACACCCGATGGCGCGCCGCTGCTCGGTCCGTCCGGCGTGGAGAAACTGTGGTTGAACCTCGGGCACGGCTCGACGGGCTGGGCGATGTCGATGGGTTCGGGACGCGTCGTCGCGGATCTGATCACGCACCGCAAGCCGGAGATCGATCTCGATGGACTGACCTTGGCGCGGTATCGCAAGCCTCGCGGGTAGACACACACATAGCGCCGCGTCGCGCAGACATTAAAAAGCCGGGTCACCCTCTCAGGTGCCCGGCTTCATTTTTTACCGCTCGATGTGCCACTGACGTGGCACATTGTCGTCTCCACCTCTTCCTGCAAGCAGTAGCCAGTTTCCACGCCACAGTCAGAGCGTGAAAACCCGACGGAGACGTTTACCGCGGCAGTTCCGAATGACCCATCAGGAACGCGTCAACTGAACGCGCGCACTGACGGCCTTCACGAATCGCCCACACCACCAGCGACTGACCACGGCGCATGTCGCCCGCGGTGAACACCTTGTCCACCGACGTGTAATACGCCTTGTCGCCTTCGGTCGACGCACGCACGTTGCCGCGCGCATCCTTGTCGACGCCGAACGCTTCGAGCACCGGCGACACCGGCTGCGTGAAACCCATGGCGAGCAGCACCAGATCGGCCTTCATTTCGAATTCGGAGCCCGGCACTTCCTGCATCTTGCCGTCCTTCCATTCGACGCGCGCGGCGATCAGCTTCTCGACCTTGCCGTTCTTGCCTTCGAGGCGCTTGGTCGCGACCGCCCAATCACGCGAGCAGCCTTCGTCATGCGACGACGAAGTGCGCAGCTTGATCGGCCAGTACGGCCACACGAGCGGCTTGTTCTCTTCTTCCGGCGGTTGCGGCAGCAGTTCGAACTGCGTGACGCTCTTCGCGCCGTGACGATTCGACGTGCCCACACAGTCCGAACCCGTATCGCCGCCGCCGATCACGACGACATGCTTGCCCTTCGCGAGCAGCTGGTTCGCGACCTTGTCGCCGGCATTGACCTTGTTCTGTTGCGGCAGGAATTCCATCGCGTAGTGGATGCCTTCCAGCTCGCGGCCCGGCACCGGCAGATCGCGCGGCGTTTCCGAACCGCCAGCGATCACCACGGCGTCGAATTCTTCCTTCAGCTGATCCGGCGTGATGGTTTCCTTCGCCGTGCTGCCGATGTGCGCCGGCAGCGAATCTGCCTTGCCGATGAACACGCCCGCGCGGAACGTCACGCCTTCGGCTTCCATCTGGCGCATGCGGCGATCGATCAACCACTTCTCCAGCTTGAAGTCGGGAATGCCATAACGCAGCAAACCACCGATGCGGTCGTTCTTTTCGAACACGGTGACATCGTGCCCCGCGCGCCCGAGTTGCTGCGCGACGGCCAAACCGGCGGGGCCGGAACCGACCACGGCGACCTTCTTGCCGGTCTTGTGCTTCGGCGGCTGCGGCGCAACCCAGCCTTCGGCCCATGCCTTGTCGATGATCGCGTGTTCGATCGACTTGATGCCGACCGGGTCGTCATTGATGCCGAGCGTGCACGCCGCCTCGCACGGCGCCGGGCAGATGCGGCCCGTGAACTCGGGGAAGTTGTTCGTCGAGTGCAGCACTTCGATCGCGTTCTTCCAGTCCTGATGGAACACCAGGTCGTTGAAGTCCGGGATGATGTTGTTCACCGGGCAGCCGTTGTTGCAGAACGGAATGCCGCAGTCCATGCAGCGCGCGCCTTGAATCTTCGCTTCGTCGTCGGTCAGTGCGGCGACGAATTCCTTGTAGTGCTTCACACGCGTGAGCGGAGCTTCGTACGCCTCGTGGCGGCGTTCGAACTCGAGAAAACCGGTTGCCTTGCCCATGTGGTTCTCTTCTCTATCTGTATCTAGGGGTGATCTGGACCCGTCGCGTCGCACCGTTGAACGGTCGCGCGCGGCGGGTACGGCTAAAGGTGACGTCTTGCTGTTGAACAGCGTTGCGAATCAGGCGGCGAGCACTTCCTTGTTCGCCTTCTTCGCGGCCATTTCGCCCAGCGCGCGCTTGTATTCGGTCGGGAACACCTTCACGAATTGACGGCGCGACGCGTCCCAGTTTTCGAGCAGCGCCTTGGCGCGCGGCGAACCCGTGAACTGGAAGTGACGCTCGATGAGTCCCTTGAGCAGCGCTTCGTCGGTCGTGCCGGTGTGCCACAGGCCCTTGTCAACCGTGCGTTCCTGTTCGGCCGTTTGCAGGACCGGATCGAGCGCGACCATCGACTTGTTGCACTTGCCTGCGAACGTGCTGTCCGGGTCGTACACATAGGCGACGCCGCCCGACATGCCGGCCGCGAAGTTACGGCCCGTTTCGCCGAGCACGACCACCGTGCCGCCCGTCATGTATTCGCAACCGTGGTCGCCCGTGCCTTCGACAACCGCCGTCGCGCCCGAGTTACGCACGCAGAAGCGCTCGCCCGCGACGCCGCGGAAGAACGATTCACCTTCGATCGCGCCGTACATGACCGTGTTGCCGCAAATGATGTTCTCTTCCGACTTGCCGCGGAAATCGTTGGTCGGACGGATGATGATGCGGCCGCCCGACAGGCCCTTGCCGACGTAATCGTTGCCGTCGCCAACCAGGTCCAGCGTGATGCCCTTGGCGAGGAACGCGCCGAAGCTCTGGCCCGCGGTGCCCTTCAACTGGATGTGGATCGAGTCGTCGGGCAGGCCGTCGTGGCCGTACTTCTTCGCGATCGTGCCGGACAGCATCGCGCCGACCGTACGGTTCACGTTACGCACCGGCTGGATGAACGAGACGTGCTCGCCCTTCTCGATCGCCGCCTTCGCCTTCTCGATCAGCGTGTGATCGAGTGCCTTGTCCAGACCGTGGTCCTGCACGTCCACATGCTTGCGCGCCACTTCGGCCGACACTTGCGGCAGATAGAACACGCGCGAGAAGTCGAGGCCCTTCGCCTTCCAGTGCTCGATGCCCTTCTTCATATCGAGCAGTTCGGCATGGCCGATCAGGTCGTCGAACTTGCGGATGCCCAGTTGCGCCATGATTTCGCGCGCTTCTTCCGCAACGAAGAAGAAGAAGTTCACGACGTGTTCCGGCTGGCCCTGGAACTTCGCACGCAGCACCGGATCTTGCGTCGCGACGCCGACCGGGCAGGTGTTCAGATGGCACTTG
The DNA here is from genome assembly GCF_046026985.1 of Paraburkholderia sp. RL18-101-BIB-B. Lineage (NCBI taxonomy): Bacteria > Pseudomonadati > Pseudomonadota > Betaproteobacteria > Burkholderiales > Burkholderiaceae > Paraburkholderia > Paraburkholderia sp. RL18-101-BIB-B. The sequence continues at coordinate 101,874 of NZ_JARESV010000017.1, forward strand.
CGCATCATGATGCAGCCTTCGACGACGAGCGGCGCCGTCGCGAAACCGAACTCGTCCGCGCCGAGCAGCGCGCCGATCACGACGTCGCGGCCGGTCTTCATCTGACCGTCGGCCTGCACGCGGATACGGCCGCGCAACTGGTTCAGCACCAGCGTTTGCTGCGTTTCGGCGAGACCGAGTTCCCACGGCGTGCCGGCATGCTTCACCGACGACAGCGGCGACGCGCCCGTGCCGCCATCATGGCCGGCGATCACGACGTGATCGGCCTTCGCCTTGGCGACACCTGCGGCAACCGTACCGACGCCCGATTCCGACACCAGCTTCACCGAGATGCTTGCCGCCGAGTTGGCGTTCTTCAGATCGTGGATCAGCTGCGCCAAGTCTTCAATCGAGTAGATGTCGTGGTGCGGCGGCGGCGAAATCAGGCCGACGCCCGGCACCGAGTAACGCAGCTTGCCGATGTAGTCCGACACCTTGTGGCCCGGCAACTGGCCGCCTTCGCCCGGCTTCGCGCCCTGCGCCATCTTGATCTGGATCTGATCAGCGGACGCGAGGTATTCCGCGGTCACGCCGAAACGGCCCGACGCCACCTGCTTGATCTTCGAGCGCAGCGAATCGCCTTCCTTCAACGGAATGTCGACGATCACTTCGTCGCCGATCACCGACTTCATGGTGTCGCCGTTCTTGATCGGAATGCCGCGCAGTTCGTTGCGATAACGGTTCACGTCCTCGCCGCCTTCGCCGGTGTTCGACTTGCCGCCGATGCGGTTCATCGCGACTGCCAGCGTGGCGTGCGCTTCCGTGCTGATCGAACCCAGCGACATCGCGCCGGTGGCGAAACGCTTGACGATGTCTTTCGCCGATTCGACTTCGTCGAGCGGGATGGCCTTGGTCGGGTCGAACTTGAACTCGAACAGGCCGCGGAACGTCATGTGACGCTTGGTCTGATCGTTGATCAGATGCGCGTATTCCTTGTACGTCTGATATGAGTTGCTGCGTGCCGAATGTTGCAGCTTGGCGATCGCATCCGGCGTCCACATGTGTTCTTCGCCGCGCACGCGGTAAGCGTATTCGCCGCCCGCGTCGAGCATGTTCGCGAGGACCGGGTTGTCGCCGAACGCCTCGCGATGCAGACGGATCGCTTCTTCCGCGACGTCGAACAGGCCAATGCCGCCGACCTTCGACGACGTGCCCTTGAAGTACTTCTGCACCAGATCTTCAGCGAGACCGACGGCTTCGAAAATCTGCGCACCGGTGTACGACATGTAGGTCGAAATGCCCATCTTGGACATGACCTTCTGCAGGCCCTTGCCGACTGCCTTGGTGAAGTTGTAGACCGCCTTCTCCGCCGATAGGTCGCCCTTCAGGCCGGCTGCGAGCTGGCCAAGCGTTTCCATCGCGAGGTACGGGTGCACGGCTTCGGCGCCGTAGCCCGCGAGCAACGCGAAGTGGTGCGTTTCACGCGCCGAGCCGGTTTCCACGACCAGGCCCGCGCTCGTGCGCAGACCATGCTGCACGAGATGCGTGTGGATTGCGGCAGTGGCGAGCAGCGCCGGAATCGCGACGTTGTCGCGGTCGGTCTTACGGTCCGACACGATCAGCATGTTGTAGCCGGACTTGACCGCATCGACGGCTTCCGCGCACAGCGAGGCGAGGCGCGCTTCAATGCCTTCCTTGCCCCACGCCACCGGATAGCAGATGTTCAGTTCGTACGAGCTGAACTTGCCGCCCGTGTACTGATCGATCGCGCGGATCTTGGCGATGTCCTTGAAGTCGAGCACCGGCTGCGACACTTCGAGACGCATCGGCGGGTTGATGTTGTTCGTGTCCAGCAGGTTCGGCTTCGGACCGACGAACGACACCAGCGACATCACCATGTTTTCGCGGATCGGGTCGATCGGCGGGTTCGTCACTTGCGCGAACAGCTGCTTGAAGTAGTGGTAGAGCGTCTTGTTCTTGTTGGACATGACCGCCAGCGGCGAGTCGTTGCCCATCGAGCCGACGGCTTCTTCGCCGGCTTGCGCCATCGGCGCCATCAGGAACTTGAGGTCTTCCTGCGTGTAGCCGAACGCCTGCTGACGATCCAGCAAAGCAGCGGCTTCGCGGCGCTCCGTCACGACGTCTTCGGCCTTCGGCTCGATTTCGTCGAGCTTGATGCGCACGGCGTCGATCCAGCTCTTGTACGGCTTGGCGTTCGCGAGGTTGTCCTTCAGTTCCTTGTCGTCGATGATGCGGCCGTGTTCCATGTCGATCAGGAACATCTTGCCCGGCTGCAGACGCCACTTCTTGACGATCTTCGACTCGGGGATAGGCAGCGTGCCGGCTTCCGACGCCATGATGACCAGGTCGTCGTCCGTGACGATGTAGCGCGCCGGACGCAGGCCGTTACGGTCGAGCGTGGCGCCGATCTGGCGGCCGTCGGTGAAGGCGATCGCAGCGGGGCCGTCCCACGGCTCCATCATCGCGGCGTGGTATTCGTAGAACGCGCGGCGGTTGTCGTCCATCAGCGTGTGCTGTTCCCAGGCTTCCGGGATCATCATCATCATCGCGTGGACGAGCGGGTAGCCGGCCATCACCAGCAGCTCGAGACAGTTGTCGAACGAGGCGGTGTCCGATTGGCCCGGATAGATCAGCGGCCAGAGCTTCGGCAGATCGTCGCCGAGCACGTGCGACGCGATTGCGCCGGTTCGCGCGTTCAGCCAGTTGACGTTGCCCTTCACCGTGTTGATTTCGCCGTTGTGGGCGATCATGCGGTACGGGTGAGCCAGTTCCCACGCCGGGAACGTGTTGGTCGAGAAGCGTTGGTGCACCAGCGCCAGCGCCGACACCGTGCGCTCGTCCTGCAGGTCGCGGTAATACACGCCGACCTGGCCGGCCAGCAGCAGGCCCTTGTAGACGACCGTGCGCGCCGAGCACGACGGCACGAAGTATTCCTTGCCGTGCTTGAGCTTGAGCGCCTGGATGCGGTGGCTCGCGGTCTTGCGGATCACATACAGCTTCCGCTCGAGCGCGTCCGTCACCATGATGTCCTTGCCGCGGCCGATGAAGATCTGGCGGATCAGCGGCTCGCTCGCCTTGACGGTGGGCGAGATCGGCATGGTGTGGTCGACCGGCACGTCGCGCCAGCCCAGCACGACCTGGCCCTCGGCCTTCACCGTGCGCTCCAGCTCCTGTTCGCAAGCGAGACGCGACGCGTGTTCCTTCGGCAGGAAGACCATGCCGACGCCGTACTCGCCGTGCGGCGGCAGCACTACGCCCTGCTTGGCCATTTCCTCGCGATAGAAGCCGTCCGGAATCTGGATCAGGATGCCCGCGCCGTCGCCCATCAGCGGATCGGCGCCGACGGCGCCCCGGTGGTCGAGGTTCTCGAGAATCTTCAGGCCCTGCTCGATGATCTCGTGGCTTTTCTTGCCCTTGATGTGTGCGACAAAGCCGACGCCACAGGCGTCGTGCTCGTTTTGCGGGTCGTACAGACCTTGTGCGGCGGGAACCGGATGAGTCGGTTGCTGGTGGTCGTTCATGGGGACACCGTCTGTGAGGGGCCGGACAGGCCGTTAAACCATTTTTTCTATTGCCGCAGTGCGATTCACAACCGCGACGGCGCGCTCAACGCCCGATGCTACGCGCGTCAAAAAGCGCCGGAATTCGGAATATACGCGACGAATCAATGGAATAGCAAATAAAACGTGATCATCGAACCCCAATTATCAAGTTGGTGCATTGCACCTTATTTTTATTGGTGCCATATCAAAATCGTGCAAAAGAAAACGGCATGCGAAGATGCCGTTTCGATGCAGCCCTTTGATGCGAAACGCTTTATTGCTGCTGCGGCGTCTCGCGCACCTTGCGCGGCCGTCCGCGTGGCAGCGGCGACACACGTCGGTTGGCGGCCCGTGCCGCCCATTCACGGTATTTATCGCTCCCCAAAACCCAGCCCTTCAGTGTGGCCTGTTGAAGCTGGCTGGCTTCGCGTTCGTCGAGCGGCTGCTCGCACAGTTCGCGGTACGCACGCTGTCGTTCGAACGGCGTATTGCCGAGCGACCAGTACAGCGGGTGGTCGGTAATCAGGCTGTCGAGCGTGAGGCCGATGTGATGGCGGTAGCTCGACCAGCGGTAGTCTTCCGGCGCGCTCACGAGCCCCGCGCGCACCGGGCACATCTCGACGACGCGGCTCGCCAGCAGGAAGTAGCGCTCGCCTTCGATCACCGTGGCGCGGTAGCGGCCTTCCCACAAGGTGCCGCGGCGCGCGTAACGCCGGTTGAAGTGCGCCACGTAGCGGCGCCCGACCGCCTGCATCGCCTTGGGCAGACTCGACTCCTCGGTGGGCGTGACGAGCAGTTGCACCGCGCCTGGCATCAACGCATAGGCGTGGATGGATAAGTGATGGTCGCGAGAAGCCGCTTTCAAACAATCGATGAAGAGCTCGTAGTCCTGGTCGTCGACGAATGCGGGCTGCTGATCGAGCCCGCGGAGGATGACGTGCTGCGGCTGGTCAGGGACATAGAGACGTGCAAGCCGTGCCATGCTGGAGTATCCGATAGTCGCGTTGGTACATACCCGAAGGTCCGAAGAACCGCATGCGCCAAAGGTTCGGCGCGGCGCGGCAAAGCCAGAAACCGCGCGGAGCTTAGGGAGAAAGCTCTAACCGCCGCGTATGGTTTGTTTCAAACGTTGTAGTCATAATGAGCGGGCCTTTTTTGGAGGAGCACATATGAAATTAAAACAGGCCGTAACGGGGATCGCGGCGCTAGCCTGCATGACAACGGCAGCGCATGCGCAATCGGCCGGTAGCTTTTTCGTCACATCAGGCTGGTTCCATCTAGCGCCTCAATCGAGCAGCGAACCGTTGAAGGTGACAAGCATCGGCGGCAGCCCGACCAACATCACCGAAGCCAACACCGGTGCAACACTCAGTTCCGCCGACACAATCGGCTTCACTGCCGGCTACTTCGTCACCGATCACATCGCAGCCGAGTTCGTGATTGGCGTCCCGCCTTCGTTCGACCTGGAAGGCTCGGGCAGCCTCGCCCAATTCGGCAAGCTGGGCCAGGCAAAACAGTGGAGCCCGACTCTGCTGTTCAAGTACTACTTCAACGCCCCGACTGCTGCTTTCCGCCCGTATCTCGGCGTTGGCGTGAGCCGCATCTGGTTCACCGACGAAAAGATCACCAACAGCGCATTCGAGGCAAACGTACTGCATGGTCCGACCAGCGTCACTACGGATAGTTCGTGGGAGCCGGTGTTTAATGCCGGCTTCACTTACGCCTTCAACCAGCACTGGTTCGCCGGCCTTTCCGTTTCCTACCTGCCGCTCAGCACGACTGCCAAGCTGAATACCGCGGCGAACACGCCGGTCGGCACGCTGAACGTGCAATCTGAAACCAAGATCAAGCTGAACCCGATCGTTACCTACGTCAACATCGGTTACCGTTTCTAACGCTTCGAGAAAATTAGGGGCCGTAGAGTTAGGGTAGTCGAATTTTCGTGGCTTGGACAACGCCGTCATACATCCAATGGCGGCGTTTTTATTTTTGTGGGCGCTTCATGGCTCCCACTTCGGCGCTCGTGGAAGCCACGCGCCGACCGGCTGTCAGCGTTGTAAATTTGACCCGGATTCGCGTCAGCCAGTGCAATATGTGCTGACGAATCCGCGTCCAAACCACGATTGGTGGGGCCTCTCGGGTTTGGCACCGAAGTTGCATTCGCATGGTGTTTCCCGCGTCGGGACGTGAATCTGCGTCTTCCTGACAACGCGCGGGACCCTTTCACCTCATCGACGGAGCGACCATGACTGCACTTCCGAATACGCGAGACGCCCTCGGCGAATCCTGGACCAGCACCAGCCGCCGTGCGCGGCGTATCGCTCGCCACAGCCGCCACGCGGCCGAAGATATCGCAGGCGAACTGCGCACGCTAATGTCGGAACTCGAATCCACGCTGGCGGACGGCACCCAGGCCGACGCGGTGGCGTTGCGCAGCAAACTTCGCAAACAACTCGAGGTCGCGCGCGCCCGCTTGAACGACACGCGCGAAGCCGTGCGCGAACGCGCCGAAGTCGCGATCGCCGATGCCGACGATTACGTGCATGAGAATCCGTGGCAGACGATTGCGATCGTCGGCGGCGTCGCGTTGATTGCGGGCGCGTTGTTCGCGTCGCGGCTGCGTTAAGACGGCTACAGCGCGGGGCGCGCCCTCGCCCTGGCGGTTGTTGCAGGTGCTCTGAACCGGCGCCGTGCACTGGTGCAGGCTCGCGGGCCGTCCGTGCCGGCGCAGCCTCGCGCCGCGCTGCTCAGTTGTCGTCGATCACGAACAGCCGCTGGTATTCCTTGACCGCGTAGCGATCCGTCATGCCCGCGATGTAGTGGGCGATCAGGCGCGGTTGCTGCGTCGCGTCGGTCGACTGGTAGCTCGGCGGCAGCAGCCGCGGATCGTCCGTGAACGCGTCGAACAGACCCGCGACGACACGGCGTGCCTTGTTGGCCATGCGCATCACGCGGTAATGGCGGTACAGGTTCTTGAACAGAAAGCGCTTGAGCGCCGCGGCCTGCGCGGCAATCGTGTCGCTGTGCGCGACGAGCGCGGGCGACAAGCGCACGGCATCCAGCGACGCCGGTGCGTGCCGGTCCAGATTCAGCTTGGTCGTGTCGATCAGATCGACGATCAACGTATTGATGATGCGGCGCACCGTTTCGTGAATCAGCCGGCGCCCTTCGATCTGCGGAAAATCGCGGCGCGCCGCCTCATAGTGCACTTGCCACAACTCCACTTCGGCGAGTTGCTCGACGGTGAGCAGGCCCGAACGTAGGCCGTCGTCGACGTCGTGATTGTTGTACGCGATCTCATCGGCGACATTCGCGATCTGTGCCTCGATGGACGGCTGCCGCCCTTCCAGAAAGCGCTCGCCCAATGCACCGAGCCGCCGCGCGTTCTCGCGCGAGCAGTGCTTGAGAATCCCCTCACGCGTTTCGAAGCAAAGGTTCAAGCCGTTGAACGCGCCGTAGTGCTCCTCCAGATCGTCGACCACCGCCAGGCTCTGCAGATTGTGCTCGAAGCCGCCGTGCTCGCGCATGCATTCGTTGAGCGCGTCCTGCCCGGCATGCCCGAAAGGCGTATGGCCTAAATCATGGGCGAGCGAAATGGCTTCGACGAGATCTTCGTTCACCCGCAGATTGCGCGCGACCGACCGCGCGATCTGCGCGACTTCCAGGCTGTGCGTCAGACGCGTGCGAAACAGGTCGCCCTCGTGGTTCACGAACACCTGAGTTTTGTACTCGAGCCGACGGAATGCCGTCGAATGGACGATGCGGTCGCGGTCCCGCTGAAATTCGGTGCGCGCGCTGGGCGCGGCTTCCGGATAGCGGCGGCCGCGCGATTGCGCGGAGTGCGCCGCGTACGGCGCGAGGTGCGCTTCGAGTGCTTCCTGCGAACGCACGCCGATCGTCGACGCGCCTGCCACCGGGTCATGCTTTACATCGTCGCTGCGCCTGTCAGTCACCGGGTTCTCCGAAACATGGGCGGCGCCTCGTGACGCTGGTGCGTGTTGCGTTGCTGGATGCCCCGCGAGACTCAGACGGCGGCGGCCAGCGTGGCGTGCACCTCGGCGTCGGGCGCCTGGGTGATCAGCGTCTCACCGAAACGCTTCAGCAGAATGAATTTGATCGCGCCGGCTTCCGCCTTCTTGTCGACCCGCATGAGTTCGACATAGCGCGAGTCGCCAAGAGCGGGCGCCCGCGTCGGCAAATGCGCGGCGACGATCACGTCGACCAAGCGCTTGCGTGCGGCCTCGTCGAGATAGCCCAAGCGCACGGACAGATCCGCCGCCATCACCATTCCGCAGCCGACCGCCTCGCCGTGCAGCCATTCGCCGTAGCCGAGGCCGGCTTCGATCGCATGGCCGAAGGTGTGACCGAAATTGAGAATGGCGCGCAGTCCGCCTTCGCGTTCGTCCTGCGCGACCACCGACGCCTTGATTTCGCAAGACCGCTTGACCGCCTCAGCTAGCGCTTCGGGTTCGCAGCGGTTCAATGCTTCGATATTGGCTTCGATCCAGCTAAAGAAACCCGCGTCGGCGATGGCGCCCGTCTTGATCACTTCGGCGACGCCCGCCGCGAGTTCTCGCGCCGGCAGCGTGCGCAGCGCGCCGATGTCGGCGATCACGGCCTGCGGCTGGTAGAACGCGCCGATCATGTTCTTGCCAAGCGGGTGATTGATGCCCGTCTTGCCGCCCACCGAAGAATCGACCTGCGACAGCAACGTGGTCGGCACCTGAATGAACGGCACGCCGCGCATGTAGCAGGCGGCCGCAAAACCCGTCATGTCGCCGATCACGCCGCCGCCCAATGCGATCAACGTGGTCTTGCGATCGGCGCGGCCGCCGAGCAGCGCGTCGAAAATCAGGTTCAGGGTTTCGAGGTTCTTGTACGCCTCGCCGTCCGGCAACACGACCGTGGATACCTGCTTGCCGAGCGGCGCCAGCGCGGCGCGCAGCTTGTCGCCATACAGCGGCTCGACGGTGGCGTTGGTGACGATGGTGACCGAGCTGCCGGCGATATGCGGCGCGAACAGCGCCGTCTGGCCAATCAGATCGGCACCGATATGGATGGGGTAGGCGCGTTCGCCCAGTTCGACGTTGACGGTAATCATACGGTCCATTATGACGCAGGATGTTTGGCGACGCCGGCCATCTCGAGCTGCATCAGAACCATGTTGACGAGTCCGTTGACCGAAGGCCGGCCGGTTTCGATCACGAAATGCGCGCACTCCCGGTACAACGGGTCGCGCACTTCATAGAGTGCTTCGAGACGCGCTTTGGGGTCTTCGGTCTGCAAAAGCGGGCGATTCTTGTCGCGCCGCGTGCGCAGCCAAAGGTCGTGCGGATTGGCGCGCAGGTAGATGACCACTCCGCGATTCTGCAGTGCTTCGCGATTTTCCGGCCGCAGTATCGCGCCGCCGCCGGTCGCGAGCACGATATTGTCGCGCCCCGTGAGGTCGGAAATCACGCTGGCTTCGCGCTCGCGGAAGCCCGCTTCGCCCTCCAGCTCGAAGATCACCGGGATGCGCGCGCCCGTGCGCGCCTCGATTTCATGGTCGGAATCGAAGAACGGGCGATCGAGACGGCGCGCAATGGCCCGGCCCACGGTGGTTTTCCCTGCCCCCATGAGCCCTACAAAAAATACATTGGCGTGTGCGTCCCGCGCTTGCAACGGTGTCCTCTGGCTAATCCGGTATGGTTCGTGCCGCAGCTTACTGGCAAAGCGGCTGCCTTGTCGAGCCTGCGCGCCCCCGCTCGCAAGCGGCGGCAGCATGCCCCTAATTTGTCTGAACGACGCGCGGCGTGATGAAAACAGCCAGTTCGCTGCGCTGGTCGCGATGAGCCCGATGGCGGAAAAGCGCACCTAAAACCGGTATTTTGCCCAGGACCGGGACCCGCGTCACATCGTCCCGGTCGTCGGTCGCATAAATTCCGCCGATCGACACCGTACCACCATCCTCGACCTCGACGCGCGTTTGCACGTGCTTGGTGTTGATCGCGGGCCCGGCGTCGGTCTGTTCGCCGACGCTGTCCTTGGCGACGTCGAGGTCCAGCACCACACGGCCGTCCGGCATGATCTGCGGCTCGACCTCCAGTTTGAGCGTGGCGCGGCGAAACTGCACGCCCGACACGCCCTGCCCCACTTTCGCCTGATACGGCAGCTCGGTGCCCTGCTCGACCACCGCCTTCATCCGGTCGGCCGTGACCACGCGCGGACTCGAGACGATTTCGCCGCGGCCCTGCGCTTCGAGCGCGCTCAGCTCGATGTTCAGCAGCCGCGTCGCGCCGGCGGCGAACAGGGTCAGGCCGGCGGTCGCGGCGTCGAAGCCGGAAATCGGGCGGGCCGACAGATCGTAGCCGGCGCCGGTCAAGCCTTTCGCGGTGCCATCAGCGTTCGTGGCCGCCATGGAGAGCTTCACGCCGAGATTGCGCGAAAAACCATGTTCGCCTTCGACGATACGCGCTTCGATCAACACCTGGCGCGTTGGCCGGTCGACGGAAGCGAGCAGCGCCGCAATCTGCGCGAGGCGCCCTTCGAGATCGGTCACGAACAGCAGATTGGTGCGCGGATCGGCAGTCGCGGCACCGCGCTTGGACAAGACGCGTTGTGCGCCCGAACCGGTCAGCAGGCGTCTGACGTCCTCGGCATGCGCGTAATGCAGTTCAAACGTGCGGCTCGCGAGCGGCTCGAGATCGGCGGCTCGGGCGTGCGCTTCGAAGCGCTGCCGCTCGCGCGCCGCCAGATCCGCAAGCGGCGCGACCCAGATCACGTTGCCGTGGCGCTCCATCGCCAGGCCGTTGACGTCGAGCAAGGTGTCGAAGGCAGTGCGCCACGGCACTTTGTCGAGCTTCAGTGAGACCGCGCCGCGCACTCTTTCGCTCGCGACGATGTTCAGCCCGGTGAACTTGGCGAACGCATTGAGGACGGCGCCGAGTTCGGCACGCTGGAAATTCAGCGAGATCGGTTTGTCGTCGGGCGCGAGGGCTGCGTCGGCGGCGCTGCGTGGCGCGTTGCTCAGACGGGCGAGCGGTGGCAGCGGCACCGGCGGACCTTCGAGCGCGGCGGTGCCGGCGGCTTCGGCGCGAGCCGGAGCGGCGGATTGCCTTCGCAGCGGGACGGAGCCGTCGGCGTCGGCATCGCCGAGATCCGGAGCCGCGGATTGCGTTGCAGCGGCGTCGGCACGCTCGTCCGTGCCGGCGTTGGCCGCCGCAGTGCTCCCGCGCGATGCCTCTGGATCGTCTGTTGAATCTTGACGAAACGGGTTGGGCTCTTCGGCCGAAACATCACGTGGCAGCGGCGGTGTGCCGCTGTACGAAGCGTCGCGCGGCGATACCGCGTCGCCGAGCGGCATGTAGGCAGGCAACGGCGGCAGTGGTGGAGTCGACGCCTGCGTGACGCTGGCGCCGAGCGCCGCGCTTAAATACAGGCCGAGACACACCTTGAGGCGAGGCGACGCACGTGTATCGACGCTCGACAATGTAAAGGGAAAGGGCTTCACCAGTCTCATCAGGAAGCCTCCGTCATCGCCAGCGTGCGTGTCGCACCGTCCTTCGCGAGCGTGATGCCGGACGCGTCCAGCTTCGTGACTCGCTCGGCGCCGATCCGCTCTCCGGACTCGACGGTTGCCACGCCGTCCGGTGTATCGAGCAAGGCCAGCCCGCGCGTACGATCGCTCAGCAATCCGACCAGACGTAGTTGCGAGACATCGGGCAGATCGCCGGCAGCCTGCATCTGCGGCTGTGAAAACGGATCGAAGAAAACGATGTCTTCATCGTCGTCGGAGTCGAGGCTGTCGTCGGCGAATGCATCCGCGGAGGTTGTCGATGGCGCCGGCCGCAGCGCGTCGAACACTTGCAGCGTAGCGCTCACCGACAACGCCGCGGCATCACGCTTGACGGTCACATCGACCGGCACGATCAGCACCGGCAGATCGGACAGTCCGCGCAAAAATGCCATCAGGTGAACGAAGTCCGTACGCGCGGTCAGTTGCAGCGGGCGCATGCTTTCAACGCCCGCGCCGCTGACCACGCCGGGTTCCACCGCCAGCAACGCGACGTTATTTTGCGCGGCCAGTTCGGAGACGATGCGCAGGTCGTCGGCGGAACTCCACGACGCGGAAGTGCTCGTGGTCGAAGCAGCAACCGGCGCGGCGGCGGCATCACGGCGCAGCGCGGGCAATTGCGCAAGCGCGCGCCGCGCGTTCGCGAGATGCAAGCTACTGGCTTCCAACGCAGTGCGGCTCGCTTCGACACCACCGAGATCGGCCACGACCCAGCCATGCGCGCCAAGACCGAACACCAATGCCGCGATCAGCAACGCGACCACCCAGCGACGACGCCGGCTCCATGCATCGAGCGGCAAGTGCACGCGCTTCATCCAATGGGAAAGGGAAAGGCGCGCGTTTGCCGCGCCGCCGAACTCCACAAAGATCGTACTCATTTCGCACCTCTTGATTGTTCCGGCTTCACAGGACGCTGCGTTGTGGACCCAGCCGGGCGAGCCGCTTTCTGCGCCGGCTCGTTCCACCGCAGATGCGCACCGAATTCGATCGGACCGGCAACGCTCGCCTGCGCAGCAGCCGCACCGCCGCGTGAAACCGAACGATGCAGATCACTCACCTCCGCCCCCTTCACGCCACGGATCGCACTCAGCCGCTTGAGCCACTCGGCCGAGGCGAGATGTCCACGCGATGACGCCAGCAACTCGGTCTCGTCCTCGCGGTGGCGCAACTGCTGCAGCACCACGCCGTCGCCCGGTTCGAAACTCAGCGCGTCGAGCAGGTCGCGCAGATGCGTGAGCGGCTCAGACGCGCTCTTTGCGCGTGCGACGTCGCGACGCTGTTCGTCTCGCGCGCGCAGCAACGCCGCGTGCTCCGCGAGCGGTGCCGACAGTTGCGTGAGCGTGTGTTCGATCGACACGCGCTGCGCATCGAGCCGCGCTCTCTCGATTACCTGCCAACCGCCCAATGCGAAAACGGCGGCGCAACCGGCGCAGACCGCGGCAACCCATTCGAGCACGCGCCGTCGGCGCGCGAGCCGCGCGTTGGTTTGCCGGTACGGGAGCAGATTGAAACCGCCGAGCCACGACCGCGCGAAGCGCGTGCCGAGTACCGGCGCTCGGGTGTTAGAGGCCGTTGCGTGCAACAGGCCGCCCGTCATTCGAGCACCCCGCGTAACGCAAGCCCGAACGCGACCGCACCGGACGGTTCGTGCAACAGCGAATCGTCCAACGGCCGGACGAGACCGCCCAGCGCCGCGCATTCGAACGGCAGCACTGCGCAGCTCAACACGTCGGCGATATCCGCGCTCGAGAAACCCACACCGTCGAGCAGATCGACCTCGCCGCTCAATAACGCGCAGTCGAGTTCCGGGCCTTGGGCCAGGTCGCGCAACGCATCCGCGAGATCGGCGTGTTCCGGTGCGGGATAGCGCATTTCGCAGCAGATGACGTCGTCGACGATCCGCCAGCCATACACGCCGTCCGTACCGATCCACAACGCGACATACGGCTCGTGCGGATCGAGCTCGTAACTCGCCGCGTAGCGCATGGCGCGCAGCGCCGCATGCGGCTCGCCGTCGATGACGGTGAGCGAGATACCCGCAATCGCCGCGCATTCGATTCGCGCTTCGAGATGTTGCCGCGCGGTAGCGGCAATGGTCACGGAGCGGACCGGCGAATACGTTTCGTCGAGATACCAGTCGACGGCGAGAGCATGCCGCTCGAGGCCGGCAATGCGCTCGACCTCGCTCATCACCGCCGGCTCCAGTTCGGCCAGTTGATGCCCGCCGTCTTCCCCGCAACCGCTCTGCGCGGCAAGCCGCGTGAGCGGCACCGTGGTGGTCATGGTGGCCGACGCGGGCAGCGCCATCGCGCATCGCAAGGCATGTGTCGCGCACGCGTGCGGCAGACCGGCGAACGCCTCGCGCAACGCACGCGCCACCGCGTGCCGGTCGGCGATCTCACTACCAACCATAGCACCGGCGGCAAGCGGAACGGTGCTCACATATTCGATATGCAACGCGCCGGGTGAACGCACGCGCTGACTCAGCACGATCAGACGCACGGTCTGCGAGCCGACATCGATCCCCGCAGCAAAACGCTGCGCACCGGGTTGCACTGCCTGAAGCCAAGATCTTTTCAACGCCATGACGCCCTCCCTCTGACTCACGCGACGAACCATTCGAACGCGAGTGATGAGGAAGAATTGTGCGTAGCCGCGCCGCCGCGCGACACTCAGCCAAATGGCTAACGTTGAGCAACGCACGTCCTGTATGCCATCAAAGCGGCTACAGTGAAGTCATTCCCGCGCGGCGCGCAGACTTGCCAATAAGTGTCAGTAAGCATGCCGAAAGCTGAAAAGCGAGGCGGCTATAATCGCGGGACTGTTTTTTGGTGCCTATATGCAATCCACGTCTCCTACGTCCCCGCCGCCCGCGCCGCAGAAGCGCAAACGCCCGCTGTGGCTGAAGCTCATCCTGGGCTTCGTGGGTCTGATCGTCGCAGGCATTCTGTGCGTGCTGCTGGTGCTCGGCTATGCGCTTGTCGTCGCCACGCCCAATCTGCCGTCGCTCGATGCGTTGACCGACTACCGGCCGAAGGTGCCGCTGCGCATCTATACGGCCGACCATGTGCTGATCGGCGAATTCGGCGAAGAACGGCGCGACATCGTCCATATCCAGGACGTGCCCGATCATCTGAAGAAGGCGATTCTCGCCATCGAAGACGCGCGCTTCTACGATCACGGCGGCGTCGACCTCACGGGCATCGCGCGCGCGGGCTTCGTCGCGCTGACCAATGGCCACGCCACGCAGGGCGCAAGCACGATCACCATGCAGGTGGCGCGCAACTTCTTCCTTTCCAGCGAGAAGACCTACACGCGCAAGATCTACGAGATGCTGCTGGCGTACAAGATCGAGTCGAAGCTGTCCAAAGATCAGATTCTTGAGGTGTATATGAATCAGATCTATCTCGGCCAGCGCGCCTACGGTTTCGCGAGCGCGGCGCGGGTGTACTTCGGCAAGGATCTGAAGGATCTGACGCTGGCGGAATCGGCCATGCTGGCCGGCTTGCCGAAGGCGCCGTCCGCGTATAACCCGGTCGTCAATCCGAAGCGTGCGAAGGTGCGTCAGGAGTACATCCTGCAACGCATGTACGAGTTGCACTACATCACCCAGGAACAATACGACGAAGCGAGCAAACAGCCGCTCGTGGTCAAGGGCGCGGGCAAGGAATTCAGCGTGCACGCGGAATACGTCGCGGAAATGGTGCGTCAGATGATGTACGCGCAGTACCGCGAAGAAGCCTATACGCGCGGTCTGAACGTGGTGACCACGATCGATTCGGCGGATCAGGACGTCGCATACCGGGCGCTGCGCAAAGGTCTGATGGACTACGAACGGCGCCACGGTTATCGTGGTCCGGAGGCGTTCATCGATCTGCCGACCGACGCCGATGATCGCGAGCAGGCCATCGACGACGCGCTGCTCGAACACCCGGACAACGGCGAGATCATTGCCGCCGTGGTCACCTCGGCGAGTCCGAAGCAGGTGCAGGCCGCTTTCATCGACGGCAATGTCGCGACGATCCAGGGCGACGGCCTGCGCTTCGCGCAGTTTGCGCTCGGTCCGCGCGCGCAGCCGAATCAACGCGTGCGGCCCGGCGCGATCATCCGGCTCGTCAAGAACGACGACGGCAACTGGTCGATCACGCAATTACCGCAAGTGGAAGGCGCGTTCGTTTCGGTCATCCCGCAAGATGGCGCGATTCGCGCACTGGTCGGCGGTTTCGACTTCAACAAGAACAAGTTCAATCACGTGACTCAGGCGTGGCGTCAGCCGGGATCGAGCTTCAAGCCGTTTATCTATTCGGCGTCGCTCGAAAAGGGGCTTGGGCCGGCAACCGTGATCAACGACGCGCCGCTCTTCTTCAGCGCGGCTGAAACAGGCGGCCAGGCGTGGGAGCCGAAGAACTACGGCGGCGGCTTCGACGGCCCGATGACCATGCGCACCGCGTTGCAACGCTCGAAGAACCTGGTGTCGATTCGTATCCTGAACCAGATCGGCACGAAGTACGCGCAGCAGTACATCACGCGTTTCGGCTTCGACGCGGATCGCCATCCGGCCTATCTGCCGATGGCGCTGGGCGCCGGTCTCGTCACGCCGTTGCAGATGGCGGGCGCGTTCTCGGTATTCGCCAACGGCGGCTATCGGATCAATCCGTATCTGATCGCCGAAGTCACCGATCAGCGCGGCATGGTGGTCGCGCACGCACAACCGCTCGTGGCCGCGCAAAGCGCGCCGCACGCGATCGAGCCGCGCAATGCGTACGTGATGAACAGCCTGCTGCAAAGCGTGGCGCAACGCGGCACGGGCGCGAAGACCAACGTACTGAAACGCACTGACCTCGCCGGCAAGACGGGCACGACCAATGATTCGCGCGACGCGTGGTTCGCCGGTTATCAGCACACGCTCACGGCCATTGCGTGGATCGGCTACGACAACCCGCGCAGTCTCGGCGACAAGGAAACCGGCGGCGGCCTCGCGCTACCCGTGTGGGTCGAATACATGGGGCGTGCGCTCAAGGGCGTGCCGGAGTACAAGATGCCGATGCCCGATGACGTGACTGAAGTCGGCTCGGAGCTTTATTTCGACGACTTCACGCCGGGGCATGGTTTCATCGCTACGGTCGGCATCAGTCAGGCGGCGCTGGACGCCGAGGCGAGCGGCGCGTCGGCCGCCGCGCCCGAGCAGGTCGGCGAGCAGGAGAAGCAGGACATCATGAATCTGTTCCGCGGACACTGACGCTCCGCCCGAAGTCCCGCAGAAAGCAAAACGGCCGCGCTAAATGCGCGGCCGTTTTTTGTGCGGTTCGGGTAATCAACTCGGCCGCGTTGGCGGCCCTCACCCGACCGGCGGGTCTTACGCTTCGAAGTGAACCGGCTCGCCCGCTTGCTGCGTCGCGTACTCCGACAGCGCGGCGAAAAACTCCGTGCCGCTGCGCGTGTCGCGCCATTCGCCGTCGACGAAACGGAAATGGAAACCACCCGCTTTCGCGGCGATCCAGATCTCGCTCATAGGTGGCTGCAGGTTGACGATGATCTTCGAGCGGTTCTCGAATTCGAGGGTCAGGACGTTGCCGCTGCGCTCCAGTTCGATGTCGGCATCCGTGTCGTCGAGCGCGCGTTCGATGGCGGCTAGCGCGGCTTCCGCGCGGGTCAGGTATTCACTATCGGACATGCTAAACTCCATCGATTATTTATTCAGGGACAGTCATGCGAGTCGTATCTCGGATGCGCGCGGCGGCGCCCGGCCGCGCGATTGTAGCGGTTTTAGCCATTCTCGCAGGTTGTGCACTTGCCGGCTGCGGACAACGCGGTTCGCTCTATTTGCCCACCGTGCCGCCGCTACCGGCCAAGCCGATCGATCGCACGCAAACGCCGCCGAACGTTGCGCAACCCGCCTCGGCAACATCCACCGACATGAGCACCGTCCCCGATACCTCCGGCACACCGCTTTCGTTGGCGCCGGAAAACGAACTCGCCACGCCGCCCGCCTCCGCTGCATCAGCTACGGCGGCTCCGCTGCCTGCTTCCGCCGCCACACCTGTTCAATAAGACTTTCGCATGACTCGATCCGCATTTGACTACGTCGACGGCGTGCTGCACGCCGAAGGCGTGTCCGCCGTCTCCCTCGCCGAGCAGTTCGGCACGCCGCTGTACGTGTATTCGCGCGCCGCGCTCACCGAGGCGTGGAACGCCTACGCGGGTGCTTGCGCCGGGCGTCGCGCGAGTGTGCATGTCGCCGTGAAGGCCAATAGCAACCTCGCTGTGCTGAACGTGTTCGCGCGCCTGGGCGCCGGCTTCGACATCGTGTCGGGCGGCGAGCTGGCGCGTGTGTTGGCTGCCGGCGGCAAAGCGGAAAACACCGTGTTTTCCGGCGTCGGCAAGAACGCGGACGAAATGCGCGACGCGCTCGCGGCCGGCGTGAAATGCTTCAACGTCGAATCGATTCCCGAGCTCGATCGCCTGAATGCGGTTGCCGCGGAAATGGGCAAGAAAGCGCCCGTTTCGCTGCGCGTGAATCCTGACGTCGACGCGAAGACGCATCCGTATATTTCCACCGGCCTGAAGTCGAACAAATTCGGCGTCGCATTCGAGGACGCGCGTGCCACGTATCAGGCGGCTGCGGCCATGGCGAATCTCGAAGTGGTCGGCATCGACTGCCATATCGGCTCGCAGATCACCGAAGTCGCGCCGTATCTCGACGCGGTCGACAAGGTTCTGGAGCTGGTCGAGCAGATCGAGCAGGACGGCGTGAAGATTCGTCACATCGACGTGGGCGGCGGTCTCGGCATCACGTACGACGATGAAACGCCGCCGGAAATCGGCGAGTTCGTGCGCACCGTGCTCGATCGCATCGAAGCGCGCGGTCACGGCCATCGCGAAGTGTATTTCGAGCCGGGCCGTTCGCTGGTCGGCAACGCGGGCGTGCTGCTCACGCGCGTCGAGTTTCTGAAGCCGGGCGCGGAAAAGAATTTCGCCATCGTCGACGCGGCCATGACCGATCTCGCGCGCCCCGCCATGTACGAGGCGTATCACGGGATCGACCCGGTCGCGGAGCGCGACGTGCCGGCCCACGTATACGATGTGGTCGGTCCGGTTTGCGAGAGCGGCGATTGGCTCGGACGTGAACGTCTGCTGGCGGTTGAACCGGGCGATCTGCTGGCGATCCGCTCGGCCGGCGCATACGGCTTCGTGATGAGCTCGAACTACAACACACGTCCGCGCGCGGCGGAGGTGATGGTTGATGGTACACAGGTGCATGTGGTTCGCGCACGCGAAGAGGTGAAGCAGTTGTTTGCGGGCGAAACGGTTTTGCCGGCGTAACCTTCAACAACTGCCCCAACATCAAAAAGGCGATGCCACTGCGGCATCGCCTTTTTGTGTTTACGTCGCCGTTGTGCGCGATCTACGTCAGCGCAGCGCAGATCAACGCGTCTTCGACATCCTGTCACGCGCCCAAACGATCAAGCGCCAGCCCAGCAACGCCAACATGATCGCGCCGTAAATCTTCGGCAGGATCAGATCGTGTTTGCCGGCCTTCATCCACCAGAAGTGCAGGATCGCCAGCGCGCCGATTACATAGATGGACCGATGCAACATCTGCCAGCGACGCCCGAGCTTGCGCACCATCGCGCGCGGCGACGTCACGGCCAATGCGATCAGCAACACGAACGCCGCGAACCCCACGGTGATAAACGGTCGCTTGCCGATGTCCTTGATGATGTCCGCGACATCGAACCATTTGTCGAACCACAGGTAAGTGGTGAAATGCAGCGTCGCGTAGAAGAACGCATAGAGTCCGAGCATCCGCCGAAAACGCACGAACGCGGCGACGCCGGTGAGTCGCCGCAACGGCGTCACGGCCAGCGTGATGCAGAGAAAGACGAGCGTCCAGAGACCCGTTGAGCGCGTGATGAACTCGATCGGATTCGCGCCGAGCCGGTCGGTCAAGCCAAATAGCACGATGCGCGCGAGTGGATACCACGCCGCGATAAACACCGCGATCTTGGCCGGCACGATCCAACGCGCGCCGGCTGCGGGGCGCTTCGCCGCCACCGACGCGGACGCTTGTGCGCGCGGCGTTTTTCGTTCGGCCTGGGTAGCGGATTGCGTATCGGAAGCCATGTTCGCGCCGCTCAAAAATTCTTCTTCAGGTCCATGCCCTGATAAAGCGACGCGACCTGATCGCCGTAGCCGTTGAACATCAACGTCTTGCGCTTGGGCGTGAAGAAACCGTCTTCGCCGATGCGTCGCTCGGTCGCCTGACTCCAGCGCGGATGATCGACGTTCGGATTCACGTTCGAATAAAACCCATATTCGTTCGATGCGTACGTATTCCAGCTGGTCGGCGGCTGCTTGTCGAGGAAGCGGATCTTCACCAGCGACTTCGCGCTCTTGAAGCCATACTTCCACGGCACCACGACCCGCACCGGCGCGCCGTTCTGATTGGGCAGCACCTGGCCGTAGAGGCCCATCGTCAGCAACGTCAGCGGATTCATCGCTTCGTCCATGCGCAAACCTTCGGAGTACGGCCAATCGAGCACGGGCGTCGACAGTCCGGGCATTTGCGACGGATCGGCCAGCGTGATGAACTGCACGTATTTGGCATTGCCCGTCGGCTGCACGCGCTTGATCAACTCCGAGAGCGGCACGCCGATCCACGGAATCACCATCGACCAGCCTTCGACGCAACGCAACCTGTACACGCGCTCCTCGAGCGGCGCGAGCTTGAGCAATTCGTCGATATCGTAGACCTTCGGATTCTTGATCTCACCCTCGACGCTCACCTTCCACGGGTGCGGCCGCAGCGTCCCGGCATTGTGCGCGGGATCGGCCTTGTCGGTGCCGAACTCGTAGAAGTTGTTGTACGTGGTGATGTCCTTGTATGGCGTGATCTTGTCGAGCGCGACGAATTTGGCGTTGGTCTTTGCCGCCAGCTTTTGCGCCTTCGGGTCCGGCGACGTATAAGCCGCCAGCGCCTCGCCGTTCACCCCGATCAGACTGCCGAGCGCCACCGCGCCGGCCGCCTGCAACACGCGCCGCCGGTTCTGGAAAACGCGCTGCGGCGTGATTTCGCTGCGCGCAATGTCGTCGCCAGTGAGTTGAATTCTGTCGCTACGCTTGATCCACATCGTGCTGCTCCTTGCCGGCCCATCGGTCTATGCATCTTAAGGGGCCATATTGATGATCGCTCGTCCGGGCGTCCGTCTTTCAGCCATCCATGGGTACTGTCAGGGCGAACACTCTGGAGGCAGCCAATATTCCATTGGCCGTAAAAAAACCGCCGGTGCGAAGCACACGGCGGTTTTGAGTCAGTTCAGAACGGCAGATCTTACAGCTTGCCGTAACTATGCAGGCCCGACAGGAACATATTGACGCCGAGGAAGGCGAAGGTCGTCACCAGCAGGCCAGTCAGCGCCCACCATGCCGCGACCGCGCCACGCAGCCCCTTCATCAGACGCATGTGCAGCCACGCCGCATAGTTCAGCCAGACGATCAGCGCCCACGTTTCCTTCGGGTCCCAGCTCCAGTAGCCGCCCCAGGCTTCAGCGGCCCACAGCGCGCCGAGAATCGTCGCGATCGTGAAGAAAGCGAAACCGACGGCGATCGACTTGTACATCACGTCGTCGAGCACTTCGAGCGCCGGCAGGCGATCGGCCAGCACGCCGCGCTCCTTCGACAGGTACGCGACAGCCACCATGGCCGACAACGCGAAGCTGCCATAGCCGATGAAGTTCGCCGGCACGTGAATCTTCATCCACCAGCTTTGCAGCGCCGGAACCAGCGGCTGGATCTGCTGCGCGTCGCGCGCCACCGAGTACCACATCAGGAAACCGACCGCGGCGCTGATCACCAGCAGCACGAACGCGCCAAGCGCACGGGTGTTGTAGTGCTGCTCGTAGTACAGATAGAAAAGCGCGGTGATCAGGCTGAACAGCACGAACACTTCGTACAGGTTCGAGATAGGAATATGGCCGACGTCCGCGCCGATCAGATACGACTCGTACCAGCGCACCATCAGGCCGACAAAGCCCATCACCACTGCCGCCCACGTCATTTTCGAGCCAATCGCGGCGCCGGTCGGCGAGCGCGACAGCAGGCCGATCCAATAGAACACGGTGGCGAACACGAAGAGCGCGCTCATCCACAGAATCGCGGACTGGCTCGACAGGAAATACTTGAGGAAGAAGGCGTTATCCGCGCGGCTGAGATCGCCGTGATAGATCTGGATGGCCAGCAGCGACAGCGCAGCGATGCCCACCATCAGCGGACGCACCGGTTTCCAGCGCCAGCCGAGCACCACGAAAACCGGCACCGCGCAGCAGAGCACCAGCTTGTCGTAGTAATTCATGAACGGGTGATAGCGCGACAGCGCGAACCCGGCGCCCGCGACCATCGCGACGGCAAACAGCCAGTCGACGATGCCGAGCCGCTTCAGGAACGGCCGTTCGTCGTACTCGCCGATGTTGAGTGACTCGCCTGCCAGCGCCTTTTGGGGCCGCGAAGAGGGAGATTGGGAAACCTGAGTCAAGTCCATGATCTTACCGGGTCGAATCTTGTGAGCTTGCGGACGGCGCGCCGGCGTTGCCGGATTTATCGGAGGCGCCGGCGGCGTCGGGTGCTTCAACGAGTTTGGCGCCCAACGCGGCGCCTACTGCGTCGCGCGTCTGGACGAACTCTTTCTCGAAGTCGAGCGTCTTGCGCGCGCTCGACATCGCCATCACGACGTTCGTGCCGTGCTCGGTGTCTTTAAGCCAGAACCAGAGGCGCCGTTCACGGATGTAGAACATCGAAAAGATGCCCAACACGAGGAGCAGGCTGCCAAGATACACGACTTTTTTGCCCGGCGCGCGCGTCAACTGAAATACCGAAGCTTGCACCTGCTTGAATGAGTCAAGCTGTAAATAGACCGGCGATCCATACAAAAAGCTGTCGGATATCGCGTTGATCGAGCTTTGGATGAAGCGGCTGGCGTCCGGATTGGCCGGCGCCTCGGGCTCGCCGAGTTGCTGGCGGGACAGTTGATACAGGTCCCACGTCGCGCCTTCCAGCATGCGCAACAGCAGGCCGGCGGCCTTTTCCTGCTCGCCCTTCGGCACCGAATGGTCGATAAAACCGGCAATAGCCTGGAAGCCGCCGACCGTCTGGCCGTTCGGCATCTTGATGCCGTTGTCCGCACCCGCAAAAAGGGTCAGCACCCGCAGCGCGCTTTCTTCGAGATGCTGTTGCAATTCCGCGTTCGAACCGGGCACCGAGCGCAGCGCGAAACGGTGAGCCGCCGAGGCGCGCATGGCCGGATCTTCGAGCGTGGCGCGCAGGTTCATCCATTCCTTGACGGTGCCGCCGTTGTCAGCGGGAATGCGCAGGTAGCGGAACGGATCGTCCGGATTCACGCGCATGCCGGCGAGGAACATCTTTTCGCCGGATACGTCGACCGGCAGCATGTAGTTGTTGTACTCGCGCGCCTGGCCGTCCTTGTCGCGCACCTTGTATTGCACCGATGGGCCGACGTTGTGCAGATCGAGCGGCTTCGAGGTCTTCGCGCCGGAGCCGAGGCGCTCGTCGAACGCTTCCTTCAACGTGCGCTGCGCCGCGACGCCGCGGGCGTCGGTCTGGCCGCTGCCGTTCTGGATGTTTTCGACGTTGATCGCGCGGAAATCGGTGAATTCGACCGTCTGGCCGTCGGCGAGCGGCGTGGCCGTGCCCAACGGCGCATTGCCGCCGATCGTGCCGCCGAACGGTGCGGTCTTCGCGCTTGCACCGCTCATCGGGTAGGCCGTCATCTGCATCTGCGAGCCGCCGTCCTGGAAGCTCGACTGATAAATCGATACGCCGTCGTAGGTGAACGGCTTGTTCACTTCGACTCGCGCCGGAACGCGCGCGCCGGTCTTGTGATCCACCACCACGATGTCGCTCGCGAACAGCTTCGGCATGCCCGTCGAGTAGTAATCGACGATGAACTTGTTCAGTTCGATCGAAAACGGCAGGTCCTGAATCAGCGAGCCGTCCGGCTGGTTGAGGATCGCCGTGGACACGTGCTGGCCTTCCGGCACCCACGCGTAGCCGCGGAACGTCGGATTGGACTGTGACAGGCGATGGTCCGGCGTGATGTCGTTGATCACCGTGTTGGCGCGGATCGGCGACTTGTCGAACAGCCACATTTGCAGCTTGATCGGCAGATTGCTGTCCAGCAGGCCGCCGAGACAGATCACCACGATCGCAATGTGAGCAGAGATGTAGCCGAACTTGGTCAAGGCGCCGCGCTTGGCGGCGATCAAGGTCGCGCCTTCGGACTCTCGCGTGACGAACTTGTAGCCGAGCTTCGCCGAGAGCTTGGCGAGCAACGTCGCGGTCTGCGCGCGGGAGGCATGCACCGCGAATTCGCCCTTGTGATGGAACGCGCGCAGGCTGCCTTCGCGAACCCTGTCCTTCCAGCTCTTCGCGTCGGCGACCATTTTCGGCGCATTGCGGATCACGCACAGCGACACCGACACCATCAGGAAGCCGAGAATCAGCATGAACCACCACGAGCTGTACACCGTGTACAGGCTCAACGAGCGGAAGATGTCCGCCCAGAACGGGCCGAACTGATTGACGTAGTTGGGATACGGATCGTCCTGCGTGAGGACGGTGCCGATGATGCTGGCGATCGACAGAATCACGAGCAACGAAATGGCAAAACGCATCGAACTCAAGACTTCGACGACGCTGCGCATGACGCGATTGCCCGACTTCGACTGCAAACCCGACGTGGTGACGCTCATTCATACTCCGACTGAACAGCAAAAAAGGGTGAAGGGCTGTCGTAGGCACGACGCCCTCACCCTTTTCTTGTTTTTTACCGGCCTCGCCGGGCCGGTTGCACTTGCCTGCGGGCTTCCTAGTGCAAGCCCGCGATGTAATCGGCTACAGCCTTGATCTCGCTGTCCGACAGACGCGTTGCAATAGCATGCATCGCCTCGTTGTTGTTACGTGCGCCAGGACCTTGCGTGAACGCGGTCAACTGCGCCACCGTGTATTCCGCCCACTGCCCCGACAGCCGTGGATACTGCGACGGAATCCCTTGCCCGGTCGGCCCGTGGCAGCTTGCGCACGCCGGCACGCCCTTGTCGGCAATGCCGCCGCGATAAATCTTCTGGCCGAGCGGCACGGTGTCCTTGTTGTGCGCGTAGCCCGGCTTCGGGGTCTGCGCCGCGAAATAAGCTGCGACGTTGACCATATCCTGATCAGACAGTGCCGCCGCCATGCCCGCCATGATCGCATTGTTGCGCGCTGGCTGCTTGGCGCCCGGCTGGGTCTTGAAGTCCTTGAGTTGCTTGACGAGATACTCAGGGTGCTGGCCCGCCAGCTTCGGATACGCGCCGCCGGCACTGTTGCCGTCTGCCCCGTGACACGACGCGCACACCTGCACCGCGATTGCCTGCCCCCGATTGACGTCCGGCTTTGCCGGTTCTGCTGCTCGTGCCTGAATTGCCAAACCTGAAAGACCTGCCGCTACATGAAGCACCATCAGAGTCTTGCTCAGTCGATTCATTCGCACACCCTGTCTCGTCTTGTGGGATTTTTAGAGCGCCCCCAAACCTGCCGCTTCGCGCCAGGCCCGGCGTTTTTCTTGAAGGTTTTGCAAAATACGACGGCGACCGAGTGACCGCCAGGAGCCGCCAAGGCACGTGGGCTGGCCCCCTCAGGTTTTCAGTAAACCATCGTATTGTACAATAACTCGCTAATCGCTAAGACGCCAGTCGGGCTTGACCCGTCCCCACTCCGGGTTCCCCGGCGTCTCGAATCCTGGCCTGATCATGTCCTTCCTGCTCCACCAATCCCGCTTTTTCACGACCGTCAATCACTTGCGTGATCTGCCGGCCACTTCGCAACCCGAGATCGCCTTTGCGGGACGCTCGAACGCAGGCAAGTCGACGGCCATTAATATTCTGTGCAATCAGAAGCGATTGGCCTTCGCCAGTAAGACGCCGGGACGCACGCAGCATATCAATTACTTTTCGGTGGGCAAGGCGGACGAGCCGACCGCGCACCTGGTCGATCTGCCGGGTTACGGCTATGCGGAAGTGCCGGGCGCGGCCAAGGCACACTGGGAAGCGCTGCTGTCCACCTACCTGCAATCGCGCTCGCAATTGCGCGGCATGATCCTGATGATGGATTCACGCCGCCCGCTGACCGATCTGGACCGCCGCATGATCGAGTGGTTCGCGCCGACCGGCAAGCCGATCCACACGCTCTTGACCAAATGCGACAAATTGACGCGTCAGGAAAGCGTGAACGCGCTGCGCGCGACCCAGAAAGGTCTGGCTGAGTATCGCACCGCCGGCTACCAGGGCGAACTAACCGCCCAGCTGTTCTCGGCGCTCAAACGCGTCGGCATCGACGAAGCGCACGAGCTGATCGAAAGCTGGCTGATCCCCGAGGCGAAGGGTGAAACGGACGCCGCTCAGTAAGCGAGGCGAACACCGCCGGACAAGGCAAAAACGCCATTCCGGCCGCCCATAAAAAAACCCGCCGCTTTAACGGCGGGTCAAACAGCCTAATCGAAAAACGACAGGCACCCGCTCAGGGAGGAGAAGCGGGGAGGTCAGCGCAAGGCGCCTTGCTCGATCGGTATGATATACCATTGTCTCGAAAAGTTTCCGGCAGCGGAGGCAGGCGTTACTTGTCCACTCCACACATCCACGTTTCTTCGATTCGCTATGAGCTTCTATCCGCACTACCGTCCGCGCCGCATGCGCCGCGACGACTTCTCGCGCCGTCTGATGCGGGAAAACATCCTCACCACCAACGATCTGATTTATCCCGTCTTTATCGTCGAAGGCACCAACGTGCGGCAAGCCGTGCCGTCGATGCCGGGCGTCGAGCGCGTGTCGGTCGACCTGCTGATGGGCGTGGCTGAACAATGCGTCGAACTGGGCGTGCCCGTGCTGTCGCTGTTCCCGGCGATCGAGCCGTCGCTGAAAACGCCCGATGGCCGCGAAGCGACCAACCCGGCCGGTTTGATTCCGCGCGCGGTTCGCGAACTCAAAAAGAACTTCCCCGGGCTGGGCGTGCTCACCGACGTGGCGCTCGATCCCTACACGAGCCACGGTCAGGACGGCGTGCTCGACGAAACCGGCTATGTGATCAACGACGAGACCGTCGAGATTCTGGTCGAACAGGCGCGCGCGCAGGCTGAAGCCGGCGTCGACATCGTTGCGCCTTCGGACATGATGGACGGCCGCATTGGCGCGATCCGCGAAATGCTCGAGAGCGAAGACCATATCCATACGCGGATCATGGCTTATGCGGCCAAGTTCGCGTCGGCGTTTTACGGCCCGTTCCGCGACGCCGTCGGTTCCGCGACGAACCTCGGCAAGAGCAACAAGATGACTTACCAGATGGATCCGGCCAATTCGAATGAGGCGCTGCGCGAAGTGCAAGCGGACATCAACGAAGGCGCGGACATGGTGATGGTCAAGCCCGGCATGCCGTATCTCGATATCGTGCGTCGCGTGAAGGACGAGTTCCAGTTCCCGACCTATGTGTATCAGGTGAGTGGCGAGTACGCGATGCTGAAGGCGGCCGCGCAGAACGGCTGGCTCGATCACGACAAGGCGATGATGGAATCGCTGCTGGCGTTCAAGCGGGCGGGCGCGGACGGCGTGCTGACCTATTTCGCGTTGGATGCCGCGCGGATTTTGCGCTCGCAGAAGTAAGGCGACGCGCCGCCCGGCGCCGTGACGAACCGCCGGTTTGCGTTACGCACCCGGCGCGTTCACCCGATCCAGACTGCGCAAAAATTTATCCGCGGACTCGTAGCCGACGACGCGCAGCACCTCCTTGCCACTCTGATCGAAAAAGATGATCCCCGGTGGCCCGAACAAACTGAAGCGCTTGAGCAGCATCTGATCGTCGACATTGTTGGCGGTCACGTCGGCGCGCAACAGGTTCATCTGCTTCAATTTCGCTTGAACACGCGGATCGCTGAAGGTGAATTTCTCCATCTCTTTGCAGCTGACGCACCAGTCCGCGTAAAAATCGAGCATGGCGGGCTGCGCAGCCGTTTTGACGGCCTGGTCAAGTTCATTCGATGAACGCACCGGGGCGAACGTCAAATCGCTCTGCGGCTCGCTGTCCGGCTTATTCGAAGTGTTCGCGACGCCCACTTCTCCGCCACGCGCCGCCAACACCGCAAGCGGGCGCAGCGGATCGGATGAGCCCGCCGCCAGCCCGACCAGCAGGACCGCCGCCCAGATGGCAAACGCCGCACCGATGCCTCGACCGAGCTGGCGCCACACGGAAGCCTCCGCTGTGGGTGCCGAGAACAAGCCGAGGGAGGCCGCGGCGATCAGCAGCCAGAGCGCGCTCAGTAGCATCGTCGCAGTCGCGCCGAGCACCGGCCAGACGATCCACAGGGCGGCCGCAAGCAGCACGACGCCGAAGAACACCTTGACGCTGTCCATCCATGCGCCGGCGCGCGGCAGCAGTGTGCCCGCGCCTAGACCGAGGATCAGCAGCGGCACGCCCAATCCCAATCCCATCGAAAACAGCGCCGCGCCGCCGAGCACCGCGTCGCCTGTATGCGCAATGAACGCCAGCACCGCAAAGAGCGGTGCGGTCATGCAGGCGCCGACCACCAGCGCAGACAGCGCGCCCATCACGGCAACGGCCGCAAACTTGCCCCCGGAGCGCCCGGTCGATGCACGCGAGACGCCGTCCTGCCAACGCTGCGGCAGTGCGACGTCGAAACCTGCAATCAGGGTCAGCGCGAAAATGGCCAACAGGACGCCAAAAGCGCCAAGCACCCAAGGGTTTTGCAGCCACGCGCCGAGACTCTGCCCGACCAGCGCGGCAGCGATGCCGAGCGCCGTGTACACGAGCGCCATGCCGATCACATAGGCCAGCGACAGTGCGAATCCACGTGCACGCGTCACGCGCGCGCCTTCGCCGATGATGATCGCCGAGAGAATCGGAATCATTGGATACGAACACGGGAGCAGACTGAGCACGGCGCCGGCGACGAAATAGAGTCCGACGATCGCGAAGAAACCACCGCCTTGCAGCAGCGACTGCGCGTAGTCTGCGCTGGTGGCGCGGTCGTACCACGAGGTGGCCGCGGCAGCGGATTTCTGCGCAACTTCGGCGCCGGCGTCAGCCGCGCTGCCGGCCGACTGCAGAGCCGCGCCGCTCACGTGATACACGCGCTCCATCGGCGGATAGCAGATGCCGGCATCAGCACAGCCCTGCGACGTCACCGCCAGGTCGAACGGTCCGACCGCCTGTTTAACGGGAATCCGGATCGTCAGTTCGTTCCGATACGTCTCGACGTTCTTGTTAAAGGTCTGATCGAACTTGACGTGGCCAGCCGGCAATTGCGGCTCGCCGATCGTGGTCGTGCCGTTGCGCGTCGCGAAGGCGAAGCGCTCACGATACATGTAGTAGCCATCCGCGATTTTGTAGGTTACGTCGACTTCGCCGGGTTTCTCCGACGCGCTGAATTTGAACGCGACCGCAGGATCGAGAAAATCGTCCGCCGCGCGGGCGAGCGTGCCGAACTGCGCGAAGATCAGGCAACCAAGCAGGAAGAATACGGTGCGCAGTGCATTGCGCGCGCGCCGATCGAGGCCGTTAAACATGAAGAGGACGTTGGGTTTCAGCAGTGATCCACTGGCCGTACGCGGCCGATGCCGTCGCTTGCCATGAGAGGATTTCCGGCGTGTCGTAGGGATGGTGAGCCTGAATGTACTGCTCGAGTTCGAGCGCGCGTGCCGCGCTGGTCTTGAACAGCAACTGGATTTCCCGCGCTGTTTCGATCGCGCCCTGCCAGTGATAGCTGGACTGCACGGTGCCTAACTGCGTGGCACAGGCGCATAGCCGCGCGGCCAAGGCATCTGCGGCAAGCTTCTGAGCCACGGCCGCATCCGGTACCGTTGTCAGAATCAAGGTCACATTCACGCTCACAGATGGCTCCGGCAAAGGCACGATTCAGGTGCCGATATCGTATCACCTAGCCTTGTCCGACCGCTGAGGGCTCTGCAGCGGCCACTCGGCAAATGGCCGCAACCATTGCGTTCTGGCGCTATAAACAAAAAAGCCAGGCTTGGCGCCTGGCTTTTTTAGATGCGAGGAAGCTTACTCAGCTTCTTGCACTTCAACTTCTTCAACTTCCGGACGGTCGAGCAGTTCGACCAGTGCCATCGGAGCGTTGTCGCCGACGCGGAAGCCGAACTTCAGAACGCGCAGATAGCCGCCCGGACGGGTAGCGTAACGCGGGCCCAGAACTTCGAACAGCTTCGTGACCGAGTCACGATCGCGCAGGCGGTTGAACGCCAGACGACGATTTGCCAGCGACGGCTTCTTGCCGAGCGTGATCAGCGGTTCGACAACTTTACGGAGTTCTTTCGCCTTCGGCAGCGTGGTCTTGATGACTTCGTGCTCGATCAGCGAATTGGACATATTACGGAGCATTGCCAGACGGTGGCTGCTCGTGCGGTTCAGTTTCCGCAAACCATGACGGTGACGCATGTTAATTCCTTCGATTCAGAGTTTTGGTCCAGCTCTTCTATCGCGCTCGAACTACCTGCGGTTTCCCAATGGTAGCGAGTGCACGGGCCGGTAGTGAAAAAAGACAAGACGCGGATTTTAAAGCAAAATCCGCGTCTTTGCCAGTGCAGCGGCGGGTTCTGTCCCGGGATTACTTGTCGACTTACTTGTCCAACCCTGCCGGCGGCCAGTTTTCGAGTTTCATGCCGAGCGTCAAACCACGCGACGCCAGTACTTCCTTGATTTCGTTCAGCGACTTGCGACCCAGATTCGGCGTCTTCAGCAGCTCGTTTTCCGTGCGCTGGATCAGGTCGCCGATGTAGTAAATGTTCTCGGCCTTCAGGCAGTTCGCGGAACGAACCGTCAGTTCGAGATCATCGACCGGACGCAGCAGGATCGGATCGATCTGCG
This sequence comes from Paraburkholderia sp. RL18-101-BIB-B, assembly GCF_046026985.1. Lineage (NCBI taxonomy): Bacteria > Pseudomonadati > Pseudomonadota > Betaproteobacteria > Burkholderiales > Burkholderiaceae > Paraburkholderia > Paraburkholderia sp. RL18-101-BIB-B. The sequence continues at coordinate 131,907 of NZ_JARESV010000017.1, forward strand.
GCGCACGCGACGGCGCTTCAGCCGTTGCTTCGGTGCCTTCCAGTGCAGCGAAGACCGACAGTTGATCGACCAGAATGCGCGCCGATTGACGGATCGCTTCTTCCGGCGAAATCACACCGTTGGTTTCGATGTTCATCACGAGCTTGTCGAGGTCGGTACGCTGTTCGACGCGAGCGCTTTCAACGGCGTAGCTCACGCGGCGAACCGGCGAGAACGACGCGTCCAGCACGATACGGCCGATGATCTTGGCCGACTCTTCGCCGTAACGACGCACGTTGCCCGGCACGTAGCCGCGGCCCTTCTCGACCTTGATCTGCACGTCGAGCTTGCCGCCCTTCGACAGATGCGCAATCACGTGATCCGGGTTGATCACTTCGCAATCGTGCGCGAGTTCGATGTCGCCAGCGGTGACAACGCCTTCACCTTCCTTGCGCAGCGTAACCGTTACTTCGTCACGGTTATGCAGCTTGAAGACCACGCCCTTCAGGTTCAACAACAGGTTGACCACATCCTCTTGCACACCGTCGAGCGTCGAATACTCATGTACGACGCCTGCGATCGTCACTTCGGTCGGCGCGTAGCCCACCATCGACGACAGCAGCACACGCCGGAGCGCGTTACCCAAGGTGTGGCCGTAACCGCGTTCAAACGGTTCCATGACCACTTTCGCATGGCTCTCACCAAGCGATTCAACAGCGATGATCTTGGGCTTCAACAAACTGGTTTGCATAGGTTTTCCTTTTCAATACCCTCGGCTCGTTACACCGATAAGGCTGACCGGTAACAACCTGAAAATAAACAGCCGAGGCGCCCCCTTGCTCAGCGCAATCAGGGTGCCCCGGCCGTTAATCCGATTACCGCGAATACAATTCGACGATCAGGCTTTCGTTGATATCGCCAGCGATGTCGCTGCGTTCCGGCTTCTGCTTGAACGTGCCTTCGAACTTCTTCGAATCGACAGCGACCCAGCTCGGCAGACCGCCTTGCTCAGCCAGCGACAGCGCTTCGAGAATCCGCGCCTGCTTCTTCTTCGTTTCGCGCACCGCGACGACGTCGCCTGCCTTCACTTGCATCGACGGGATGTTCGACACCACGCCGTTCACGACGATCGCCTTGTGGCTCACGAGCTGACGTGCTTCAGCACGCGTCGAGCCGAAGCCCATGCGATACACGACGTTGTCCAGACGCGATTCGAGCAACTGCAGCAGGTTTTCACCCGTGTTGCCCTTCAGGCGGTCGGCTTCAGCGAAGTAACGACGGAATTGACGCTCGAGGACACCGTAGATGCGCTTCACTTTTTGCTTTTCGCGCAGCTGCGTGCCGTAGTCGGACGTACGTGCGCCCGAGGTGCGGCCGTGTTGGCCGGGCTTGCTGTCAAGCTTGCACTTGTCAGCGAGCGAACGACGGGCGCTCTTCAGGAAAAGGTCAGTGCCTTCACGGCGGGACAGCTTGGCCTTAGGGCCGATATAACGTGCCACGTTGATTCCTTCAGTGATTAATCACGCGAATGCGTGCACTCGCGCTAGTCCGAGCCCTTTGGGCCGAACGGTGGGCTTAGTCAATTCAATAGCGCAAGCAGCCTGCCGCCGCGCAGGGCGGCAACAGGCGCAAGCAATACTAGCGTCTTAGATACGACGACGCTTCGGCGGACGGCAGCCGTTGTGCGGGACCGGGGTCACGTCGGAGATCGCAGTGATCTTGATGCCAAGACCATGCAACGCGCGCACCGCCGACTCACGGCCAGGACCGGGGCCCTTGATCCGCACTTCGAGGTTCTTCACGCCGTATTCCATCGCCACGCGGCCAGCCGATTCGGCTGCCACCTGGGCTGCAAACGGGGTCGATTTACGCGAACCCTTGAAGCCCTGACCACCCGACGTTGCCCAAGCAAGTGCATTGCCTTGACGATCGGTGATCGTGATGATGGTGTTGTTGAACGACGCGTGAACGTGAACCACGCCCTCGGCGACGTTCTTCTTGACCTTCTTGCGAACGCGTTGCGCCGCGGAGTTGTTCGAAGCCTTAGCCATTACGTTTTCCTGTAACTGTCAGTTCCGCTTACTTCTTCAGCGATTGCGCTGCACGACGCGGACCCTTGCGCGTACGGGCATTCGTACGCGTACGTTGGCCGCGCAGGGGCAAGCCCTTACGATGCCGAACGCCACGGTAGCAGCCGAGATCCATCAGGCGCTTGATGTTCATCGTCGTTTCACGGCGCAGATCGCCTTCAACGATGAACTTGCCGACTTCTTCACGCAGCTTTTCGAGGTCTGCGTCGTTCAGGTCTTTGACCTTCTTCGAAAATGCCACACCAGCAGCGACGCAAATGTCGCGCGAGCGCGTGCGGCCGACACCGTAAATAGCCGTGAGGCCGATTTCGGTGTGCTGGTGATTCGGGATGTTAACCCCTGCGATACGAGCCATTGTTTTTCCTCAAACAAAAAGCGCAAGCAAAAGCGCGGCGTTCAGCCTTGACGCTGTTTGTGGCGCGGATCAGAGCTGCAAATCACGCGCACAACGCCTTTGCGCTTGATGATCTTGCAATTGCGGCAAATGCGCTTAACCGATGCCATCACTTTCATGATATTACCCTTTTTTCAAATCACTTCGCCCGGAACACGATCCGCGCACGCGACAGATCGTAAGGCGTCAATTCAACCGTCACCTTGTCGCCCGGCAAGATTCGGATGTAGTGCATCCGCATCTTCCCGGATATGTGTCCCAATACGACATGGCCGTTTTCCAGCTTCACCCTGAAGGTAGCGTTAGGCAGGTTTTCGATGACTTCACCCTGCATCTGGATAACATCGTCTTTGGCCATAAGTCCTTTCAACGCATCGGGACGCCGCCGCCTTTGAAATTAGCTTTCTTCAGCAGCGATTCATACTGTTGCGACATAACGTACGACTGCACCTGCGCCATGAAATCCATTGTGACGACGACAATGATCAGCAGCGACGTTCCACCAAAATAAAACGGCACGTTCCAGCGCAGCACCAAAAACTCGGGCAGCAGACAAACAAACACGATGTAGATCGCACCGGCCAGCGTCAGACGCGTGAGGATGCGGTCGATATATCGCGCCGTTTGATCGCCCGGGCGGATGCCTGGGACGAAAGCGCCACTCTTTTTCAGGTTGTCGGCCGTCTCTCTGCTGTTGAACACCAGTGCGGTGTAGAAGAAACAGAAGAAAACGATCGCCAACGCGTACAGCAACACGTACACGGGTTGGCCGGGCTTGAGGGCTTCGGCCACGTTGTGCAACGTGTCTGCGAACCAGCCGGTACGCGACCCCGAACTAAACCAGTTCAGGATAGTTGCCGGGAAGAGAATGATCGACGATGCAAAGATCGGCGGAATCACGCCCGACATGTTCAGCTTCAACGGCAGATGCGAAGACTGTCCGCCGTAAATCTTGTTACCGACTTGCCGCTTTGCGTAGTTCACAAGAATCTTGCGCTGGCCGCGTTCGATGAACACCACCAGATACGTCACAGCAGCAATCAGCGCGACGACGATAATCGCGGATATCGGGCTCATCGAACCGGTTTGCACCAGCGAAACAAGACCACCGATCGCATTCGGGAAACCCGCTGCAATCCCGCCGAAAATAATGATCGAGATACCGTTGCCAAGCCCGCGTTCCGTGATCTGCTCACCTAGCCACATCAGGAACATCGTGCCGGTCACCAGCGTCACGACCGTCGTCAACCGAAAAACCATCCCCGGGTCGATCACGAGACCAGGCTGATTTTCCAGCGCCACGGCAATGCCGAAGGCCTGGAACGTTGCCAGCAGGACCGTAAAGATACGCGTGTACTGCGTAATCTTCCGTTGACCTGCCTGCCCTTCTTTTTTCAGCGCTTCGAGCTGCGGCGAGACAATCGCCAGCAACTGCATGATGATCGACGCCGAAATATACGGCATGATCCCCAGCGCAAAAATCGTGAACCGCGAAAGTGCGCCACCCGAGAACATGTTGAACATGCCAAGGATGCCGCCCGACTGGCTTTGGAACAACTTTGCCAGCTGGTCCGGGTCAATACCCGGCACCGGAATATGCGCGCCGATACGGTAGACGATCAGCGCCAGCAGCAGGAACACTGCTCGCCGACGCAGATCGCCGAACTTCGCCGCGCTGCGACCGGGTTTTGCGAGACTCGGGCTGTTAGCCAAGTACCTTCTCCGATGCAAATGCTAGTGACGGCAAATAACTTGCGCGTTACTCGGCAAAAGAGCCGCCGGCTGCTTCAATAGCAGCGCGCGCACCCTTCGTCGCACCCAGACCCTTCACAACGACCTTGCGCTTGAGCTCGCCCGTCGCGATGATCTTGGCGCTCTTGATCAGCTCGCCGACCAGGCCGGCTTGCTTCAGAGCCAGCAGATCGATTTCGTCGACCGGCAGCTTTTCCAGATCCGAGAGACGCACTTCACCGACGAATTCCTTCGTCAGCGAGGTGAAGCCACGCTTCGGCAGGCGACGTTGCAGCGGCATTTGACCGCCTTCGAAGCCAACCTTGTGAAAGCCGCCCGAACGCGACTTCTGACCCTTGTGACCACGGCCAGCGGTTTTGCCGAGGCCGGAGCCGATGCCGCGACCAACGCGACGCTTTGCGTGCTTCGCGCCTTCAGCCGGCTTCAGGTTATTCAATTCCATTATCAACTCCTTGAGTCCTGGTCAGCCGCTTAGCTGATGACCTTAACGAGGTACGAAACCTTGTTGATCATGCCGCGCACAGCCGGCGTGTCCTGCAACTCGCTAACCGAGTTGAGTCGGCGCAGGCCCAAGCCACGCACCGTTGCACGGTGCGTTTCACGGGTGCCGATCAGGCTCTTGACGAGCTGGACCTTGACAGTTTTATCAGACATGGTGTCCACCTTAGCCCAGAATATCTTCGACGGACTTGCCGCGCTTCGCCGCGATGTCGCCCGGCGTGGACTGCTTGCGCAGACCGTCGAGCGTTGCACGAACGAGGTTGTACGGGTTCGTCGAACCGTGGCTCTTGGCCACAACGTTCTGCACGCCCATCACGTCGAACACTGCGCGCATCGGGCCGCCAGCGATCACACCGGTACCGTCCTTGGCCGGGGCCAGGAGGACCATCGATGCGCCGTGCTTACCGTGCACTTCGTGTTGCAGGGTACCGTTCTTGAGCGGCACCTTGAACATGTTGCGGCGAGCCTGTTCCATCGCCTTCTGAACAGCGACCGGCACTTCCTTCGCCTTGCCCTTGCCCATACCGACGCGGCCATCACCGTCGCCAACCACGGTCAGTGCGGCGAAACCGAGAATCCGGCCACCCTTCACGACCTTGGTCACGCGGTTGACCGAAATCATTTTTTCACGAAGGCCGTCGTCGCGTTCGTCAGCCTGAACTTTCGCTTGCATCTTTGCCATGACGAATTCTTCCCTTAGAACTTGAGTCCGGCTTCGCGCGCCGCATCAGCCAGCGCTTTCACGCGGCCGTGGTAACGGAAACCCGAACGGTCGAAGGCGACGGATTCGATGCCGGCAGCCTTAGCCTTTTCTGCGATGCGCTTACCGATCAGCGTAGCAGCGGCGACGTTGCCGCCCTTGCCCGTTTGATCAGCCAGTTGCGCACGCACTTCGGCCTCGAGCGTCGACGCGCTGGCGAGCACCTTGGTGCCGCACGGCGAGAACACTTGCGCATAGATGTGCGTGTTCGTGCGATGCACGGCGAGACGCGCGACCTGCAGCTCAGCGATCTTGATACGCGTCTGACGAGCGCGGCGCAGGCGAGATTGAGTCTTATCCATGATTGCGCACCCTTACTTCTTCTTCGTTTCTTTGAGGATCACAACCTCGTTGGCGTAACGCACACCCTTGCCCTTGTAGGGCTCCGGAGGGCGATAGCCGCGCACTTCTGCAGCGACCTGGCCAACTTGTTGCTTATTGATCCCCTTGATCACGATTTCGGTTTGCGTCGGGGTTTCAGCCTTGACGCCTTCCGGCATCTGGTGCACCACGGGGTGCGAGAAACCCAGCGACAGATTCAGCTTGTCGCCTTGCGCTTGTGCGCGGTAACCAACGCCAACCAGCGTCAGCTTGCGCTCGAAACCCTTCGTCACGCCGTTCACCATGTTCGCAACCAGTGCGCGCATCGTGCCCGACATCGCATTCGCTTCGCGGCTTTCGTCAACCGGCTCGAACTTCAGCGTGCCGTTGTCGTTCACCACCTTCACGAGGCTGTTAGCAGCCTGCGAAATCGTACCCAGCGGGCCCTTGACGGTAATGCGATCGTCGCTCAGGGCCACTTCGGCGCCTTGCAGCGCGACCGGGCTTTTACCTACTCGAGACATGTTTCTCTCCTTTCGGCCTTAAGCGACGTAGCAGATGACTTCGCCGCCAACGCCCGTTGCGCGCGCCTTGCGGTCCGTCATCACGCCCTTCGGCGTCGACACGATTGCCACGCCGAGGCCATTCATGACCACAGGGATGTCGTTACGGCCGCGGTACACACGCAGACCAGGCTTCGAAACGCGTTCAATGCGCTCGATGACCGGGCGGCCAGCGTAGTACTTCAACACGATGTTCAATTCAGACTTCGCACCTTCGGACTTCACTGCGAAATCATCGATATAGCCTTCGTCCTTCAGGACCTGCGCAATCGCAACCTTGACTTTCGACGAGGGCATAGTCACCGAGACTTTCTCAACCATCTGCGCATTGCGGATGCGAGTCAGCATATCGGCGATAGGATCACTCATGCTCATTTACGTTTCTCCTATTACCAGCTCGCCTTGGTCAGGCCAGGGATCTCGCCGCGGAACGCGATTTCGCGAATCTTGTTACGCGCCAGCCCGAATTTACGGAACGTGCCACGCGGGCGACCGGTAATTGCGCAGCGGTTGCGCTTACGGGTCGGGTTAGAGTTGCGCGGCAGTTGTTGCAGTTCCAGACGTGCTGCGTAATGCTCTTCGTCCGACTTGCTCATATCGCCGATAATCGCTTTCAGCTCAGCACGCTTGGGAGCGTACTTAGCGGCCAGGCGAGCACGCTTCTTTTCACGTTCGATCAGTGCCAGTTTAGCCACGGTAACCTCAGTTTCTGAACGGGAACTTGAAGCTGGCGAGCAGAGCCTTTGCTTCGTCGTCGGTCTTCGCAGTCGTCGTGATGCTGATGTTCAGCCCACGCAGTGCGTCGATCTTGTCGTAGTCGATTTCGGGGAAAATGATCTGCTCTTTCACACCGATGTTGTAGTTGCCGCGACCATCGAACGCACGACCCGACACGCCACGGAAGTCACGCACACGGGGGAGCGCGACCGTCACGAAACGGTCCAGAAATTCGTACATTGCCTGACCACGCAACGTGACCATTGCACCGATCGGATAGCCCTGACGGATCTTGAAGCCAGCGATTGCCTTGCGTGCCTTCGTGATCACCGGCTTCTGGCCTGCGATCTTCGTCAGGTCGCCGACGGCGTTTTCGATGATCTTCTTGTCAGCAACCGCTTCGCCAAGGCCCATGTTCAGGGTGATCTTGGTGATGCGCGGCACTTCCATCACGGACTTGTAACCGAACTTCTCGATGAGGCCGGGTACAACCTTCTCTTTGTAAAACTCTTGCAAACGAGCCATTTTTTTACTCCGCAGCGTCAGGCGCTCAGCTCGGCACCGGTCGTCTTAAGGAAACGGACTTTCTTGTCTCCTTCGACCTTGATGCCTACACGCGACGCCTTGCCATTCGCGTCGACCAATGCGACGTTCGAAATTTGCAGCGGCATCGTCTTGGCTTCCACACCGCCCGTCGTACCCTTCATCGGGTTCGGCTTGACGTGTTTCTTGACGAGGTTGATACCCTCGACAATCACTTTGCCTTCGCCAACGGACAGCACGACGCCGCGCTTGCCTTTATCTTTGCCGGTGATGACGATAATTTCGTCACCCTTGCGAATCTTGTTCATCGCGACTCCTTACAGCACTTCGGGTGCCAACGAAACGATCTTCATGAATCGTTCGCTGCGCAACTCGCGCGTGACAGGCCCGAAAATACGGGTGCCAATAGGTTCGAGCTTGGCATTCAACAACACAGCGGCGTTGCCATCGAACTTGATCAGCGAGCCGTCCTGACGGCGCACGCCCTTGGCGGTGCGAACCACCACGGCGTTGTAAATTTCGCCTTTCTTCACGCGCCCGCGCGGCGTTGCTTCTTTGACGGTCACCTTGATGATGTCGCCAATGCTGGCATAACGACGCTTCGAGCCGCCGAGCACCTTGATGCACATGACTTCACGCGCACCCGTGTTGTCGGCCACTTCAAGCCGAGTTTCGGTCTGGATCATGGTTTATCTTTCCCAACTTAATCCGGCCACACCACCATGGCGTACCCGGTCAGTCTTGGTCCCGTCAGCCAATCGGCTGCTTGGGTATGAACAGCAGCGACGGCAAACGAAACCCGCCATCGCAATCCGGTGAATCCTTCGGAACAGACTGGCGCCTGAACCGCTTCCCCCACCAACTTCGCCCGCGACGGGGCTCCCATAAAAGAGGGAAGACCGAGATTATAACAAATAATCCCGGTCTTGCAAGCGAAACTTACTGCGATTTCAATTACTTCTACAACTTTGCGGCGTCAGATGACGCGAGCAGCCTCGACCAGGCGAGCCACAACCCAAGCTTTCGTCTTCGAAATCGGACGTGTTTCCTGGATTTCAACGAGGTCACCCTCGTTGTACGTATTCGCATCGTCGTGCGCATGGTACTTCTTCGAACGCACAACGTACTTGCCGTAGATCGGGTGCTTCACGCGGTGCTCAACCAGCACGGTGACCGTCTTGTCCATCTTGTTGCTGACGACCTTGCCGACCAGCGTCCGCTTGAGCGAGGTTTTTACGCTATCGTTCATTTCTGGTTCGCCTTCTCAGTCAGGACGGTCCGCACACGTGCGATGTCGCGACGAACCTTCTTCAACTGGCTCGTGTTCGTAAGCTGCTGGGTCGCGAGTTGCATGCGCAGGCCGAATTGCGCCTTCAACAGGTCCGACAGCTCCTTGTTGAGCGCGGCCTGATCTTTCTGGTGAAGTTCGGAAGCCTTCATCATTTGCTCCTTAGGCGCCGAGCTGACGCACGATAAACGTCGTCTTGAGCGGCAGCTTAGCTGCAGCCAGACGGAACGCTTCGCGTGCCAGCTCTTCGGTTACGCCGTCCATTTCGTACAGCATCTTGCCCGGTTGAATCTCTGCGACGTAGTACTCAGGGTTACCTTTACCGTTACCCATACGTACTTCAGCCGGCTTGTGCGAGATCGGCTTGTCCGGGAAGATGCGGATCCAGATGCGGCCACCACGCTTGATGTGACGCGTCATTGCACGACGTGCCGCTTCAATCTGGCGCGCGGTCAAGCGACCACGACCGATAGCCTTCAGGCCGAACTCACCGAACGACACCGCGTTGCCGCGGGTAGCGATACCGGTGTTACGACCCTTCTGCTCTTTGCGATACTTTCTGCGTTTCGGTTGCAGCATCGTTATTCTCCAGTCTTCCCGCCGTCGCCGGCACCGCCAGCACGACGAGGAGCGCCACGGCGTGCACCTGCCGGGCCACCACCTTCACCATCGCGACGCGGACGGCGATCGCCACCCGGACGTGCGTTGCGGCGCGGACGCTTTTCTTCGGCGACTTCTTCAACCACCGGTGCGTCGTTGCGGCCGAGCGTATCGCCCTTGTAGACCCACACCTTCACGCCGATGATGCCGTACGTCGTCTTCGCTTCCGAAGTTGCGTAGTCGATATCAGCACGCAGCGTATGAAGCGGCACGCGACCTTCGCGATACCATTCCGTACGAGCGATTTCGATACCGTTCAGGCGGCCAGCGCTCATGATCTTGATGCCTTGAGCACCCAGACGCATTGCGTTTTGCATCGCACGCTTCATCGCGCGGCGGAACATAATCCGGCGCTCGAGCTGTTGCGTGATCGAATCCGCGATCAGTTGCGCATCGGTTTCCGGCTTGCGGATTTCTTCGATGTTGACGTGGACCGGAACGCCCATGCGGCGTTGCAGTTCCGACTTCAGCAGCTCGATATCCTCGCCCTTCTTACCGATGACCACACCCGGACGCGAGCTATAAATCGTGATGCGCGCGTTTTTTGCCGGACGCTCGATGACGACGCGACCAACCGAAGCGTTCTTCAGCTTCTTCTTCAGGTATTCACGAACACCGATGTCTTCCTGCAACATCGCCGCGAAATTGTTGTTGTTCGCGTACCAACGCGACGCCCAATTGCGGCTGACGGCCAAACGGAAGCCAGTCGGATGAATTTTCTGTCCCATCGTATGACCCCTTAATTCCCGACCGTCACAGTGATGTGACAGGATTGCTTCTCGATGCGGTTACCGCGGCCTTTAGCGCGCGCGGTAAAACGCTTGAGCGACGCAGCCTTGTCGATGTAGATGCTCGTGATCTTGAGCTCATCGATATCGGCGCCTTCGTTATGCTCCGCATTCGCGATCGCCGACAGCACGACCTTTTTCACGATTCCCGCAGCCTTCTTCGGCGAAAACGTCAGAACGTTCAGCGCCTTGTCGACCGGCAAACCGCGGATCTGGTCAGCCACAAGGCGCGTTTTCTGCGCCGAGATGCGGGCACCGCGATGAATTGCTTTCACTTCCATCATGAGCCCCTTATTTCTTAGCCTTCTTGTCGGCTGCATGACCCTTGAACGTACGGGTCAGTGCGAACTCGCCAAGCTTGTGGCCGACCATGTTTTCCGAGATGTACACCGGAACGTGTTGACGGCCGTTGTGAACGGCGATCGTCAGACCGATGAAATCCGGGAGGATCGTCGAGCGACGCGACCAGGTTTTGATCGGCTTCTTATCCCGCGAAGCTGCTGCCGCCTCAACTTTCTTCAGCAAATGGGCGTCGCAGAACGGACCTTTTTTTACAGAACGTGCCATTGCCTACTCCTTAACGCTTGTGACGGCGCTGGACGATCATGCTCGTCGTGCGCTTGTTGCTGCGGGTGCGATAACCCTTAGCAGGCGTGCCCCACGGGCTCACCGGATCGCGACCTGCAGCCGTCTTGCCTTCACCACCACCGTGCGGGTGATCGACCGGGTTCATTGCAACGCCACGCACCGTCGGGCGGATACCGCGCCAGCGGTTCGCGCCAGCCTTACCGATTTGACGGAGGCTGTGCTCCTCGTTGCCAACTTCACCAATCGTCGCGCGGCATTCAACGTGAACGCGGCGGATTTCACCCGAGCGCAGGCGGACCTGTGCGTAGATGCCTTCACGAGCCAGCAGCATCGCCGACGTGCCAGCCGAACGCGCCATTTGCGCGCCCTTGCCCGGCAGCATTTCGATGCAGTGAATCGTCGTACCGACCGGAATGTTGCGGATCGGCAGCGTGTTGCCTGCGCGGATCGGAGCTTCCGAACCCGACATCAGCTGCTGGCCAACCGTCACACCCTTCGGAGCGATGATGTACTTGCGCTCGCCGTCTGCGTACAGAACCAGCGCGATGTTCGCGCTACGGTTCGGATCGTACTCAAGACGTTCGACCTTTGCCGGAATGCCGTCCTTGTTGCGACGGAAGTCGACGACACGATAGTGATGCTTATGACCACCGCCCTTATGACGGGTGGTGATGTGACCGTTGTTGTTACGGCCGGCGGTCGTGGATTGCGAGTCGAGCAGCGGTGCGTACGGCTTGCCCTTATGCAGATCCTTGTTGACCACCTTGACCATCGCACGGCGGCCCGGCGAAGTCGGCTTAACTTTAACGATTGCCATGATTACTTGGCCTCCGCTTCAAAGTTGATTTCCTGGCCGGGCTTCAGACAGACGTACGCCTTCTTCACGTCCTTGCGCTTGCCCATGAAACGGCCAAAGCGCTTGGCTTTGCCCTTCGAGACCAGCACGTTGACGGAATTGACTTCCACCTTGAACAGCAGCTCGACCGCAGCTTTCACTTCCTGCTTCGTGGCATCGGGCGCGACTTCGAACACGACTTGCTCGTTCTTGTCGGCCACCAGCGTCGCCTTTTCGGAGATCACCGGCGCGAGCAGGACCTGCATCAAACGATGATCGTTCTTGCGAATCTCGCTCATGACAGCAACTCCTCGATCTGGGCGACCGCAGCCTTCGTGATCAGGATCTTCTTGAAGTAGATCAGCGACAGCGGGTCGGCGTAACGCGGCTCGACAACTGCCACATGGGCGAGGTTGCGCGACGCGAGGTACAGGTTTTCGTCAACCGTGTCGGTAATCACCAGCACGGAGTCGAGACCCATCGCCTTGAATTTTTCGGCCAGCAGCTTCGTCTTCGGCGCTTCGAGCGTCAGCTCGTCGACCACCGAGATGCGGCCTTCGCGGGCCAGCTGCGAGAAGATCGAGCAGAGACCTGCGCGATGCATCTTCTTGTTGACCTTGTGCGAAAAGTTTTCTTCCGGCGAATTCGGGAAGATCCGGCCACCGCCGCGCCACAACGGGCTCGACGACATACCGGCACGGGCACGGCCCGTACCCTTCTGGCGCCACGGCTTCTTGGTCGTGTGCTTGACTTGCTCACGATCCTTCTGCGCGCGGTTGCCGCTACGGGCATTCGCCTGGTACGCAACCACTACCTGGTGAATCAGGGCTTCGTTGTAATCGCGGCCGAACACGACGTCCGACGCGCTAACGCCTGCACCTTCCTGACCATTGGCATTCAGGAGCTTAAGTTCCATTATTTCGCTCCTTTCACGGCACGCGTCTTCACGGCCGGCGTAACGAATACCTTGCCACCCTTCGCACCCGGAACGGCGCCCTTGACCAGCAACAGCTTGCGGTCAGCGTCGATACGAGCGATTTCGAGGTTTTGCACGGTTACCGTATCGTCACCCATGTGACCGGTCATGCGCTTACCCGGGAAAACACGACCCGGATCCTGCGCCATACCGATCGAGCCCGGCACGTTGTGCGAGCGCGAGTTACCGTGCGATGCACGGCCAGATGCGAAGTTGTAACGCTTGATGGTACCGGCGTAGCCCTTACCAATCGACACGCCTTGCACGTCGACCTTCTGGCCTACTTCGAACAGGTCGGGGCCGACCACGGTGCCGTTCGACAACTCGGCAGCCTTGGCAGCATCGATCTGGAATTCTTTGAGGATTTCACCGGCTTGAACACCGGCTTTGGCGAGATGACCGGCCAACGGCTTCGTCACACGCGATGCACGGCGCGTACCGAATGCAACCTGCACGGCCGTGTAGCCGTCGGTTTCAACAGTCTTGATCTGCGTCACGCGGTTGTCGGACACGTCCAGCACGGTAACGGGAATCGAATCCCCTTCTGCCGTGAAGATACGGGTCATGCCAACCTTGCGACCTACGAGTCCAAGGCTCATCGTTTTCTCCATTCCCGACTGCGATTGGTCGGGGCTAATTTACAAAATGCCGGTGCCGTTTCGGGCATGAATTCATGCTGCAGCACACCGACTTTTTTGCGCCAATGCGCGAAAAGCCTTGCATTATAGCGAGGCTTTTCGTTTTCCGCAAGCAATCAATGACTTAGCGATGTCCGGCGGACCGGATAACCGCTGGAAGCCTTATTGCAGCTTGATTTCCACGTCCACGCCAGCCGGCAGATCGAGCTTCATCAGTGCGTCAACGGTCTTGTCCGTCGGATCGACGATGTCCATCAGACGTTGGTGCGTACGGATTTCGAGCTGATCGCGCGAGGTCTTGTTGACGTGCGGCGAACGCAGGATGTCGAAGCGTTGAATGCGGGTCGGCAGGGGCACCGGACCACGAACGATTGCGCCAGTCCGCTTTGCCGTGTCGACGATTTCAGCTGCCGATTGATCGATCAGACGATAGTCGAAAGCCTTCAGGCGAATGCGGATTTTCTGGTTCTGCATGACAATTCCTTGGAAAAGAGCGAGGCGGTATTGCACCGCCAGACAATAAAAGAACGTAGAGCCGGGCGCCCGCTGAGGGCCGGCGCCCGGCTCCGGGCACCACTTACAGCAAATACGTCAATCCGCGATTTTACTCGAGAATCTTGGCAACCACACCTGCGCCGACCGTACGGCCGCCTTCGCGGATTGCGAAACGCAGACCTTCTTCCATCGCGATCGGGTTGATCAGCTTCACCGTGATCGACACGTTGTCGCCCGGCATGACCATTTCCTTGTCCTTCGGCAACTCGATCGAGCCCGTCACGTCCGTCGTACGGAAGTAGAACTGCGGACGATAGTTGTTGAAGAACGGCGTGTGACGGCCACCTTCGTCCTTGCTCAGCACATACACTTCAGCCGTGAAGTGCGTATGCGGGTTGATCGAACCCGGCTTCGCCAGCACCTGGCCACGCTCCACGTCTTCACGCTTCGTGCCGCGCAGCAGGATACCCACGTTGTCGCCCGCCTGACCCTGGTCCAGCAGCTTGCGGAACATTTCCACGCCCGTGCAGGTCGTCTTCACCGTCGGCTTGATACCGACAATTTCGATTTCCTCGCCGACCTTCACGACGCCGCGCTCAACGCGACCCGTCACCACCGTGCCGCGACCCGAGATCGAGAACACGTCTTCCACCGGCATCAGGAACGCGCCGTCAACTGCGCGCTCCGGCGTCGGGATGTACGTGTCCAGCGCGTCGGCCAGATTCATGATCGCCACTTCGCCCAGCTCGCCCTTGTCGCCTTCCAGCGCCAGCTTGGCCGAACCCTTGATGATCGGCGTGTCGTCGCCCGGGAAGTCGTACTTCGACAGAAGTTCGCGAACTTCCATCTCGACCAGTTCCAGCAGCTCAGCGTCGTCCACCATGTCGCACTTGTTCAGGAACACGATGATGTACGGAACGCCAACCTGACGCGCCAGCAGGATGTGCTCACGCGTTTGCGGCATCGGGCCGTCTGCGGCCGAGCACACCAGGATCGCGCCGTCCATCTGCGCTGCGCCCGTGATCATGTTCTTCACATAGTCAGCGTGGCCCGGGCAGTCGACGTGTGCGTAGTGGCGGTTAGCCGTTTCGTACTCGACGTGTGCCGTGTTGATCGTGATGCCACGCGCCTTTTCTTCCGGCGCCGCATCGATCTGGTCGTACGCCTTCGCTTCGCCGCCAAACTTCTGCGTCAGAACCGTCGTGATCGCTGCCGTCAGCGTGGTCTTGCCGTGGTCAACGTGACCGATCGTGCCGACGTTCACGTGCGGCTTGGTCCGTTCGAATTTACCTTTAGCCATGTTTCTCTTCTTTCAAAAAGTTAATCGTTGAATGACTTGCCGCGCGATTACTTCGACTTCGCGTTGATGATCGCTTCGGACACGTTACGCGGTGCTTCGGAGTAGTGCTTGAACTCCATCGTGTACGTTGCACGACCTTGGGTCAGCGAACGCAGCGACGTCGAGTAGCCGAACATTTCCGACAGCGGGACTTCGGCGCGAACGATCTTGCCGCCGCCAACCATGTCGTCCATGCCCTGAACGATACCGCGACGACCCGACAGGTCGCCCATCACGTTGCCCATGTAATCTTCAGGCGTTTCGACTTCCACAGCCATCATCGGCTCGAGGATGACCGGTTGAGCCTTGCGCATTGCTTCCTTGAACGCCATCGAACCGGCCATGCGGAACGCATTTTCGTTCGAGTCAACGTCATGGTACGAACCGAACGTCAGGTGAACCTTGACGTCGACGACCGGGAAGCCTGCCAGCACGCCTGCCTTCAGCGTTTCCTGGATACCCTTGTCCACCGCCGGGATGTATTCGCGCGGAATCACGCCGCCCTTGATCTCGTCGAGGAACTCGTAGCCCTTGCCTTGCTCATTCGGCTCGAGCGTGATGACCGCGTGACCGTACTGGCCGCGACCACCCGACTGCTTGACGAACTTGCCGTCAACGTCTTCCGCCTTGCCGCGAATCGTTTCGCGGTAAGCAACCTGCGGCTTGCCGACGGTCGCTTCCACGCCGAATTCGCGCTTCATGCGGTCAACCAGAATTTCCAGGTGAAGCTCGCCCATGCCCGAAATAATGGTTTGGCCCGATTCTTCGTCCGTTTGAACGCGGAACGACGGATCTTCCTGTGCCAGACGGTTCAGCGCCAGACCCATCTTTTCCTGGTCAGGCTTCGTCTTCGGCTCAACAGCCTGCGAAATCACCGGCTCCGGGAAAATCATGCGTTCGAGCACGATCGGGCTTTGCGGATCGCACAGCGTGTCGCCGGTCGTTGCGTCTTTCAGGCCGACCGCGGCAGCGATGTCGCCTGCGCGGACTTCCTTGATTTCTTCGCGCTGGTTCGCGTGCATCTGCAGAATACGACCCAGACGTTCCTTCTTGTCCTTGGTCGCGTTCAGCACGGTGTCACCGGAATTCACAACGCCCGAGTACACGCGGAAGAAGATCAGCTGGCCGACGAACGGGTCGGTCATGATCTTGAATGCCAGTGCCGAGAACTTTTCGTCGTCGGCAGCGCGGCGCTCGCCCTTTTCACCGTTTTCCAGCTCGCCGGTAACCGGCGGGATGTCGACCGGCGACGGCAGGAAGTCGAGCACGGCGTCCAGCATACGTTGCACGCCCTTGTTCTTGAACGCGGTACCGCACAGCATCGGCTGGATTTCGCAAGCGATCGTACGGTCGCGCAGACCCTTAACGATTTCCGCTTCCGTCAGCTCGCCCTCTTCGAGGTACTTGTTCATCAGGTCTTCGCTCGACTCAGCAGCCGCTTCGACCATCTTTTCGCGCCACTCGTTGCACGAATCGAGCAATTCCGCCGGGATCTCTTCGTACGAGAACTTCGTGCCTTGCGACGCGTCGTCCCAAATGATCGCTTTCATCTTCAGCAGATCGACGACGCCCGTGAAGTTTTCTTCCGCGCCGATAGGCACCACGACCGGAACCGGGTTCGCCTTCAGACGCAGCTTGAGCTGGTCGTAAACCTTGAAGAAGTTCGCGCCGGTACGGTCCATCTTGTTGATGAACGCGAGACGGGGAACCTTGTACTTGTTAGCCTGACGCCACACGGTTTCCGACTGGGGCTGAACGCCGCCCACAGCGCAGTAGACCATGCACGCGCCGTCGAGCACGCGCATCGAGCGCTCAACTTCAATCGTGAAGTCGACGTGGCCCGGGGTGTCGATGATGTTGATGCGGTGCTCAGCGCGGTCGCCGGCCATGCCTTTCCAGAACGCCGTGGTAGCAGCGGACGTGATCGTGATGCCGCGTTCCTGCTCCTGCTCCATCCAGTCCATGGTGGCAGCGCCGTCGTGAACTTCACCAATCTTGTGGTTCACGCCGGTGTAGAACAAGATGCGCTCGGTCGTCGTCGTTTTGCCGGCGTCGATGTGAGCGCTAATACCGATGTTACGGTAGCGCTCGATAGGTGTCTTGCGAGCCACTTTGATCCTCTATTGGGATGACGCGATGCGAGAAAATGCCCATCGCGCTGTAACACAAACGGGCGAGGCGCTTTGTAAGCGCACCCGCCCGGAATTTCTTTCCGTTTTTTCTGCTAAACCCGGGTTCGGGAAGCTTAGAAACGGAAGTGCGAGAACGCCTTGTTGGCTTCTGCCATCCGGTGAACTTCGTCGCGCTTCTTCATTGCGCCGCCACGGCCTTCGGCCGCTTCGGAGAGTTCACCTGCCAGACGCAGGGCCATCGACTTCTCGCTGCGCTTCTTCGCGGCTTCACGCAGCCAACGCATCGCCAATGCCATACGACGCGACGGGCGCACTTCGACCGGAACCTGATAGTTCGCACCACCAACGCGGCGGCTCTTCACTTCGACCACCGGCTTGACGTTGTTGAGCGCTACCGTGAACACTTCCAGCGGGTCCTTGCCACCC
Source organism: Paraburkholderia sp. RL18-101-BIB-B (assembly GCF_046026985.1). NCBI lineage: Bacteria > Pseudomonadati > Pseudomonadota > Betaproteobacteria > Burkholderiales > Burkholderiaceae > Paraburkholderia > Paraburkholderia sp. RL18-101-BIB-B. Next base: position 149,692 of record NZ_JARESV010000017.1, read on the forward strand.
TTGGTCTGGATCTGTTCGAAAGCGCCGTACACGATACGCTCGGCAACCGACTTCTTGCCAGAGAGCATCAGCACGTTCATGAACTTAGCTACATCAACGTTACCGAACTTCGGATCCGGCAACACTTCCCGCTTGGGGACTTCGCGACGACGCGGCATGTTTCTTCCTTTAACTTTTCAGTTGGAGCTATTTTTAGCCCCGCGGCCACCAACTAACCCGATTCATCTCTAACGACTTACCAGCCTGGTCGGGTGACCACTTACTCGACAGCGCCGGCGATTCCGGCACCACCGCTATTACCGCCCTTGCAGGCGACCTGAAACTACTGACCGGCTAGTTACTTGCCAGCCTTGGCACGCTTCGCACCGTACTTCGAGCGAGCCTGCTTACGATCCTTGACGCCCTGGGTATCCAGCGAGCCGCGAACCATGTGGTAACGCACACCCGGCAAGTCCTTGACACGGCCGCCGCGAATCAGCACGACCGAGTGTTCCTGCAGGTTGTGGCCTTCACCACCGATGTACGAAATCACTTCGAAGCCGTTCGTCAGGCGCACCTTCGCAACCTTACGGAGTGCCGAGTTCGGCTTCTTCGGCGTCGTGGTGTACACACGGGTGCATACGCCGCGACGCTGGGGGCAGTCCTGCAAAGCCGGGCTCTTGCTCTTCGTCGTTTCCGACGCGCGGCCTTTGCGAACCAGTTGATTGATGGTTGGCATTGTTTATTCCTGAAATTGAACAAAATCGACGCATCTGTTTCCGGGCAAAGCAGAAACGATTGCGCATCGAACTTCCGGACCGGTAGTCGGCGTACGAATCGACTTCGCGCGCAGGCATTCCAAGAACCGGAACCTAGCATAATATTCCGAAAATACTAAGGGAGTCAACAGGTTGCGATGTTTCGCATCCCTGCCGACCCGCTCAGGCACTCGCTGAGCGCTCAGTCGGCGGCGACGACTTCCAGCAATTCGTCGCCGAAACGGTCAAGTTTGCGCGCGCCCATACCCGGAATGCCGCGCAAATCCTCGATCGAGTCAGGGCCGTTGCGAGCAATTTCCGCCAAGGTGGCGTCGTGGAAAATCACATATGCCGGCACGCCGTCGCTCTTGGCCGTTTCCGTGCGCCACGCGCGCAGACGCTCCCAGCGCGCGCGTTCACGCGGGCCCATGCCGATCGTCGGGTCGGCGCGCTCGCTGGTGCGGCCGGACGATTGACGCGTGCGCGTCGGCTTCACATAACGGCGCATCGTGACGTTCTGCCCGCCCTTGAGGACCGGCTTGCTTGCCTCGGTCAGGACCAGTGAGCCGAAGCCTTCGTGGTCGACCGTTAGATAGCCGAATGCGACCAGTTGGCGAAATACCGCGCGCCACTCCGGCTCGCCTAGCGCCGAGCCAATGCCGAACGTAGTCAGTTTCTCGTGACCGCGCTGCACGATTTTCTCGCTGCTGTTGCCACGCAGAATGTCGATCAGATGGCCGGCGCCGAAATGAAAGCCGCTCGCCCGCTGGGCGCGGAACACGCACGATAGCGCCATCTGCGCCTCGCGCGTCGCATCCCATGTGTCCGGCGGTTCAATGCAGTTGTCACAGTTGCCGCAAGGTTTGCTCGATTCGCCGAAATACGCGAGCAGTCGCACACGCCGGCAGGTCGCCGCTTCGCACAGTCCCAGCAGCGCATCCAGCTTGCCCGTTTGTACGCGTTTGTGCGCGTCGTCGGCATCGGATTCGTCGATCATCTTGCGCTGCTGCACGACGTCGCCGAGACCGTACGCCATCCACGCGTTGGCCGGCATGCCGTCGCGGCCCGCGCGGCCCGTTTCCTGGTAATAGCCCTCGACGCTCTTCGGCAAGTCGAGGTGAGCGACGAAGCGTACGTCCGGTTTGTCGATGCCCATGCCGAACGCGATCGTCGCGCACATCACGATCCCTTCCTCGCGCTGAAACATCTCCTGATGCTTCTGGCGGATTTCGAACTCCATCCCGGCGTGGTACGGCAGCGCGCGCATGCCTTTTTCCTTCAGCCACTCCGCCGTCTCTTCGACCTTGCGACGCGACAAGCAATAGACCACGCCGGCGTCGGTCGTGCCGTCCGGCTTCGAATGCTCGGCGCGGATGAAGTCCAGCAATTGCGTACGCGCGTTGTCTTTTTCGACGATGCGATAGCGGATGTTCGGCCGGTCGAAGCTCGACACGAAAATGCGCGCGTCATCCAACGCGAGGCGGTGGATGATCTCATCGCGCGTGATGGCATCCGCGGTGGCCGTGAGCGCGATTCGCGGCACGTTCGGAAAGCGCTCGTGCAGCACAGATAGCTGAATGTATTCCGGCCGGAAATCGTGCCCCCATTGCGACACGCAATGGGCCTCGTCGATGGCGAACAAGCCAATGCGCGTGCGCTCCAGCAGTTCCTGAAAACGGGGCGTCATCAACCTCTCCGGCGCCACGTAGAGCAGATCAATATCACCGTCGCGCAACGCGCGCTCCGTTGCCATCGCCTCGGCGCTCGACAGCGTCGAATTCAGATACGCCGCGCGTACGCCCACTTCGGTGAGCGCGGCCACCTGATCCTGCATCAACGCGATCAGCGGAGAGACGACGATGCCCGTGCCGAAACCGCCTTCGCGGCGCACCAGCGACGGAATCTGATAGCAGAGGGACTTGCCGCCGCCCGTCGGCATCAGCACGAGACAATCGCCGCCGCCGGCGACGTGCTCGACAATTTCACCCTGCTGTCCTCTGAACGCGGGGTAACCGAAGACTTCGTTGAGGATTTCGAGGGGACGGGACATGAATTTGAGAGAAGCAGCGTGATGCCGGTGACACGAATTTTACCAACGCATTCGTGCTGCGCCCGCGCTTTGATGCAGCGTTAGCCGTTTGGCCTACGAATCCGCAAAGAAACGCAAAAAAAGAAAAGCGCATAAAAAAAAGCCGCTCAGTCGAAACTGAGCGGCTTCGCTGGCTGGTCAGCCCCAAGCGGCTTGCGCCGCCAGGACTTACTCGCCTGAGTGCTGCTGTTCGGCGGCCGGGGTTTCCGGCGTACCGAATTCGAACGACTCTTCCGCTGCGATCTGATCGAAACGCTCGCGGTCGGACAGTTCCTTGCTCTTGCGTGCCTTGTGGAACGCGAGACCCGTACCGGCCGGAATCAGACGGCCGACGATCACGTTTTCCTTCAGACCACGCAGGTCGTCGCGCTTGCCCATGATCGCCGCTTCGGTCAGCACGCGGGTCGTTTCCTGGAACGACGCCGCCGAGATGAACGAATCGGTCGACAACGAGGCCTTCGTGATACCGAGCAAGACGTTTTCGTAAGTTGCCGGACGCTTGTCTTCCGCGATCATACGGTCGTTCTCGTCGAGCATATCCGACCGCTCGACCTGTTCGCCCGGGATGAAACGCGTATCGCCGTTGTCCGTAATCTGCACGCGGCGCAGCATCTGACGAACAATCACTTCAATGTGCTTGTCGTTGATCTTCACGCCTTGCAGACGGTACACGTCCTGCACTTCGTCCACGATGTAACGCGACAGCGCTTCGACGCCCTGCAAACGCAGAATGTCGTGCGGATCCGCCGGCCCGTCGACGATCATTTCGCCCTTGTTGACGACTTGACCATCGTGCACCAGAACCTGCTTTTCCTTCGCGATCAGGAACTCGTGCTGGTTGCCCTCGAGGTCCGTGATAACGAGACGCTGCTTGCCCTTCGTGTCCTTACCGAACGACGTCGTACCCGTGACTTCCGCCAGGATACCTGCGTCCTTCGGCGAACGTGCTTCGAACAGTTCCGCCACACGTGGCAGACCGCCGGTAATGTCACGCGTCTTCTGCGATTCAGTCGGGATACGTGCGAGCACTTCACCGACCTGCACTTGCTGACCGTCCTTCACGGTGATCAGAGCGCCGACCTGGAAGCCGATCTGCACCGAGTGCTCGGTGTTCGGGATCTTGACTTCTTCGCCGTTCGCATCGAGCAGCTTAACCTGCGGACGCACCGTCTTCGACGCTTGCGAACCACGACGCTTCACGTCGATCACGACCAGCGTGGACAGACCCGTCACGTCGTCGATCTGCTTGGCAACCGTCACGCCTTCTTCGACGTTTTCGAACTTCACCGTACCACCGTACTCGGTGATGATCGGACGCGTCATCGGATCCCACGTCGCCAGTTGCGTGCCGGCCTTGATCTGCGCGCCGTCCAGTTGCAACAGCGTCGCGCCGTACGGCACCTTGTGACGTTCGCGCTCGCGACCGTGGTCGTCGGTGATCATCGCTTCGCCCGAACGCGAGATGACGATCTGCTCGCCCTTCGCGTTGGTGACGTAACGCATCGTTGCCGTGAAACGCACCGTGCCGTTCGACTTCGCTTCAACCGACGAAGCCACTGCCGCACGCGATGCCGCGCCACCGATGTGGAACGTACGCATCGTGAGCTGCGTGCCCGGTTCACCGATCGACTGCGCAGCGATCACGCCGACTGCTTCACCAACGTTGACCGACGAGCCGCGGCCCAGGTCGCGGCCGTAGCAGGCTGCGCACAGACCGTAACGCGTTTCGCAAGTCAGCGGCGTACGCACGCGCACTTCGTCGATGCCGAGGCGTTCGATTTCTTCGACCGCGTCTTCGTCGAGCAACGTGCCCGTTTCGTACAGCGTTTCCTGCGATTCCGGATTGACGACGTCAGCCACCGTCACGCGACCCAAAATACGGTCACGCAGCGCTTCGACGACTTCACCGCCTTCGACCAACGCCTTCATGGCGACACCGTTGGACGTACCGCAATCGTCCTCGACCACCACCAAGTCTTGCGTCACGTCGACGAGACGACGCGTCAGGTAACCCGAGTTTGCCGTCTTCAGTGCCGTATCAGCCAGACCCTTACGTGCGCCGTGGGTCGAGATGAAGTACTGCAACACGTTCAGGCCTTCACGGAAGTTCGCCGTAATCGGCGTCTCGATGATCGAGCCGTCCGGCTTCGCCATCAGGCCACGCATACCGGCCAGCTGACGAATCTGAACCGCGGAACCACGAGCACCGGAGTCCGCCATCATGTAAATCGAGTTGAACGATTCCTGACGCGTTTCGTTGCCGTCGCGATCCGTGACCGGTTCCGTCGACAGCTGCTCCATCATCGCCTTGCCGACTGCTTCCGACGTTGCCGACCAGATGTCGACCACGTTGTTGTAGCGCTCTTGCGACGTGACGAGGCCCGACATGTACTGACGGTCGTATTCCTTCACCTTCTTCGCGGCGTCGCCGACGATGGTTTCCTTCTGCGGCGGCACGAGCATGTCGTCGACGCAGATCGAGATACCAGCGCGCGTTGCCAGACGGAAACCCGACTGCATCAACTGGTCGGCGAAAATCACCGTTTCGCGCAGACCGCACTTGCGGAATGCGGTGTTGATGAGGCGCGAGATTTCCTTCTTCTTCAGCGGCTTGTTGAGCACCGAGAACGGCAGGCCCGGCGGAAGAATTTCCGACAGGATTGCGCGGCCGACGGTGGTCGGGTACAGCGTGATCTTCGGCACGAACGCCGGCGCACCTTCCGACTTGTCTTCGTTATGGACCATTTCGGTGATCCGCACGTTGACGCGCGAGGCGAGCTCGACTTCCTTGTTTTCGTACGCACGCAGCGCTTCCGAGACGCCCGTGAACGTCAGGCCTTCGCCCTTGCCGTTCACTGCTTCACGAGTCGCGTAGTACAAACCGAGCACGATATCCTGCGACGGCACGATCGACGGATCGCCGTTAGCCGGGAACAGGACGTTGTTCGACGCCAGCATCAGCGTGCGCGCTTCCATCTGCGCTTCCAGCGACAGCGGCACGTGAACAGCCATCTGGTCACCGTCGAAGTCGGCGTTGAACGCCGCGCAAACGAGCGGGTGCAGCTGGATTGCCTTACCTTCGATCAGCACCGGCTCGAAAGCCTGAATGCCAAGACGGTGCAGCGTCGGCGCACGGTTCAGCATGACCGGATGTTCGCGAATGACTTCTTCGAGAATGTCCCACACCACCGGCGTCTGGTTCTCGACTTCCTTCTTCGCAGCCTTGATGGTGGTAGCGACACCCATCACTTCCAGCTTGTTGAAGATGAACGGCTTGAACAGTTCGAGCGCCATCAGCTTCGGCAGACCGCACTGATGCAGCTTGAGCGTCGGGCCGACCACGATCACTGAACGGCCCGAGTAGTCAACGCGCTTACCGAGCAAGTTCTGACGGAAACGACCGCCCTTACCCTTGATCATGTCAGCGAGCGACTTCAGCGGACGCTTGTTCGCGCCGGTCATGGCCTTACCGCGACGACCGTTGTCGAGCAGCGAATCGACGGCTTCCTGCAGCATCCGCTTTTCGTTGCGGACGATGATTTCAGGCGCCTTCAGTTCGAGCAGACGCTTCAACCGGTTGTTACGGTTGATCACGCGGCGATACAGGTCGTTCAGGTCCGACGTCGCGAAACGGCCGCCGTCCAACGGCACCAGCGGACGCAGTTCCGGCGGCAGCACCGGCAGCACTTCGAGCACCATCCAGTCAGGCTTGATGCCCGAACGCTGGAAAGCCTCGAGCACCTTCAGGCGCTTCGCGTACTTCTTGATCTTCGCTTCCGAACCCGTGTTCTTAAGTTCGGTGCGCAGCATCTCGACCTGTTCGTCGATGTTGATCGCGCGCAGCAGTTCGCGCACGCCTTCCGCGCCCATTTCAGCGCGGAATTCGTCACCGTACTCTTCGACCTTGTTGTAGTAATCCTCTTCCGTCATGATCTGCCGCGCTTTCAGCGGCGTCATGCCCGGATCGATCACCACATATGCTTCGAAGTACAGCACGCGTTCGATGTCGCGCAGCGTCATGTCGAGCACCATGCCCAGACGCGACGGCAGCGACTTCAGGAACCAGATGTGCGCAACCGGCGAGGCCAGTTCAATGTGGCCCATCCGTTCGCGACGCACCTTCGCCAGCGTCACTTCGACGCCGCACTTCTCGCAGATCACGCCACGGTGCTTCAGGCGCTTGTACTTGCCGCACAGGCATTCGTAGTCTTTGATCGGCCCGAAGATCTTCGCGCAGAACAAACCATCGCGTTCCGGCTTGAACGTCCGGTAGTTGATGGTTTCCGGCTTCTTGACTTCACCGAACGACCACGAACGGATCTTGTCCGGCGAAGCCAGACCGATCTTGATCGCGTCAAAAACTTCAGGCTGTTGGACTTGCTTGAATAGATCGAGCAGAGCTTTCATTGCTTTCTCTCCGTAGTCCGATTAGTTGCGGTCGAGGTCGATGTCGATACCGAGCGAGCGGATTTCCTTCACCAACACGTTGAAGGATTCCGGCATGCCGGCGTCGATCACGTGATCGCCCTTGACCAGGTTTTCATAAACCTTGGTCCGGCCTGTCACGTCGTCCGACTTCACCGTCAGCATTTCCTGCAGCACGTACGATGCGCCGTACGCTTCGAGCGCCCACACTTCCATTTCACCGAAACGCTGGCCACCGAACTGCGCCTTACCGCCCAACGGCTGCTGCGTCACGAGCGAGTACGGGCCCGTGGAACGCGCGTGCATCTTGTCGTCGACCAAGTGGTGCAGCTTCAGGTAGTGCATGTAGCCGACCGTCACCGTACGTTCGAACATCTCGCCCGTGCGGCCGTCGTACAGACGCACCTGATTCTTCGACGGCGTCATGCCGAGGTTCTTCGCGATGTCGTCCGGGAATGCCAGATCCAGCGCGCGCGACATTTCTTCTTCCGTCGCACCGTCGAACACCGGCGTGGCAAACGGCACGCCTTCGCGCAGGTTCTTCGCCAGTTCGACGATCTCGTCGTCCGTGAAGCTGTCCAGCTCTTCGGCGCGGCCCGACTCGTTGTAGATCTTCGTCAGGAATTCGCGCAGTTCTTCGATCTTCGCCTGACGCTGCAGCATTTCGCCGATACGCCAGCCGAGACCCTTCGCGGCCCAACCCAGATGCACTTCGAGAACCTGACCCACGTTCATCCGCGACGGCACGCCGAGCGGGTTCAGAACGACGTCAGCCGGACGGCCGTCGGCCATGTACGGCATGTCTTCGATCGGAACGATCTTGGACACCACACCCTTGTTACCGTGACGGCCGGCCATCTTGTCGCCAGGCTGCAGGCGGCGCTTGACTGCCAGGTAAACCTTGACCATCTTCAACACGCCCGGCGGCAGTTCGTCGCCTTGCGTGAGCTTCTTGCGTTTTTCTTCGAACGCCAGATCGAACTGGTGACGCTTCTGTTCGATCGAGTCCTTGATAGCTTCGAGCTGGGCCGCTGCTTCTTCGTCCGCGAGGCGGATGTCGAACCAGTGGTAGTGATCCAGATCTTCCAGGTAAGCCTGTTCGATCTTCGTGCCCTTCGCGAGCTTCTTCGGACCGCCGTTCGCGACCTTGCCGGTCAGCATACGTGCGAGACGCTGGAAGGCGTCGCCTTCCACGATACGCAGCTGGTCGTTCAGGTCGAGGCGATAGCGCTTCAGTTCATCGTCGATGATCTGTTGCGCACGCTTGTCGCGCTGAATGCCTTCACGCGTGAACACTTGGACGTCGATCACCGTGCCGCTCATGCCCGACGGCACGCGCAGCGACGTGTCCTTCACGTCCGAAGCCTTCTCGCCGAAGATCGCGCGCAGCAGCTTTTCTTCCGGCGTCAGCTGGGTTTCGCCCTTAGGCGTGACCTTGCCGACCAGCACGTCGCCTGCTTCTACTTCAGCGCCGATGTAGACGATGCCCGACTCGTCGAGGCGGCCGAGTTGCACTTCAGCCAGGTTCGAGATGTCGCGCGTGATTTCTTCCGGTCCGAGCTTCGTATCGCGAGCAACGACGTTCAGTTCTTCGATGTGGATCGACGTGTAACGGTCGTCAGCAACCACCTTCTCCGAGATCAAAATCGAGTCTTCGAAGTTGTAGCCGTTCCACGGCATGAACGCGACCAGCATGTTCTGGCCGAGAGCCAGTTCGCCGAGGTCGGTCGATGCACCGTCAGCCAGCACGTCGCCACGCGACACGATGTCGCCGACCTTCACGATCGGGCGCTGGTTGATGTTCGTGTTCTGGTTCGAACGCGTGTACTTGATCAGGTTGTAGATGTCCACGCCAACGTCGCCAGCAACGGCTTCATCGTCGTTCACGCGGATCACCATACGGCCTGCGTCGACGTAATCGACCACACCGCCGCGGAATGCCTGAACCGTCGTACCCGAGTCGACTGCCACCGTGCGCTCGATACCCGTACCGACCACGGCCTTTTCAGGACGCAGACACGGCACAGCCTGACGCTGCATGTTCGAACCCATCAATGCGCGGTTCGCGTCATCGTGCTCGAGGAACGGAATCAGCGATGCTGCCACCGACACGATCTGCGACGGCGCCACGTCCATGTACTGGATGCGGTCCGGCGTGACCATCAGCGTTTCGCCTGCTTCACGCGACGACACCAGTTCGTCGGTCAGCGAGCCGTCAGCAGCAACCGCCGCGTTCGCCTGAGCGATCACGTAACGGCCTTCTTCGATCGCCGACAGGTAGTCGATCTGATCGGTCACCTTGCTGTCCACAACCTTGCGATACGGCGTTTCGAGGAAGCCGTATTCGTTCAGGTGCGCATACAGAGCGAGCGAGTTGATCAGGCCGATGTTCGGACCTTCCGGCGTTTCAATCGGGCAAACGCGACCGTAGTGAGTCGGGTGCACGTCGCGGACTTCAAACCCAGCGCGCTCACGCGTCAAACCGCCCGGGCCAAGAGCCGAAACACGGCGCTTGTGGGTGATTTCCGACAGCGGGTTCGTTTGGTCCATGAACTGCGACAGCTGCGACGAACCGAAGAACTCGCGAATCGCCGACGAAATCGGCTTCGAGTTGATCAGGTCGTGCGGCATCAGGTTTTCGCTTTCGGCCTGGCCGAGGCGTTCCTTCACAGCACGTTCGACACGCACGAGACCTGCGCGGAACTGGTTTTCCGCCAGTTCGCCGACGCAACGCACACGACGATTGCCCAAGTGGTCGATGTCGTCCACTTCGCCCTTGCCGTTACGCAGCTCGACCAGGATCTTGATCGTGGCGAGGATGTCGTCGTCTTGCAGCGTCATCGGGCCGACGATTTCGTCGCGGCCAACACGACGATTGAACTTCATACGACCCACCTTGGACAGGTCGTATGCGTCTTCGCTGTAGAACAGACGGTTGAACAGCGCCTCGACCGCTTCTTCGGTCGGCGGTTCGCCCGGACGCATCATGCGGTAGATCGCGATGCGCGCGGCCATCTTGTCCGCGGTTTCGTCGATACGCAGCGTCGACGAAATGTACGGACCTTGATCCAGATCGTTCGTGTAGAGCGTCTGGATGTCTTTGATCTTCGACTCGCGCAGCTTCTCGAGGACGGTTTCCGTGATTTCGTCGTTCGCGTTGGCGATGACTTCACCGGTGTCGCCGTCGACGACGTTCTTCGCCAGCACGCGGCCGAGCAGATAGTCTTCCGGGACCGAGATGAACTTGGTCTTGGCGTTGTCGAGGTCGCGAATGTGCTTCGCGTTGATCCGCTTGTCCTTCTGGACGATCACGTTGCCATCACGGTCCGTGATGTCGAAACGCGCGACTTCGCCACGCAGACGCTCCGGCACGAATTCCATCTGCGCGCCTTCCGGCATCAGCGTGAAATTGTCGAACACGAAGAAGTTTGCGAGGATCTGTTCCGGCGTGAGGCCGATTGCCTTCAGCAGGATCGTGACCGGCATCTTGCGGCGACGGTCGACGCGGAAGTACAGCACGTCCTTCGGGTCGAACTCGAAATCGAGCCACGAACCGCGGTAAGGAATGATACGTGCCGAGAACAGGAGCTTGCCCGAGCTGTGCGTCTTGCCCTTGTCGTGTTCGAAGAACACGCCCGGCGAACGGTGCAACTGCGAAACGATCACACGTTCCGTGCCGTTGATGACGAACGAACCTGTCGGCGTCATGAGCGGAATTTCGCCCATGTACACTTCCTGTTCCTTCACTTCCTTGACGACCGGCTTGCTCGGCGATTCCTTGTCGAGCAGCACCAGACGCACTTTCGCGCGCAGGGCCGAGCAGTACGTCAAACCGCGCTGCTGACATTCCTTGATGTTGAATGCCGGCGGCGACAGCATGTAGCTGACGAACTCTAGACGAGCGAACCCGTTATGCGAAACAATCGGAAAAACGGAGGTAAACGCAGCTTGCAGGCCTTCCGGCTTGCGTTGCGTGGACGACGTGTCTGCTTGCAGAAACGTGCTGAATGATTCAAGCTGGGTAGCCAGCAGGAAAGGTACTTGGTGAACGATGGGGCGCTTCGCAAAACTCTTGCGAATACGCTTCTTCTCGGTGAAGGAATATTGCATACGATCTCCGAATCACGGCGGGCATTGTTGTCGAGGCAGGATACCTTGATGAGACAACCCGAGTGTTCACCGACTGAGACCCGATGGCCGTCCGATGGCTTGAACGAGCCTAGAAGCTTGGTGGTTGGCCGCTACCAACCGCTGGCTGACGGCAGCGGATGCCTATGTTGCCCGCTACCCGACCAAACTTGCCTTCTGCAGTCGCTTCAGAAGACAAAGAGAAACGCCGGTCAATGTTGCCGAAAGGCGGTTTTCTTTGGCTTCTGGGGCGTCTGTTCTTGCCGAAATTAGCTGGCAAAAACGTAGTCCCCACAAAGCACAAAAAGGCCGGCGGTGGAAAACCGCCAGCCTTCGCACAGCGCGCTGAAACTTACTTGATTTCAGCCTTCGCGCCGGCTTCTTCCAGCTTCTTCTTGGCTTCTTCAGCAGCAGCCTTCGGTACCGATTCCTTAACAGGCTTCGGTGCGCCGTCGACCAGGTCTTTCGCTTCCTTCAGGCCAAGACCCGTCAGTTCACGAACAGCCTTAATGACCGAAACCTTGTTCGCGCCGACTTCCGTCAGGTTGACCGTGAATTCGGTTTGCTCTTCAGCAGCAGCAGCAGCGCCGCCGCCTGCCGGGCCTGCCACTGCAACAGCAGCTGCCGACACGCCAAACTTTTCTTCGAACGCCTTGACCAGTTCGTTCAGTTCCAGAACCGACATCGAGCTTACTGCCTCGAGGATGTCTTCTTTTGCGATTGCCATTTGAAATACTCCTAAATTGAATTCGGATACAGCCAGCGATCAATCACGCTCGACTGAAGTGCATTACGCAGCGGTTTCTTCGCCTTGTTTCTTTTCTGCCAGCGCGGCCAGAGCGCGCGCAAAGCCGGAAACAGGTGCCTGCATAACGTACAACAGCTTGGAGAGCAGTTCTTCGCGGCTCGGGATGTTTGCCAGCGCTTGCACGCCAGCCTTGTCCATCACCTTGCCTTCGTAGGAACCAGCCTTGATGATCAACTTGTCATTGGTTTTGCCGAAGTCGTTGACGACCTTAGCAGCAGCAATTGCATCTTCCGAGATGCCGTAGATCAGGGGACCAGTCATCTGCTCTGCCAGCGGAGCAAACGGGGTACCTTCGACAGCGCGACGCGCCAACGTGTTTTTCAACACGCGAAGGTAAACCTGTTGCTCACGCGCTTTCGCGCGCAGCTTGGTCAGATCGCCAACCGCGATTCCACGATACTCAGCCAGAACCACGGTCTGGGCTTTCGCGACTTGCGCGGCAACCTCAGCGACGACGGCCTGCTTGCTTTCTTTGTTGAGTGGCACGGTTAACCTCCAGATTCGATACACGCGGCGTGCGCCTTGTGTATCGCGTTCAATAACGGCGTCCGACCAGTCAGGAGTATTTCGACCGCCCGACACCCGCATTGCTGCGGAGATCGACCGGCTTCATCACTACAAAACCTTTTCGGGTTCGCCATCTGCGTTGGCTTTGCATTAAGGACTCGCCCACCTGCTGCGTGCCCGCCAACGGTCTTTGACAACCGGCTGTGCCATGCAAACTGCCATTTCACAACCGCCCAAAGCCCATAAAACCGCCCCGACTTTCGCCGAGGCGATGAATTTTCTTACTGTGCTGCCAGCGATGCCTGGTCGACGCGAACGCCGACACCCATCGTGCTCGACAGCGCAACCTTGCGCAGGTAGATACCCTTGCTCGTTGCCGGTTTCGCTTTTTGCAGCGCGTCGACGAGAGCGTTCAGGTTGCTACGCAGAGCCGTCGGCTCGAACGAAGCACGGCCGATAGTGGCGTGGATGATACCGGCCTTGTCGACACGGAATTGCACCTGACCAGCCTTGGCGTTCTTGACCGCGGTCGCGACGTCCGGCGTAACCGTACCGACCTTCGGGTTCGGCATCAAGCCGCGCGGGCCGAGGATCTGACCGAGCGTACCGACGACGCGCATCGTATCCGGCGAAGCGATCACGATGTCGAAGTCCAGCTTGCCAGCCTTGACTTGTTCAGCCAGGTCTTCCATACCGACGACTTCCGCGCCGGCTGCACGGGCCTGTTCAGCCTTTTCGCCTTGTGCGAACACGGCGACGCGGACCGACTTACCGGTACCTGCCGGCAGAACGACCGAGCCACGAACCACTTGGTCCGACTTCTTCGCGTCGATGCCGAGTTGCACTGCAACGTCGATCGACTCGTCGAACTTCGCGCTTGCGCATTCCTTCACGAGCGACAGCGCTTCATCGATTGCGTACAGCTTTTGACGATCGACCTTGGCTGCAAATGCTTGCAGACGCTTTGAAAGCTTAGCCATTTACACGCCCTCCACGGTGATGCCCATCGAGCGGGCGCTACCAGCGATCGTACGAACCGCTGCGTCCAGATCAGCTGCCGTCAGATCGGGCATCTTGGTCTTGGCGATGTCTTCAGCTTGAGCGCGGGTGATCTTGCCGACCTTGTCGGTATGCGGCTTGCTCGAACCCTTGTCGATCTTCGCTGCCTTCTTGATCAGAACCGTAGCCGGCGGCGTCTTCAGAACGAACGTGAAGCTCTTGTCCGCAAACGCGGTGATCACGACCGGAATCGGCAGACCCGGTTCCAGCGCTTGAGTCTGCGCGTTGAACGCCTTGCAGAACTCCATGATGTTCAGGCCGCGTTGACCCAGTGCCGGACCAACCGGCGGCGACGGATTGGCTTTACCTGCAGGAATCTGCAGCTTGATAAAGCCGATGATTTTCTTTGCCATGTTGAAAACCTCTTTGGAACACCGCATGGGTACATGCGGGAGTTCAGTGAGTAGTAGCGCGCGTTCGCCGAAAAACTGGGTACTTACGCTCCTCAACGGCCATTACGCGGACCGTAAGCGCGAAATACGAAACGCACCGACTGGTGCGCTCCGTAGAATTTTGGATTACAGCTTTTCGACCTGGCCGAATTCCAGCTCGACCGGCGTTGCGCGGCCGAAAATCGTAACGGAAACACGGACGCGCGACTTTTCGTAGTTCACTTCTTCGACGCTGCCGTTGAAATCCGTGAACGGACCGTCCTTCACCCGCACCATCTCGCCGACTTCGAACAGGGTCTTCGGACGCGGCTTTTCCACGCCTTCCTGCATTTGCGACATGATCTTCTCGACCTCCCGTGGGGAAATCGGACTCGGACGATTACGCGCACCACCAACGAAACCCGTCACCTTTGCCGTATTTTTCACGAGGTGCCACGTCTCGTCAGTCATTTCCATCTCCACGAGCACATAGCCCGGGAAGAAACGACGCTCGGTCACCGATTTGTGACCGCCCTTCACCTCGACCACTTCTTCAGTCGGAACAAGGATTTGACCAAACTGGTCTTGCATGCCAGCACGTTCGATGCGCTCCTGAAGCGCACGTTGCACGCTCTTCTCCATGCCGGAGTAGGCGTGCACGACGTACCAACGCTTGCCGCTCGGGGATGCCGGAGTATCGCTCATATCATTTCCAACCCAGAATCACCGAGAAAATCGCCCATTCGATGGATTTATCACTAATCCAAAGAAAGATCGCCATGACGAACACGAAGCCGAACACTACGAGCGTTGTCTGGGTAGCCTCTTTGCGAGTCGGCCAAACAACCTTGCGGACTTCCTTATACGAATCTTTGGCGAAAGCGATGAAACCCTTGCCAGGCGCGGAGAGAAGACCGACTGCAACACCCGCGATCGCACCAACAGCCAAGGCAGCTCCGCGGACGTACCATTCCTGGCCGCTAAGCCAGAAGAACCCCACGAACCCGGCCAAGACCAACAATACGCCCCCGACGAGCATCAGCTTGTCGCCGGATGTATTTACAGTTTCGACGGAAGGATTCGCCATAACACCTTAACGAAGCGCCACATACGGCGCGAGAGTTGGCAGGGGCAGAGGGAATCGAACCCCCAACCTTCGGTTTTGGAGACCGACGCTCTGCCAGTTGAGCTATACCCCTAAACCATTTGGGGTTGACGACACCGCCAACCCCGAAACTACCGATCAACGAGAACTATCTGGCGTTACTCGAGGATCTTGGCAACCACACCTGCACCGACCGTACGGCCGCCTTCGCGGATTGCGAAGCGCAGACCTTCTTCCATCGCGATCGGGTTGATCAGCTTCACCGTGATCGACACGTTGTCGCCCGGCATGACCATTTCCTTGTCCTTCGGCAACTCGATCGAGCCCGTCACGTCCGTCGTACGGAAGTAGAACTGCGGACGATAGTTGTTGAAGAACGGCGTGTGACGACCACCTTCGTCCTTGCTCAGCACATACACTTCAGCCGTGAAGTGCGTATGCGGGTTGATCGAACCCGGCTTCGCCAATACCTGGCCACGCTCCACGTCTTCACGCTTCGTGCCGCGCAGCAGGATACCCACGTTGTCGCCTGCCTGACCCTGGTCCAGCAGCTTGCGGAACATTTCCACGCCCGTGCAGGTCGTCTTCACCGTCGGCTTGATACCGACAATTTCGATTTCCTCGCCGACCTTCACGACGCCGCGCTCAACGCGACCCGTCACCACCGTGCCGCGACCCGAGATCGAGAACACGTCTTCCACCGGCATCAGGAACGCGCCGTCAACTGCGCGCTCCGGCGTCGGGATGTACGTGTCCAGCGCGTCGGCCAGATTCATGATCGCCACTTCGCCCAGCTCGCCCTTGTCGCCTTCCAGCGCCAGCTTGGCCGAACCCTTGATGATCGGCGTGTCGTCGCCCGGGAAGTCGTACTTCGACAGAAGTTCGCGAACTTCCATCTCGACCAGTTCCAGCAGCTCAGCGTCGTCCACCATGTCGCACTTGTTCAGGAACACGATGATGTACGGCACGCCAACCTGACGCGCCAGCAGGATGTGCTCACGCGTTTGCGGCATCGGGCCGTCTGCGGCCGAGCACACCAGGATCGCGCCGTCCATCTGCGCTGCGCCCGTGATCATGTTCTTCACATAGTCAGCGTGGCCCGGGCAGTCGACGTGTGCGTAGTGGCGGTTAGCCGTTTCGTACTCGACGTGTGCCGTGTTGATCGTGATACCACGTGCCTTTTCTTCCGGCGCCGCATCGATCTGGTCGTATGCCTTCGCCTCGCCGCCAAACTTCTGCGTCAGAACCGTCGTGATCGCTGCCGTCAGCGTGGTCTTGCCGTGGTCAACGTGACCGATCGTGCCGACGTTCACGTGCGGCTTGGTCCGCTCAAACTTACCCTTGGCCATTTTCGACTCCTAAGAGGATTTTTCCGTACGTTGCGCCGGGCGCAAACAATCACCGAGTACTTCTGGTGCCCATGGGCAGGATCGAACTGCCGACCTCTCCCTTACCAAGGGAGTGCTCTACCACTGAGCCACATGGGCGCTACTTCTGTGTTGCTGGAGCGGGTGAAGGGAATCGAACCCTCGCCGTAAGCTTGGAAGGCTTCTGCTCTACCATTGAGCTACACCCGCAAGGATTCATGGATTCCCAACAACTGCTACAACTTGCATTCTGGTGGAGGAGGTTGGATTCGAACCAACGTAGGCGTAAGCCAACAGATTTACAGTCTGCCCCCTTTAGCCACTCGGGCACCCCTCCGCAGAGAACTGATGATTATGGGGGAACAACCGCTTGTTGTCAAGACTTGCTTGACTGCACCAAACCCAAAGCTCTCACTTATATAGTGACTGCTGCCTCCC
>NZ_JARESV010000170.1:0-830 GCF_046026985.1 Paraburkholderia sp. RL18-101-BIB-B
GGCGTTGTCAACTTGTCGCGAGTGAAGCGTAAAGACGGAAGGGACGCGCATCCATCAGAAAGGGTAGGACGGATTTTGGGCGAGTTCGGTGAATTCGCGCCAGGCAACGAATCTTGCCGCGAGCTGTCTGCGATAGAGTGAAGCGCGTAGGAGGTGCCGCTTGAGCGCGAAGTGTTGTCGGATCGGCCCGAAGCTCGAGAGGAATGTCTGCGTGCGTTTCGGGTCGCGAAAGCCGCGCATGCGGCGCTCGCGTTCGCGTGTCGGCTGATGACTGTTTTCAGCCCGATTGTTCAGCCGGGCCGCTGCTTTGACGAACACGTGCTTTACCTTCGCCAGCTCTGGGATTTCGGCTTTTGCCGCCGGATAGCTGCGCAACTGATCGGTGACGATCTTGCGCGGCACCGGGCTTGAGCGCAGCACTCGCTTGAAAAAACGTTTTGCAGCAGCCTTGTCGCGCCGCTTTTGCAGCAATATGTCGAGTTCGGCGCCGTACTCATCGACTGCACGCCACAGCAGATAAGGTTCGCCGCGCAGTGTGACGAACATTTCGTCAAGATGCCACGTGCTGCCTGGCTTGCGTCGCGCGGCTTTCACTCGGCGAGCAAAGCCGGCGCCGAACTTATCGCACCAGCATCGGATTGTCTCGTACGTCACGATCACGCCGCGCTCGAAGAGCAACTCTTCGATGTCGCGCAAGCTCAACTGAAAGCGAAAGTACCAGCGCACTGCGCAACTGATAACACCCGCAGGAAAACGGTGACCGTGATACAGCGATTTGGATTTCTTCATCGCACCATCTTACGCGACCAATCCAACAACTTGACAACGCC
>NZ_JARESV010000171.1:0-817 GCF_046026985.1 Paraburkholderia sp. RL18-101-BIB-B
CCGGATGCCCTGCGTCGCGCCCTTGACGCCAGCCTCGCAAAGCTCGGTGTCGACTACGTTGACCTGTACATGGTGCATTGGCCGTCGCGTGACATGGACCTCGGCGCCGTCATGGAAACAATGCAAGGCTTTCTGCAGAACGGCACCGTTCGCTCAATCGGTGTGTGCAATTTCAACGTGACGATGCTACGAAAAGCCATCGAGGAAATCGGTGCACCCATCGCCTGCCACCAGATTGAATACCACGCGTTTCTAGACCAGTCGAAGATGCTGAACTACTTGCGCGAGAAAGGCATTCCACTTGTCGCCTATGCCCCGCTTGCGCAAGGCAGGGCAGCAAGCGACCCCGTACTTCAGGCAATCGGCACCAAGCATGGCGCGACTGCTGCCCAGGTTGCACTCGCCTGGCTTCTGGAACAGGACGGGGTCGCCGTGATTCCTAAGGCTCAACGTCGCGAAAGTCAAAAATCCAATCTCGACGCGCTGGCGGTGAAACTCGACGATGATGACCGGCACTCTATTGCGGCGTTGCCGAAGAACCACCGTTTCGTCACTCCGCCGTTCGCGCCGGAATGGGACGCGTAACTGTTGCCTTCGCACTGCAGTGCAGTCCATCCGCTAGTCATCGCCGCAGCGGTGGGGCGGCAATCGACGCTGATTCATCGACATCCATTCAACAGAATGTCAGACTCTCGCGTGAACCGCCTTCGATTGCGACCATCATGTTCAACTCATGCGAGACAAACAGCGTGGACGCAAAAAGTCTCTGAATGCCTTCACCTTCAGGGCCGTGTACTACAGCCCGGGGAGCGGTGAG
>NZ_JARESV010000172.1:0-817 GCF_046026985.1 Paraburkholderia sp. RL18-101-BIB-B
GCATCGCACATTCAGCGCTCGTGACACAGCAGTCATACTTCCCGCCTCGCGCTACGCGCTCGCCGGAAGGGGCTGCTTGAAACCGATGGGTTTCTCGTGCGCAGCGGGGGCCGTCGGCTTCGCCTCGGCGAGGTGCCCTCAGGCCTTTGGTCTCTAGAGCGCCTTAGTGCGGAAAGCGCTGGCGTTCAAAAGGGCGCTCACGGGGGCGTAGGCGGTGCGCGCGTCGAGTCGTGCCGCACTTCCCTCCTCGCAACAAAGGCGCACGGGTTGCGCCTTTTGGCGCGGTTGCGACGCGTTATCGCAAGCCTCTTTCAGCGTGTCGTAGGTTTACCGCCGCCGCTTTCCGCGAGTCGGCGCAGTTCCGCGAAGCCTGTCAATGTGCCGTTGCAGTTGGTCGCGCATTTGTTCTGAAGCGGATCTGTCTGTTCTGCGACATCGCTATCGCGCCGATTTCCTGCGTCACAGCCGGGCTCCTAACTACCGAGAAGTGATCACCCGCCCAAGCTAAAACGCGCGCGCCGTCACCATTCTCGAAAATTTGCAGCAACCCAGTCGGATTTCGCCGCTACGACAGTAAGCAGTTTCTTCAGGAACAGCGCGGCGGTACTTCATCCGAATTGGCCGCGTTATGCCGCAGCAAGATCTTTCTAGAAGACTGCCCATTTCAACGCCGGCATTTCGGCACTACGCCGAGGCGAAGCCTACGGCTCCCGCTACGCACGAGAAACCCATCGGGCTTAAGCAGAGCCTTCCGGCGAGCGCGTAGCGCGAGGCGGGAAGTATGACGGCTGTGTCACGAACGCTGAATGTGCGAGAT
>NZ_JARESV010000173.1:0-815 GCF_046026985.1 Paraburkholderia sp. RL18-101-BIB-B
ATATGCGCTCTTTCCGTCCCGGCGCCATCGTGCTGCGAAAGTCGACGCGTTCATTAACTTCTGCCTCGAGTCATTATCCGCAGCTGCGCCCGTTACGCACCGTCAGATAGGTCTCCGGGGGAACCGCGGCAGCGCAAAAGCAACAGCGCGCACGTCATCGCGTCCATGACAATCGATATCAAGCCGAGTACGGAGTAACTGGCAATGCCGCAAGACTCAACCCGGCTCTCTGTCACGACTTCCGACTCGCTCTTCGTGCAACTCAAGGCACGTGGTCTCCTTCTGGCCGCCTTTGTTGGCTCCATCTGGTTAGTTTTTTTCCTGTCCGCTGCGCTACCATTCCTGCATCTGAACCAGCACGGCGTGGTGCCGCGCACGCTTGGCGGGCTGCAGGGCATCCTGTTCGCCCCTTGGTTGCACGCAAGCATGATGCACCTGGTAGCCAACACTGGTGGACTGCTCATCTTGGGCTGGCTGTGCACCTGGCCTCGCATCGCGAACTTCTGGCAGGCGACAATCGTTGCGATGCTTGGTGCTGGATTGTGCGCGTGGCTGCTCGGCGCGCCCTACACGGTGCATATCGGCGCGCGCGGTCTCGTGTTCGGATACGCGGGCTACCTGGTCGCGCGGGGCTACTACACGCGACACATCCTCTCGATGCTGGTGGCGCTGTTCGTCGCAGGCAGCTACGGGCTGACCATGCTGTTCGGCCTAATGCCGCTCTACCCTGGCCTGTCGTGGCAAAGCCATCTCGGTGGCGCGCTCGGTGGCATGGACAGCGTCAAGCAGAAGGTCCGGTTTACCGACATTCATCC
>NZ_JARESV010000174.1:0-814 GCF_046026985.1 Paraburkholderia sp. RL18-101-BIB-B
GCTCTCTTCGGCGACAAACAGGGTCGTTGGCGACAAGGCGTTCGCTCGTAGCTCGGGAGCAGTTATGCGACCTGCATACAAAAGCCCAAATACTGCAGCGCGCGCGAGAATCGGATCGCCGCCAGAAAACTCACGCTCAATGGCAGACAGTGCCTTGGGGCTGGCTACAAATCGCTCTACTGCATCCGAAAGGAACTGTCCCAGTAGGTCTCGCGTTATCACAAGGCATGGCAGCATGCGCTTCCAGTTGTCGATCCACGTACGCGATGCTGCAAGATCGGCAGAGCTGATGATCCTGACATCAATGGCACCATCACCCTCGAACGTGACGCCTTGCGACATAGCTTCAGCGGCCGCCGAACCCGGGAGCAGTACGAGCTCCTGCCGATCGGAATAGGACACCCAAAAGTCGGCCAGCAATCGCTTCTCTTGAATTTGTACGTAGCCGGGTCGCTCACAGAATGACCGGATCGCCGCGTCCACCTCGATGAGGATCCATTGGTCCAAAGTGCAACGCCGGTACAAGGTCAGCCGTCGGTTGAGCTTGAGACTGAACGCTTCCAGCCGATGTGCTCCGCGCGGCCTGGCGAGAGCGACCGGCTTCGCAGGGTGCGAAAAATCTTCCATGAGATCAAAGCCTTAGCCGCGGGATTCGAAGTCTAGAACACCAATTGACAAATTTAATGCGGATTAATGCGAACTGACGACTTTATTTCGTTCGGACTGCAAATATAAATGTCAATCCGACTCCGAGCAGTCCCAACCGGCCAGGACTTGCAGAGATTTCGAATTGATAAAGTTATTTCGGTTTACG
>NZ_JARESV010000175.1:0-800 GCF_046026985.1 Paraburkholderia sp. RL18-101-BIB-B
ATCGAATTGCTGGCGCGCGTGCGCACGTTGGCGCGCCGCGGCCCGCCACGCGAAAGCGAACTGATCAAGGTGGGCGATCTGGAAATGGATGTGAACCGCCGGCGCGTAAAGCGTGGCGGCATGCGCATCGATCTCACGCCGCGCGAATTCTCGCTGTTGCAACTGCTCGCGCGCCGTCAGGGTGAAGTGCTGAGCCGCACGCAGATCGCATCGTATGTGTGGGACATGAATTTCGACAGCGACACCAATGTGGTCGAAGTGGCGATCCGCCGCTTGCGCACCAAGATCGACGACAACTTTCCCGTCAAGCTGATCCACACCGTGCGCAGCGTGGGCTATGTGCTCGAACTGAAGGACATCGCTTGATGCGCGGCCGTTCGCTTGCCGCGGCGCTTGCGCTGGCGTTCGGCGCGACGACGCTGGCAGTTTTCGTGCTCGTCGGCAGCTTTCTGTATGTCGCGCTCGAAAAGCAGATCAAGGCGCAGGACAATCTAGAGATTGTGCTTGCCGCGCGCCACGCACGCCGCCTCGCCCAGGAACTTGATACGGTAAAAGGCATTCGCGAGCACGGCGATCGCCTGACCAGCACGGTGCTCGGCAATGAAGCGATGTCGATGGCGGTTTTTGGTCCTGACGGCAACCGGGTGGTCGAACACAATATCGCGGCGACGTTCGCTGCGCCTTACGCAGAAAATAAGGCTGATACGACACGCGAAACGAGCGCGACGAGCGGAGTGATGGTCATCTCCGCGCTGCCGCCGCTCAGGCGCATTCCGGCTTCGACACGGATTATCGAGGCC
>NZ_JARESV010000176.1:0-775 GCF_046026985.1 Paraburkholderia sp. RL18-101-BIB-B
TGTGGATTTCGAGCATCAGCGACGCGAAGAAGTCATCCAGTACATCTATCGCAAGTACGGCCGCGACCGCGCAGCAATCGCCGCAGCGGTTTCAACCTACCGGCCTCGGGGCGCGCTGCGTGAAACCGGCAAGGCGCTTGGCGTCGACCCGCAGATTGTCGACCAGGTGGCAAAGAGCCATCACTGGTTCGACACGAGCCAGGACCTCCTGAAGCGCTTCGCTGAATCGGGACTCGACCCGGAGAAGCCGCTTATACAGGCGTGGGCGCGACTCGCGTCCCAGCTCCTTGGCTTTCCGCGTCACCTGTCGCAGCACTCTGGCGGTTTTGTTATCAGTCGCGGGAAGCTCACACGGCTTGTCCCTGTCGAGAATGCGGCCATGGCGGACTGGTCCGTCATTGAGTGGGACAAGGATGACCTCGAGGCGCTCGGTCTGCTCAAAATCGACGTGCTCGCGCTCGGCATGCTGTCTGCCATCCGTCGAGCGCTGGACATTGTGTCGGAGCAGCGCGGCGAGCGTTTCGAGATGCAGGATATTCCGCCGGAGGACTCCGAGACATACGAGATGATTTCCGCAGCGGACACTGTTGGTGTGTTCCAGATTGAATCGCGGGCGC
Source organism: Paraburkholderia sp. RL18-101-BIB-B (assembly GCF_046026985.1). Taxonomy (NCBI): domain Bacteria; kingdom Pseudomonadati; phylum Pseudomonadota; class Betaproteobacteria; order Burkholderiales; family Burkholderiaceae; genus Paraburkholderia; species Paraburkholderia sp. RL18-101-BIB-B. Next base: position 618 of record NZ_JARESV010000176.1, read on the forward strand.
AGATGAGCATGTTGCCCCGGATGAAGCCCCGCACGTTTTATGACCTGGTCATTGAGGTTGCCATTGTCAGGCCCGGACCGATTCAGGGTGGTGCGGTCCATCCTTACTTGCAGCGCCGCCAGGGCTTCGAGCCGGTGACGTATCCTAGCGACGCTCTA
>NZ_JARESV010000177.1:0-775 GCF_046026985.1 Paraburkholderia sp. RL18-101-BIB-B
CAACGCCTCACTCGGATACGTCACGGGTTCGAATCCTTGACGACGTTGCAGATAAGGATGGACCGCGCCACCCTGAATCGGTCCCGGCCTGACGATGGCTACCTCGATGACCAGGTCATAAAAGGTGCATGGCTTCATGCGAGGCAGCATGCTCATTTGCGCCCGCGACTCAATCTGAAACACGCCAACAGTGTCCGCAGCAGAAATCATCTCGTACGTCTGCGGGTCTTCAGCGGGAATGTCTTGCATCTCAAAGCGCTCGCCGCGTTGCTCCGACACGATGTCCAGCGCGCGGCGGATGGCCGACAGCATGCCGAGCGCGAGCACGTCAATTTTCAGGAGGCCTAGCGCCTCGAGGTCGTCCTTGTCCCATTCGATAACGCTGCGGTCAGCCATTGCCGCATTCTCGACCGGCACGAGACGGGTCAGCTTGCCGCGACTGATAACAAAACCGCCAGAATGCTGTGACAGATGACGTGGAAAGCCTAGGAGCTGTGACGCGAGTCTCGCCCACGCCTGCGTAAGCGGCTTCTCGGGGTCAAGCCCGGACTCGGCGAAGCGCTTCAGCAAATCCTGACTGTTATCAAACCAGTGATGCGACTTGGCGACCAGGTCAACTATCTGAGGGTCGACGCCAAGGGCCTTGCCAGTCTCGCGGAGCGCGCCACGCGGTCGGTAGGTCGAAACCGCAGCGGCAATTGCGGCGCGGTCGCGACCGTATTTGCGATAGATGTACTGGATGACTTCTTCGCGCCGCTGATGCTCGAAATCCACG
>NZ_JARESV010000178.1:0-767 GCF_046026985.1 Paraburkholderia sp. RL18-101-BIB-B
TTGGCCAGCGCCAGAATCAGCGGCTTGTCCGCCATCTGCCTGACCATGTCCTGCTTGAGCACGCCGCCCGCCGACAGCCCCAGGAAAACGTCCGCGCCGCCGATGGCTTCGGCCAGCGTGCGGGCATCGGTTTCACGCGCGAAGCGCTCCTTGTCCGGGTCCATCAGTTCGACGCGGCCCTTGTAGACCACGCCGGCCAGATCGGTGACGGTGATGTTCTCGAGCGGCAGGCCGATGTCGACCAGCAGGTCCAGACAGGCCAGCGCCGCGGCGCCCGCGCCCGAGGACACCAGCTTGACCTCCTTGATGTCCTTGCCGACCACCTTCAGACCGTTGGTGATGGCCGCCGCGACGACGATGGCCGTACCGTGCTGGTCGTCGTGGAAGACCGGAATCTTCATGCGCTTGCGGCATTCGCGTTCGACGATGAAGCAGTCCGGCGCCTTGATGTCCTCGAGGTTGATGCCGCCGAAGGTCGGCTCCAGCGCCGCGATCACATCCACCAGCTTGTGCGGGTCGGACTCGTTCAGCTCGATATCGAACACGTCGATGCCGGCGAACTTCTTGAACAGCACGGCCTTGCCTTCCATGACCGGCTTCGAGGCGAGCGGGCCGATGTTGCCCAGACCCAGCACCGCGGTGCCGTTCGTGACGACGCCGACCAGGTTGCTGCGCGCGGTGAAGCGCGCGGCGTTCAACGGGTTCTCGACGATTTCCTCGCACGCGAACGCGACGCCAGGCGAATACGCCAGCGCGAGGTCGCGCTG
>NZ_JARESV010000179.1:0-764 GCF_046026985.1 Paraburkholderia sp. RL18-101-BIB-B
CGTCTCGGTGATGCGCGCCGTCGCGGCAACCCGCGCGAGCGGCGGCAATGCCGCAATGGTCGCGGCGCCGCTTGCCGCATCCGGCACGGCGAGCGCGCCGGCGATATTGTGTTCGATTGCCCGCGTGCCGTCGGGATCGAACACTTCCATCGACATGGCTTCGTTGCCGAGCACGATGCTGGTCAAGCGCTCACTGTGCTCGCGAATGCCCTGCGCGGAATCCAGTTCTTCGGCGAGCCGCCGCGCGTGGCGCGCGGCGAGCACGATGTCGAGATTGTCCTGCGCCTTGATCTGCTTTTCGAGCGCGACATACAGAAAGCTGCCGACGAGCACGAAAACCGCCAGCGTCGTCGCGCCGAACGCCAGCGCAAGCGCCGCGGCAAGCGAACGGCCGCGCATCAAGCGATGTCCTTCAGTTCGAGCACATAGCCCACGCCGCGCACGGTGTGGATCAGCTTGACGGGAAAGTTGTCGTCGATCTTGGTGCGTAAGCGGCGGATCGCCACTTCGACCACATTGGTGTCGCTGTCGAAATTCATGTCCCACACATACGACGCGATCTGCGTGCGGCTCAGCACTTCACCCTGACGGCGCGCGAGCAGTTGCAACAGCGAGAATTCGCGCGGCGTGAGATCGATGCGCATGCCGCCACGCTTCACGCGCCGGCGGTTCACATCCATTTCCAGATCGCCCACCTTGATCAGTTCGCTTTCGCGTGGCGGGCCGCGGCGCGCCAACGTACGCACGCGCGCCAGCAATTCGAC
>NZ_JARESV010000018.1:0-156038 GCF_046026985.1 Paraburkholderia sp. RL18-101-BIB-B
GTGATTCCAAGGAAAGGCCAACACAAAAAAACCCACAATCCGCCGCGCAGGCAACAGCAATAGCAAGACAAAACCCTAAACCCTCGACTGGAGCATGAACCGTGATTGACAGAATAACTGCAATGCGCACATTCATCCGAATCGTGGACACCAACAGCTTCACCCGCGCAGCGGAATCCTTGAACATTCCCCGCGCCACGGCGACCACCATCGTTCAGAATCTGGAAGCGCTATTAGGCACCGTCCTCCTCGCCCGCACAACGCGGCGCCTAAGCGTCACGCCCGAAGGCGCGGCCTACTACGAACGCTGCGCGCAAATCCTCGCCGACATCGACGAAATGGAAGCCAGCATCCGTCACGCCACGGATAACCTGACCGGCCGTCTGCGCATCGAGATGCCAGGGGCCGTGGCCAGCGCCATCATCCTGCCGGCCCTGGACGACTTCCACACGCGCTACCCTAACCTCGATCTCGCCATCGGCATCAGCAACCGCACCGTCGATCTGATCACCGAAGCCATCGACTGCAGCATCCAGCTCGGCGAATTGCCGGATTCGAATCTGGTCGCGCGCCAACTCGGCACCCTCGAGCACGTGACCTGCGCAAGTCCGGCCTACCTGGCCCGCTACGGCACGCCCGCGGACCTCGACGATTTGCGTGGACATGTGGCCGTCAATTGCATGTCGCCGCATAACGGCCGCGAAGTGGACTTCGATTTCGAGGTGGACGGCGAAGCGCAAAACGTCAAGGTAAAAGGCTTCGTCAAGGTCAGCGACGAACAGGCCTATCTCACCTGCGGCCTGCAAGGCCTCGGCTTGATCCAGCCCGCACGGATCGCCGCGCAACCGTATCTCGACCCGGGACTATTGCGCGAAGTCATGCCGCAATGGAAGCCCGTGCCGATGCCGGTTTCGGTGGCCTATGTGAAGAATCGCCGCGTGTCGCCGCGCGTGCGCGCGTTCGTGGACTGGCTGGCGGAGTTGTTCGAGAAAGCGGAGCACGTCGATCAGGATCTCTCGCGTGTCCGTCAATTGCTGCGCGGCCTGCATCCCGCCTGAGGCGGGTTGCGGGCACGCAGGCAGCGCGGTAGAAAACCGCGTCAGTTAGGTAACTTGACCGGCATCGGCCGCGTCAACAGATCAACATAGAAGTTAAAAAAGTTCGGATTGTCGAAGCGTTTCACCACCGTCATCTTCTGCAATCCCGCCGGCGGCGAACTCGTATAACCGGTAGCCTTGCCGTCATTCGCACCGAAGCTCATATCCACGTCCACCCACTCGTCCACGGTCTGCGTGGCGAACGAAGGATGCATCAGATACGCGAGCGTCAGCGTGTCCCAGATGTTCGTCGTGTAGTTCGGGTTGGTCTCGAAGCCATTCTTGCCGTCGAAACCATAACCGTTCAAAGTCTTGAACAATTGCGTGATGATGGTCTGCTTCGTCGGGTCGTGCGCGACACGATCGTACAACGCCTTGTCCATCTTCACGGTGTCCGTCACGTCGAGCGGAACCACCACCTGTTTGATCGGCAGACGCAACACGGCCTTCGCCGCTTCCGGATCGAACCACCAATTGAACTCGGCTGTCGGCGTGGTGTTGCCCGGCACGTCGATCGCACCGCCCATGTAAATGATCTGCTTGATTAGCGGCACGATCTCGGGATGTTGACGCGTAGCGAGCGCAATGTTGGTCAGCGGGCCGATCGCGAGAATCGTCACCTCGCCGGGATACTGCTTCACCGAGTCGACGATGAAATCCACCGCGCTCTTGCTCTGCACCTTGGTGTGGGTCGCAAAACCGTCGGGCGGCGCAACGAGATCGCTATCGGATTTCGGCTCGGGTGTATTCCATGCGCCGAGATAACCGTCGCCGCCGGGGAATTGCTTCTGCTCGGCCTGAATGGTGGCGAAATCGTGAGACAGAGCGTAATTGGCGCCGGCATACACGCCGATCTGATTTTCAACGCCCAGACGTTCAACCGATTTCAACGCATCCGCTACGCCCTGCTTCAGCCATTGATTGCCGGAGACTACCGTAATACCAAGCACCTTCAATGAGCCTTGCGCCTGCAATTGCGCGGCCATGACGCCGAGTTGGCCATCGTCGCTCAGTGTGTTGTAGTCGCTGTCGATGATCACCTTCGGCGGGTTCTGCGCATTGATCTCGCTACCACCACACGCCGAGAGTGCCGTGACGGTCGCCACGCTTGCCACACACGTCAATGCCACGAGAAGTCGCTTCACTGATGTCTCCTTTTTTATAGCGCTGTGCCGCGCGAAGGAGGCTCATCATAGACGTAATCCAGATGAAATCAAATCGTCATGTCGAATGGATAATTCACGGAATCAGTTTGCGGCGGATGGTGGAACGCATGCGCGTCGAATGACGCGCATGGCGATTGAATGACGAAGCGCGCCTACGGCTGATGAGCCTGCTGTGCTGAACCCGGACACGCCGGATCCTTGCCCCAATGACCGTCACATACGCGCCAGCGGCACAACTGGTCTTCGAAGAAGCCGCGCTGCCCGCACTCTTTCACGCGCTCGGCCAGCTTGGCATTGCCAGGCGCAGCCGATGCACTGACCTTGGTCGCCGCGTTACCGCCTGCCGCGGGTTTCGCATCCGCGGGTTTGGTCCGCGCAACGAGCGCGGCCAATAGATCGGCATCCGAATCATCTTTCGAAGCATTACCGCTCGCGCGCGTCTTCTTCGACTGAGCGATCTCAGTCGGCGCGCTCGCATGGCGATTGCTGGCCGTGGCGCTTTCCTTCTTGCCGTGGACCGCGCTCTCGTGCTTGTCCTTGCTGGCCACAGCCGTTGCGCTTTTGCCGTGCCTCGCCGCCGGCACCGTGGCCGCGGAAGCAGCCGTTGCAGATGCAACCGGCGCGGGTGCGCTGCTCGACTCCGCGCCGTCGGCGAGCGCGCGCGACAGCCGGCTGCCGTCGCTGGCGGGCGCCGTAGCGGACGCCGCAGCGGCTTTGCTGTCGCTATCGTCGGCAACGATCGTCGCCGCTTGCGAGGAAGCGGGAGCCGGCGCCTCAGCTTTGGCGACGACCTGTGGCGCGGCGCTCGCGGCAACCGCCGCCGCGGCAGTCTTCTCTCCGCTGGCCGGCGCGGCCGCTGCCAGCGACTCGCTCTGCGTACGCTGCTGCATATGCCAGGCACCCCAGCCACCGGCTGCGATTACGAGCAAGGCGACCAATAGCAGCGGCGCTTTCGACCGGCGTGGTTTTTCCGTAGGCGGCGCAACGCGGCCTTCGAGGTTCGCAAGAATTCGCGAACCATTGCCATCAGTGCCTTTAGCCTTATCGGATAACAGGCTAGGCGGGGCTTTGGAATTCGAACTTTCCGGCGCACTCATTCACTGTCTCATTGAATCCTGGATTATTTCGCCGTGATAATACGTTCCGGCTCGTCTCCGAGCAGGCCTGATTCTAAGAGCAAGCATTACAAAATACAATTGTTTCCAATTTCCGGGGTCGCCTTTGATTGCCGTAGTACTTCTCGCCTATTTCGCCATCGCCGTTGTGATCGCTGCAATGCTGCTATTGCCGGCGGTACGCGCCTCTTTATTAGGTGCGGCGCTCACTATTCACGGCCGTGTTATGCGTGGAGCATCGCGCGGCGCTTCGCGCGCTCGCGGTCAATTAGCACGCTCGGCAAAAATTTCGCAATCGACGGCAGTCGATATGCAAAAGTTACTGGTAAAGCGGCGCTTGCTGATTTTTACCACGACAGGTATTCTTGCGACGCCTCCATTGGTGGCATTGGCTTTACGCGGCCGGCAATTATTCCAATTCGATGACACTGCACGGGTTCCGGACGAGAAAATTGCCGCGTTATTGAATGGCGAACAGCTCGTGCCCCCGCCGCCGTTGCCGCCGGAGGTATTCGCAACGCAGGAAGTCGAGCAGATCCGGCCCGCGCTTAAAGACGCGAGCCGCGATTGGAATTTGCTCGACGCCGATTTCAGAACGCGTTTATTGCTCGTGTACAAAATCATGCACGAGCAATACGGGTATGAAATGGCTTTGCTGGAAGGTTATCGCAGCCCGGAGCGGCAAAACCGGCTGGCGCAAATGGGGGGCAACGTCACCAATGCCGCAGCGTTTCAAAGCTATCACCAATACGGTCTCGCCGCGGACAATGCCTTTTTGCGCGACGGCAAGCTCGTCATTTCAGAAAAAGATCCTTGGGCCATGCGAGGTTATCAGTTATACGGGCAGACAGCCGAACAGGTCGGTCTGACGTGGGGTGGCCGTTGGAAAATGATGGATCTCGGGCACGTCGAATATCACAAACCCGGCTTCGTCCTCGGGCGCGGTCATTAAGGCCGAATGGGTAAAACCGGGTAATAAAGAGGTTGACATGGGGCGTTCAATCAATTTTTCTGGCAAAAAGCGGCAATGCCGCACGCATAACGGCATTGCTCCGCTCACTGTCGCCACGGCCGGCTATTGCCGATTTAACAATTCGGCCGCATTCGCTTTCGCCTGAATATGCTTTCGTTTTATTTCAAACGGCGTACGCGCCCCATGCTGCCTGCCACACCACGCGCCACAACACTCATCATCAAGACCTGAACGGCTTATGCGACGCATTCTCAACGTGTTGACCCACACACGCACGCTCTCGATCATCGGCCTGCTCGCGCTCGCTGCTGTCTTATTCATCGGCGCCGATACCTTGCAGATCGACCTGATGTGGCCGGCGATCGTGCTCGGCGCCGTGATCGCGCTGTGGCTGCTGGTGTGGATCGTGCGCCGCCTGCGCGCGCGCCGCGCGAACCGCAAGCTCGGTGAGATGCTCGAGCAGCAGGCGGAGAAGCAGGCCGAAGCCGGTCCCGCGCCTACGCCCGCGCGCCAGGCCGAACTCGACGTGCTGCGCACGCGCCTCGTCGATGCGGTGAAGACCATCAAGACCTCGAAGATCGGCCAGGTCTCGGGCGGTTCGGCGCTGTACGAGTTGCCCTGGTACATCGTGATCGGCAACCCCGCTGCGGGCAAGAGCAGCGCGGTGCTGAATTCAGGCTTGCAGTTCCCCTTCGCCGACAAGAACAACGCGGTGATCCACGGCATTGGCGGCACGCGTAACTGCGACTGGTTCTTCACGACCGAAGGCATTCTGCTCGACACCGCCGGCCGCTATTCCGTGCATGAAGAAGACCGCACCGAATGGCTCGGCTTTCTCGGCCTGCTCAAACGTTTCCGGCCGAAGGCGCCGATCAACGGCATCATCGTCACCGCGAGCATTGCGGAACTGACCAACAGCAAGCCCGAATTCGCAATCAATCTCGCGAAGAACCTGCGCCAGCGCGTGCAGGAGTTGACCGAAAAGCTCGAAGTGTTCGCGCCGGTGTATGTGATGTTCACCAAGGCCGACCTGATTACCGGCTTCACCGAATTCTTCAGCGGCAGCGAGCGCCACGAATACGACCGCGTATGGGGCGCCACCCTGCCCTACGAGCCTGATGAGAAGCGCGACGTGGTCGGCCTGTTCGACGAACACTTCGAAGAGCTGTACGACGGCCTGAAAGAGATCAGCGTCGCGCAGATGTCGATCAATCGCGGCAACAAGCTCTCGCCGGGTCAACTGAGCTTTCCGCTCGAATTTTCGACCATCAAGCCCGCGTTGCGCGCGTTTCTCGCCACGCTGTTCGAAACCAACCCGTTCCAGTACAAGCCGATTTTCCGCGGCTTCTATTTCACCAGCGCCCTGCAGGAAGGCGAAACCAACAGCGCCGCGGCCACGCGCATCGCCAACCGTTTCGGCCTGAGTTCCGATAGCCTGCCCAAGCCGCATAGCGCGTTCTCCAAAAACGGCTTCTTCCTGCGCGATCTGTTTTCGAAGGTGATCTTCGCCGACCGGCAAACGGTCAAGCAATTCGCGAGCCCCGCCAAGACGCGCATGCGCTATGCGACCTTCTTCGGCTTCGTCGCGGTGCTCGCGTTGGCGCTCGGCGGCTGGACCTGGTCGACGGTCAACAACCAGCAGCTCACGGCGAACGTGCAGGCCGATCTCGACAATGTCGTGCGTTTGCAGCAGAACCGCAACGACCTGCAATCGCGCCTGCAGGCCATGGACGTGCTCGAGGACCGCATCGACCAGCTCGAACAGTTCCGCCGCGACCGGCCGCTCGCGGTGTCGCTCGGGCTCTATCAAGGCGATCGCCTCGAACAGCGCCTGCTCACCGAGTACTACAACGGCGTGCGTCAGATCCTGCTCGATCCGGTCTCGCAGAATCTCGCGTCGTTCCTGAAGGACGTCAACGCGCATCCCGATCAGCTCGCGCCGTTGAACCGCGCGCCGGACGCCGCTGCGATTCCGGTCTCCACGCATTCGGCCATGACAGCGAACAGCCAGGGCGGCCTGTATAGCGACGCCTCGCCGACCAACGTCGAAGACGCGTACAACGCGCTCAAGACCTACCTGATGCTGAGCGACAAGCGTCATGTGGAAACGGCTCACCTCACCGATCAGGTCGCCCGCTTCTGGCGCGGCTGGCTCGAAACGAATCGCGGCAACATGCCTCGTGACGAGATGATCCGCAGCGCCGAACGCATGATCACGTTCTACCTGTCGCGCGTTTCCGACGACGACTGGCCGATGATCGACCAGAACCTCGGCCTTGTCGATCAGACGCGTGAGAACCTGCGCCGCGTGGTGCGCGGCATGCCGGCCCGTCAGCGCGTCTACGAGGAAATCAAGGCGCGTGCGTCGACCCGTTTCGCGCCGATGACGATCGCGCGCATTGTCGGCGAAAACAATACGGCGCTGGTGGCGGGCAGCTATGCGATCCCCGGCACCTTCACGCGTGAGGCGTGGTTCCAGTACGTGCAACCCGCCATTCGCGACGCCGCCACGAAAGAGTTGCAGGCGAAGGACTGGGTGCTCAACACGTCCGCGCACGACGACCTGACGCTCGAAGGCAGCCCCGAGCAGATCCAGAAAGCGCTCGTCGCGATGTACAAGACCGAGTACGCGATGCACTGGCAGAAGTTCATGCAAGGCATTGCGGTGCAGAGTTTCGGCAGCTTCGGCCAGGCCGTGGACGCGATGAACCGTCTGGGCGATCCGCAGGACTCGCCGATCCGCAAGGTGCTCGAAACCGCGTACGACCAGACTTCATGGGACAACCCGTCGCTCTTCAACGCGAACCTGAAGCGCGCGCAAACGGGCGTGACGAGCTGGTTCAAGAACTGGTTCTCGCGTGCGCCGACCGGCCAGCTCAACGCGAACATCGACATCAACGGCAATCCGGTCGAAGTGCCGATGGGTCCGATCGGCCAGGAGTTCTCGGCGCTGGGCCGTATCGTCGTGAGCGGCGACAACGGCTCGATGCTCAAGGGCTATATGGACACGCTGTCGAAAGTCCGCACGCGCTTTAACGTGATCAAGAATCAGGGCGATCCGGGACCGGGCGCGCGCCAGCTGATGCAGCAGACGCTCGACGGCAGCGGCTCCGAACTCGCCGATTCGCTGAAGTACGTCGACGAACAGATGCTTACGGGCCTCACCGACTCGCAGCGCAAAGCCCTGCGTCCGCTGCTCGTGCGTCCGTTGATGGCGGCGTATGCGGTGGTGATCCAGCCGGCCAGCGTCGAAGTCAACAAGGTGTGGAATGCGCAGGTGTATCAGAGCTTCCAGGGCTCGCTCGCGAACAAGTATCCGTTTGCCAGCGACGCGAAGGTCGAAGCCGGCGCCGGCGAAATCGCCCAGGTGTTCGGCCCGGACGGCGCGATCGCCAAGTTCGTCGGCACCACGCTCGGGCCGCTCGCGGTGCGCCGTGGCGACACGCTGACGGCTCGCACGTGGGGCGATATGGGTCTCGCGCTCACGCCTGACTTCACCAACGGCTTCGCGCGCTGGGTAGCGCCGCTTGCAGGCGGCGCGGCCGGCGCAGCGGCCGGTCAAGGCTCGGCTGAACCGCAGACCGTGTTCCAGATCCTGCCGCAGCCGAGCAGCGGCACGACGGAATACACGCTGGCGATCGACGGTCAGCAGATGCGCTACCGCAATACACCGCCGCAGTGGACCAACTTCGTGTGGCCGAATCCGTCGGGTTCGCCGGGCGCGACACTGAGCGCCACGACCTTCGACGGCCGCACGCTGCAACTGGTCAACGAACCGGGCCGCTACGGTCTGGAGAAACTGATCAACTCGGCGCAACGCAAGCGTCGTCCGGACGGCACGTTCGATCTGTCGTGGACGCAAGGCAGCGTGACGGTGGCGGTCAGCATGCGCATCATCAGCACGTCGCAGGCGTCGAGCGCCAGCAGCGATGCGCCGCAACAGCAGAGCCTGCGCGGCTTGCGGCTGCCGTCCTCGGTGGCGGATGTGAGCGCGGCGGCCAATTCGGTCAATGCGACCGCCGCGGGTGCGCCGGGCTCCCTGCCCGCCGCCGCGCCGGCAACGCCCGCGGCACGGCCGGCTACGGCCGCCACCGCGGTTTCGAATACAGGGGGTGCGCAATGACGCAAACCGTGCAGGCGCAAATCGCCTACTTCGGCAAGATCCCGTCGCGCGGCGACTTCGTGAAGAGCGCGCATAACCCGCAATTGCTGGCCACGCTAGACCGCTGGATCGCCGAAGCAATGGAACTGCTCACCGACGATCCGCGCTGGAAGATCGTCTACGAAAATGCCAAGCCGATGCACTTCGCGTTCCTCGGTTCGCGCAGCAAGCTGGCGATCGCCGGGCATATGATGGCGAGCCACGATCAGTCGTCGCGGCGCTTTCCGTTTCTTGCCGCGACCGCGCTCGAAGTCGAAAAGCCGCTGACGTTCCTCGCGCACAGTCCGCTCGCCTTCGCGCGCCTCTGGTCGCGCGTCGCGGCGCAAATGAAGCCGCTACTCGGCGCCAGCGAACCGCCCGGCGCGCTGCAGGCGCTCGGCGAGACGCAGGTTCCCATCGAGATCGGCGCCGGTCCGGGCAATCCGCACGACGGCACCTTCAACGACTTCGTCGAACACCAGACACTCTCCGGGCTCGAACAGATGCTGCTCGCGAGCGGCCATCCGGTGCGTCTGCGTGGCGCGATGCTGGCGCTCGGCTCGCTGCTGCGTCCGGTGATGCAAAGCGGCTCGTCGCACCTTGAACGCGGACTGACCTTGCCGCTGCCGAACGATCCGTTCTACCGCAGCCTCGTTGCCGCGTTCTGGCTCGAACTGATTGCGCCGTTCGTCGCGCAGGCGGATTTCGAGCTGGCGATTTTCATCGGCACGATTGCCGAGCGCGAACGGCTCATCATCGGCTTTAACGGCGCCTCGGCCAAGACGCTGCACAGCGTGGTCGATCCGCAGTCGTACGCGGCGCACAACATCGATATCGACGATCCCGAGTGGATCGACGAACACGCACAAAACGATCATGGCATCAGCAAGCTCGTCAGTTACCTCGATCAACCGCAACTGTCGCTGCGCGTCAGCATCGACACGTTCCGCGAAGCATTCACGGGAGCGTGACACGATGCTGAATCTCTCCATTCGCACGTCCGTGCTGCTCGCCGGTCTTCTGCTGAGCGCCCTCGCGCATGCCGACAACGACGGTCCGGCTCGCGTCACGCCGGTCGACAACAGCGGCATTTCGATTCACACCACGATGCTGCCGCCGGCTTCGTCGGCGCCGGTGGGCAATGCTGGCCCTGCGGTGAATACGGCGGGACTCGCGAGCGGCACGACCGGCTCCGGCACCGGCGCGATTACCGCGGCGCCGCCGCCCGCCAACGCGACGCCGGGCCAGGTCGTGGTCGGCGGCAAGGTGCCGGACGAAGCGACCAAGGCGGCCGTGCTTGCGCGCTTGCGCGACACGTACGGCGCGGCCAACGTGGTCGATCAGATCGAAGTCGCCGATGTGGCCACACCGCCGAACTGGTCCGCCAACGTGCAAAAGTTGATTGGCCCGCAGTTGAAGCAGATCAGCAAAGGCCAGTTGAAAATCGACGGCACGCAGATCGACGTGAAGGGCGAAGTGCACAACGAATCACAGCGCCAGCAGCTCGCGAGCGACATGGCGAATGCGCTGAACCCGACTTACACGATCAAGAACGGTCTGCGCGTGAGCGCTTCCGAACAAGGCCTGCTCGATCAGACGCTCGCGAATCGCACGATCGAATTCGAAACCGGCAGCGCGACGCTCACACCGCAAGGCCGCGCGATTCTCGATCAGATGGCCGCCGCGATGGGGAAAATGACGACCAAAACCGTCGCGATCATCGGGCACACTGACAACTCGGGCAACCGCACGTCGAATATCGCGCTGAGCCAGGCGCGCGCGGATGCGGTGAAGGGTTATCTGGTCGCGAAAGGCATCCCGCCGCAACAGATGACGACGACCGGCGTCGGTCCGGATCAGCCGATCGCGTCGAACGACACGACCGATGGACGGGCACGTAATAGGCGCATCGAGTTTCGTGCGGGATCTTGAGTTAGCGCCTGCGTGGCGGTGTGCATGAAAAAAGCCTGGCTTCGATAGATAACCGAAGCCAGGCTTTTTTATTTGCTGCGTTGAAGGCTTTGTTTAGCTGTTCTCTTCCGGCTTCACGCCCAGCAACTCACGAATATGCACGAGCGATCCGTCGTCTTTCACCACGGTCGATAGCCATTGATGCAGTGGCATATCCGCTGCCTCCGCCGCCTTGTCGGCGAAATACGCGGCAGGGTTATGCGGTTCCGTCGCGCGAAAGAACTTGGCCACCGCACGCAACTGCGCGACGGCCTGCGCACGGCTCTGGATTCCTGCAATCGGGCTCGTCGGCATGGTCGTCAACACAGGTTCCTCGCGTTGCGGTGCGGTCTTGAAAGTAGGCTCGGCACGTTCGACTTCGTTGGGCGCGGGCGTTTTCGCGGGCGGCGGCGCTTCGGCGTTCACGCCCAGTTCGCGTGCAAAGCGCTCGGCCAGGCGGTAGACGCTTTCGTACGCGTCCTTCGCCTGACGGAAACTCGGCGCGGAGTCGGCGGCGCGCCGGTCCAGCTCCTGTTCGAGTGCGAGCATGGCCGCTTCGAACGCTTTCAGATCGACGAGCAGCGCCGAGTAAAACGCAGGCGGCGTAGCGCGCTTCGACGCCTCGATCTGTTCGATCGACGGCTTGCCGCGCGCGATATCGTCGGCGTGATCCGGATCGCGCTTGACCGCTTGCGCGACGTGCGTGGCCACGTCCCAATCGATCGTGCTGTACGCATTGCCTTGCGACGACGTGAGCGGCATGGCGCGCAGCAGATCGCCGGTGCGGCCGACCAGCCACGCGACGTTGCCGAGACGATACTCGGTGTCGTCGCCTTCCGGCAGCGGATGCACGTGATCCCAGTAGCGCTCGCAAAGCCCTGTCAACAGCGCGTAGCCCTGCGAAAGACCATTGATGCCCTCGTCGATCGCGAGTGCTTCAGTGAGCCACACGGCGAGGCGCAAATCCTTAGTCTGCGTTTGCAGCAGACTGCCCGAACGCTCGACCACAAAAGGCCAATCGGCCTCCTTGATCTCCGTGACCCATTCGCCCTGATCCAGCGACGGGTCTTCGAAACGGCGCGCGTGCTGAATCGCATCGAAATCCGCTGAAAACAGCAGATCTTCGCCACAAGGCGAGGTTTCGCTGAGCGGAGCCAGCAACGTGTTCAGATTGATCGGCATGAAAGAAAGCAATAAGTATCCGGTACGGCATTAAAACAGATTGGCGCGTCCGTTCACACCACCGTGTAATCGAATTCGCCGGCCTCGCTCGCGCGCACGGCAATGCGTTCGATCGCCGCGCCGTTCGCCACACGCTCCAGCACCTGCTGCGCGATTTCGGGCAATAGCGTGCCGTTCAGAATGTGATCGACGTTGCGCGCGCCGGAGTCCACCTCGGTGCAACGCGCGAGCACCGCATCGACCAGCGACTCGTCCCACTCGAACACCGCCTTGTGATTCGACTCGATGCGGCGGCGAATCCGATCGAGCTTCAATTCGATGATTTCGGCGAGCACGTCGTCGGAAATCGGATAGTACGGCACCACTTTCATGCGGCCGAGAAATGCCGGTTTGAACGCTTTGTACAGTTGCGCACGTAAGGTCTCCGCGAGTTCGTCGGCGTCGGGCAACTCTTCCGCGCTCTTGTTCAGGCAGGCCTGCATCACCGCCTGCGAGCCGACGTTCGAAGTGAGAATGATCAGCGTGTTGCGGAAATCGATCTCGCGGCCTTCGGCGTCGTCCATCGTGCCCTTGTCGAACACCTGGAAGAACATTTCGAGCACATCGGGGTGCGCCTTTTCGACTTCGTCGAGCAGCACCACGGAATACGGATTGCGGCGCACCGCTTCGGTCAGCACGCCGCCTTCGCCATAACCGACATAGCCCGGCGGCGAGCCTTTCAGACCGGACACACTGTGCGCTTCCTGATACTCGCTCATGTTGATCGTGACCATCTTGCGTTCGCCGCCGTACAGCACGTCGGCCAGCGCGAGCGCGGTTTCGGTCTTGCCGACGCCCGACGGTCCGACGAACATGAACACGCCGCGCGGTTTGTTCGGGTCTTCGAGATTCGCACTCGCGGTGCGCACGCGCTGCGCGATCGCGTCGAGCGCGTGGTCCTGGCCGATCACGCGCGCGGCCAGCAACGGTTGCAGGTTCAGCACGGTCTGGATTTCGTCCTTGACCATGCGGCCAAGCGGAATGCCGGTCCACGAAGCGACGATTTCGGCAACCACGTGACCGTCGACCTGCAACGGCACCATCGGTTGGCCGCCTTGCAAGGCGTGCAATTCGGCTACGCGCGTGCCGAGCGTTTCGCGTGCCTGCTGTGCCTTGTCGGCTTGTTCAGGGTCAGCGCTGCTCACGCGCGCCGCGTCGATGTCCGCGCGCAAGCCGACGATTTCCGTCACCAACGCACGTTCCTTGTCGTAGCGCGCTTCGTCTTCGGCGAGATCCTTAAGGTCTTCTTCACGCAGACCGCGCAATTCGGCGAGCCGTTCGTCGTGCAGCGCGCCGCTCGCCACTTCGCGTTCCAGCGCGGCGATTTCAGCGTCGATACGTTCCAGGCGCTTCTTCGTGTCGTCGATTGCTGCGGGTGTCGAACTGTGCGCGAGCGCGACTTTCGCACAAGCGGTGTCGAGCACGCTGATCGCTTTGTCCGGCAGTTGCCGGCCGCTGATGTAGCGATGCGACAGACGCACCGCTTCCGTGATTGCATCGTCGAGCACGCGCACGTTGAAGTGCTTTTCCATCAACGCGGCCATGCCGCGCAGCATGGCCGCGGCGAGCGTCTCGCTCGGCTCCTCGATCTTCACGACCTGGAAACGCCGCGCGAGCGCAGCGTCTTTCTCGAAGTACTTCTTGTACTCGCTCCATGTCGTGGCCGCGATGGTGCGCAATTCGCCACGCGCCAACGCCGGCTTCAGCAGATTGGCCGCATCGTTCTGCCCCGCTTGGCCACCAGCGCCGATGATGGTGTGCGCTTCGTCGATAAAGAGAATGATCGGATGCGGACTCTTCTTCACCTCGTCGATCACGTTCTTCAGGCGGTTTTCGAACTCGCCTTTCACGCTCGCGCCGGCTTGCAGCAAACCCATGTCGAGCACGTGCAGCGCTACGCCTTTGAGCGGCGCGGGCACGTCGTCGACGGCAATGCGCAGCGCGAGACCTTCGACCACCGCCGTTTTACCGACGCCCGCTTCGCCTGTCATGATCGGGTTGTTCTGGCGGCGGCGCATCAGAATGTCGATGGTCTGGCGAATCTCACCCTCGCGGCCGATCACCGGATCGATCTTGCCTTCACGCGCGCGCTGCGTGAGGTTGCTCGTGTACGTGTCGAGCGCGGGCGTTTTCGACGGCGCGCCGGGCGCGGTATCGGTCGGCGTCCCATCGTCCGCGCCGCTTTCCGCGCTTTGCGTCTCATTGCTGCGCTCGACTTCGCGCGAACCCGCGGTCAACTCATCGAACTTGTGCTTCAGGTCGGTCACGCGCACTTCGCGCAGCAACGGCGACATGCGCTCGGCGAATTGCGCGAGATCCGGCGCGGTCAGCAGCGCCAGCAGAAGATGTCCCGAACGGATCCGCCCGATCTGCGAATCGAGCGACGCAATCAGCCACGCCTGTTCGAGCAACTCGATCAGATGCTTCGAAAATACCGGCGTGCGCGTATTGCCGGTTTTCAAACGCTGCAACTCGCGCTCGAGATCCGCGCGCAATGCGTGCGCGTCGATCCTGCTCGCGCGCAGCACCAGCGCGACGTCGCTCGCTGGTTCGTCCAGCAGCGCCAGCAGCAGGTGTTCGAGGTCGACCTCGTAGTGACCGCGCGCAAGACAATTGTTCGCCGCCAGCAAAGCCGCCTGCCGGCAGGTCGGATTCAGTTTGGCGATCAGGGTATTGAGGGACGTGCTCATCTCGTGCGATCCGGGTCCGGGTTCTGTCGTTATGGTCAGTGAATCACGTGCAATTCGTAGCGGGCATCCGCGCGGTTACGGTCGGCTTCCTTCGTGCACAGGAACGCGTCCCAGCCGAGGCGCGCGCCCTTGCTCAACAGGCTCGGTCCGACGGCCTCGCGGCGCAGCACCAGCGACACCTCGTATTCGAGCGTGACGCCCGCGAGCAGCGTGAGCATGCGTTCGAGCGCCACCGCGCGATCGGCGCGGGGTAAAAACGCTTCATAGTCGGCCTTGTCGAGCGGTCCGATCACGAGACGCGCGCGCATGTCGCGCTGCCAGACGCGCTCGCCCGCCAGCGCGGTCGCGCCGAGCGTCGCGTTAACGCTGCCGAGCAAGGTCAACTGATCGCGTGGCACGTCGTACCATTTGCCGATGAACTGCTCGACGCGCACCGGCACCTTGAAGTACTCCGACAGCGTGCGTTGCAAATAAGCCGCCGAAACCGGCCGATGCCGCGCAGCCAGCGCGTAACCGGCAATCGCCTCGTCGAAAAGCGCGCCGTCGCCGCTTTGCAGGCTGTTGCGCGTATCGTCGTCGGAGACGCCGGCGAGCGCGAGCAGCAAAGGCAAATAGCGTTCATCGCGATCCAGCTCGTAGTGAAACGGCAGACGGTATTTCTTCCACGCCGCGTAGAACAGCGCCGTCGCACGATTCGAAAACACGTCGAAAAACTCACGCGCGGCGCGATCCCGCTTGATCTGCTCACGCGCGATGATCTGCTCGGTGTAATGCAGCGGCAATGCGCCCTGCCCGCCGAGCAAACCGAAAAACGCGGGTGTGATATCGACCTTGTCGAGCGAGCCGTTTTCGAGCGCCACCGTGCGTTGTGCTTTTTCCTTCAGCGCCGCGCCTGCGTCGTCGTAAGACTGCGCGCTGTGAATCTCGCTCGGCGGAAACGACATCGACAGTGAATTGCGAAAGGCAATCCGCTGCGCGACGATTTCGCCGGGACGTCCGGTGTGGGTTGGCGATTGCTGCGCGAACCACTTCTCGAGAATCCGCACCGCCTGAAAAAACTCGAAGCGATGCGGCTCGTCGAGAAGCTGCTCGACTACGCCAGGATCGATTCGCCGCTGCGCGGTTTGCATCGCAGAATCTCCTCGCCAGTGCGCTTCGACACGACGACCAGTTGCACAAAGCTGTTCAGATGCACGTACAGCCCAAAAAACGTGTCGATCACGCGCACGAACGACGCGAGACTCGTGCCGACGAAATGCTCTTCGTCGATCGTCAAACGAATCTCGATGCCGCGCACGAACGTGGCGAACGGTTTGCCCGGCAGCCATTGCACGGCGGCGCGCTGCTCGATGCCGACCAGGCCGTCGATATGCCGCGCGGACACCGCCGTGCGCCGCAAGTCGTAGAGCACGAGCATTTCCTTGAGCGCCGACAAGCCGCTATTCGCGAGCGATACGTGATTCAACGCCAGATGCGAGATCAGCCGCCAATGCGCGGCGCGTCCGCGCTCGAAGCGCACGCTCGGCGTGGGCCGGCGCAGCATCGCGATGCTGCCGGTCAGCGAGCCGCCTTCGAGAAACAGATCGCCGCCTTCGAGTCCCACCGCGAGGCCCGCGGGCAAATCGCGATTGGTACACGTCAGATCGAGACTCAAGGTATCGGTTTGCGGCGCGGCCGGTTCGAAGTCAATATCGACGATCGAGATTTCAGTCTCGTAGCCGGGGCTTTTCTGCGCGACCCAATCATTGCGCCGTGCGAACCAATAGTGACCCGCACGCGCCGCTTCGCCGTGATGCAATGAATAGAACGGCCGGAATTCAATCACCGATTCTTCATGCGCCTGTTGCCTGACGAGTTTCACCGAATCGATCGAATAGACTTCGTAGGCAAACGCGCGGCGCGCTTCGGCAATCACAGGATACGAAATCGCCTGATGGCTGATACGGATCGGCTCGCCGTGCTGTTCGAACAGATTCACCACCGGCGTGCAAAACAGGCGGAAATGATGCGCGGCCAGTGAATCCAGCAGCCGCGCAATGTGTGAGTCGCTGCGCACTTCCTTCAACACGACATGCAGCGTCAAACGCTGGCAGCGGCCGCTTGCGCGTGTCATCGCCGCCAGATCGAAGTCGGCGAAGTTGAATTTCTCGGGGAACGCGAAGTATTCGGTCAGCAACCGGTACGCCGGGTGCGATTTGGCCGGATAGTCGATCAGCGCGTCTTCTTCGTCGAAACCGGCTTGCACGACCGGCAATTCGCGTAGTTGCTTCCACACGCCGCGACGGTCGGCTTCCACGTAAGTGGCCATTCCGTTGATGAACAGGCAGTCCGCCAAGGCCGCGATAAAAGACTGCTCGCCGTGCAGATGCGTGCGCAGTGTCCCGACTTTCAGCGCGGAGAGATCGAGTTGCGCCGCCGTCGATTCAAAGGTGATCGACACGATCGCCGTGGCATTGCCCGGCAGTACGGTGGCACTCGGCGCCATCGCCACCGACGTGTATTTCGCCTCCGAGATGCGGATCGGCGCCAGCGTCACGTCGTAGGCGGTACGGAAACGGCATTGCACGCCGCGAATGGGCCGCGACTTGAGTTCGGTGCCGCGTTCGACCCGAACCGGTTCGGTCAGATGACTCAGTGCGGCGGACGTGCCCAACTGCGCAATCGAGCACGACGGAAACGGCCGCAGGTAGTGCGGATACAGCACTTCCAGCAGCGCCTCGGTGAATTCGGGGTAATCGTCGTCGAGTTTCTTGTTGATGCGCGCGCCGAGCAACGCGAACGATTCGATCATCCGCTCGACGTGCGGGTCTTCGCAGTGCTCGCCGGACATGGCCAGACGCGCCGCGATCTTCGGGTAGCGCTCGGCGAAGTCGCGCGAATAGCGCCGCAGAAATGACAACTCGCGCTCGTAATACGGCAGCAATTCTTCCATCGATCTATCCCCGGACCTGAAGCCTCTCCGCCCAAACGATCGCCACCGTTGCGCGTAACGGCTGCGGCAAAGCGGTACACAAAGCAACTGCTAGACAACGCCGCTACGCGAATGCAGCGGTTGAAAATTCTGCTACTACAGCTTCGCGCGTGCGCGCGTCACCGAGTATTGCAACGTGGAAGGCTGCAGCATCGCATCGAAACTCACCGGTTCTTCCGCCGGATGGACCACCAGCAGCGCCTGAATCGAAAAGTTCAACGCATTGGTGGATTGTTCGTTCAATTCGAGCGTGACCGCCACCTGCTGCAAGCGCGGCTCGTGCCGCGCGATGGCCTGTTGAATCGATTTGCAGATGAAGGTGCGGTCGTAATGGCTTGCGAGGCTCAGGCCCGCGAAATCATTCAGACCGTACGTGAGCACCGAGCGCTGGCATTCCGGCAGCGCCGCCAATTCGTGTTCAGTCAGCGCAATGCGCGTATTCAGGATCGCCTCGACGTCGCGCGCGACCGTGCTCTTCAATTCATCCAACGACAATTGCCGCATCGCCGGGGAAGCCGGCAGATGCGGTTCGTCGTCGAACAGCTTGTCGAGAAAGCTGGGTTCGAAGCGTTTCATCAGCGTCCGAAGAAACGGATCGATGCAAGGCACACACCGTGAGCGACAACCCTTTCGAGCCCCGCGCGCCGTGTGCACCCGTGCATCAGACCGCGTACGTCTTGTCGTTCTTCGTCAGGCTCCACGCGCCTTGCGCGTTGCCGCCCTGGTTGCCGCCGATCTTCTGCTGCGTGTACTTCCACTGCACGGCGGCGTACTTCAGCGAGAACTGTTCGGTCGGCAGACCTTCGCCCACCACGCTCGGCGTCACGCTCGAAATAATCACGTACTTGAGTTTGACTTCCAGGTACTTGATGCGATTGCCTTCGCCATCCGAACGCATGAAGTCGATCGTGACTTCGTCGAACGTCGTGCCGCCGGACGCGTGTTGGTAGATCAGCGGGCTGACCACGTCGATGTCTTTCGTGAACTGCATGTCGGCATGTTCGCAGCGCTCGGAGGTGTGACCACCTGCCGTCGAGGCGGTTGCCGAACGCGGTTGCGTGATCGAGTGGCTCCACGAATCGATTTCGATCCAGCCGGCGTGATCCTTATCGGCGGACTCGCCCTTGATCGCCGGATTGCCGAATTTTAAATAGATATCCTTCATAACTCATCGACTCCCCAAAGAGGTGGTTTTAACAGCCAACCCGGGCGGCCAGCGCGGGTTAGCTGACTTGCTTTATGAATTAGCCGGTTTCGGCAGGTCAGCGACAAGTCGCAAAGAGATCGACAGCTCGTCCAGTTGAAAGTGCGGGCGCAGGAATGCGACCGAACGATACGCACCAGGCTTGCCCGGAATCTCCGAGACCTGTATCGATGCCTCGCGCAGCGGGAACTGCGCCTTCTGCTCCTGCGTCGCGTTGTCGTCCAGCAGCACGTACTGCGAGATCCAACGGTTCAGGAATACTTCGACGTTCTGTGCCGATGCGAAGCTGCCGATCTTGTCGCGCATCATCGCCTTCAGGTAATGCGCGACGCGCGATACCGAGAAGATGTACTGCAATTGCGCGGACAACACTGCGTTGGCATTCGCGCTGTCGGTGCTGTATTTCTTGGGTTTCTGCACCGATTGCGCGGCGAAAAACGCGGCGTAGTCCGAGTTCTTGCAGTGCACGAGCGGAATGAAACCGAGGTCGCTCAGTTCCTTTTCGCGGCGGTCGGTAATCGCGATTTCAGTCGGGCATTTCAGCGCGACTTCGCCGTCGTCGGTCTTGAACGTGTGGGTGGGCAGATCTTCCACCAGACCACCGCCTTCCACGCCGCGAATCGCCGCGCACCAGCCGAAGTCGTCGAATGCCGCTGTCAGGCGTGCAGCGAATGCCCATGCCGCGTTACACCACAGGTATTTGCTGTGGTCCGTGCCGTCCACGTCTTCGACGAAGTTGAAACCCTCGGCCGTGGCGCCGTCTTTCGGATTGAACGGCAGGCGGCCCAGAAAACGCGGCAGCGTGAGACCGACGTAGCGCGAATCTTCGGCGTCGCGGAACGACTTCCACTTCGCGTATTCGACCGTGTCGAACACCTTGCCGAGATCGCGCGGCTTGCCGAGATCGGCAAAGGTTTCAAGGCCCATCAATTCGGGCGACGCCGACGCGATGAACGGCGCATGCGCGGCCGCCGCGACGTGTGACATCTGCTCGATGAAGTACATGTCTTCGGGCTGGCGCGTCACTTCGAAGTCGCCGATGATCGTGCCGAACGGCGAGCCGCCGAACGTGCCGAATTCTTCTTCGTAGATCTTCTTGAAGAGCGCGCTCTGATCGAATTCGATCGCCGTCTTGAAGTCGCGCACCAGGTCGCGCTTGGGCGCATGCAGCGCCTTGATCTTGACCGTTGCGCCGGTATTGCTTTCCTTGCACAGATAGTCCAGACCGCGCCACGTGCTTTCCATGCGCTGGAATTGCGGCGCGTGCATCACCGCGCTCAACTGCGCGGAGATCAGGCGGTCGAGTTCGGCAACGCGTGCGTCGATGGTAGCCGACAGGTTGTCGGACACCACCACGGTGCCGTCGAGCACCTGATGCACGAGTTCGCCGATCAGGTCTTTCGCGCGCGCGTGCTCGGAATCGGACTTCGCCACGCGGCTTTTCTCGACGATTTCGTCGAGCAGCGTGGATTCCGTACCGCTTTGCGCGGTAGCGAGTTGGGCTGCTGCCGTTTGCTGATTCATCTCACACCCCGTGCTTATTCGCCCTGCTTGTCGTGGTCCGGCGCGCCGCCGTGCTGGTCCGCCGCGTTGCTCTGGTCTTTCGCCAGCGTTTGCAACTGCTGCGTGTTGTTGAGCACTTCGCTCAGCAGGTCTTCGAGTTTGTCGTTGCCGGCCAGCTTGTTGCGCAGATCGGCGAGCTTCGAGCGCGCTTCGAGCAGGCGCCGCAGCGGTTCGATTTGCGCGACCACTTCGTCCGGATTGAAATCGGCCATCGACTTGAAGCGCAGGTCGACGGCGAATTTGCCGCCGGCTTCGCTCAGACGGTTTTCCACCTGAAACGCGGCGCGCGGCTCGATCGCCTTCATCACGTCGTCGAAATTATCGCGGTCGATATTGACGAACTTGCGATCGCGCAGCTTCGGCTGCTCGACTTCAGACTGCCCCGCCAGATCGGCGACCACGCCGACGACGAACGGCAACTCCTTCACCTCGATCGCATCGCCGCGCTCGACCTCATAGGTCAATTGAACGCGGGGCGGCCGCACTTTTTGCAAGCGTTTTTGAATGCTTTCTTTCTTCGCCATCGTCGGCTCCCGGTGCTGATGGATCAGGCGTGTGGATCAGCGCAGCGCGCTGAACGGATCGGACGCGCCGCCGCTTTGCGCGGCTTTGGCGGGCGCGGCAGGCGCTGCCGGCGCGGCGGGAGCAGCCGGCGTGGCGGCGGGCGCCGCGGCGCTGGTGGTGGTCGTGGTGGCTTCCGGTGCATCCACGGCCTTGCCCTTGGCGACGTGACGAATCACGCGCTTCTTCTTCACCGCCTGCTTGTCGCTCGGGTCGGGCGGGAACAGCGTGGCTTCGCCGAGCGTGTCGCGCAGCTGCTTGGCGAGCGCTTGCGCGTCCGACTTCGCATCACCCGCGAGCGACGCGTCCTGACGCAATTCGCCGAGCGATTGCGTGGCGACGCGCAGGCCGGCCACCGCCAGCACGCTCTTTGCCTGACGATCGGTCTGGTCGCGTTGCAGCGCTTCTTGCGCGGCAACGATAGCCTGGCCGTAATGACCTTGTGTGAACTGGATCTGCGCAATACGCGACCACGGTTCTTCACGCGTCGGATCGGATTTGGAAAGTTGCTGATAAAGCGCGATAGCGCGATCCTGATCACCGCCCTTTGCGACGGTATCGGCATCCGCAAGTTGCTTATTAAAAGCCTCCGGTGTGCTCGCCACGTTGCCCTGTGTCGCGCAACCGGCCATCACGCCGCATGCCAACACAACCCCAGATAGTTTTACTAACAGACGCTCATTCATCGTTTTTCACCGACGTGCGAATTTTCTAATTCAAGGAGAAACCGGAGTTTTGCTTTGCTTCAAGTGCGCGGGTATAGTACAGGCCAATTTTCGATAATTCAACTTTCGTGTGAAGAAGGATTGCACGAAAAAAATGCATGTGGATCATTTAAACGAAACAAGCAGAAATTGTTTCCTGATGCAATAGCGGTGATGCGGGTGCCGGAAAAAATTTCCACTCGCCGCTCGCAAACACAGGAGCACCGGTAGTTGCATGCGCTTTGCATAAAGCGGCATTACGCGGCATAGCGTGGCTGCAAATTTGCCGGATTGAATTCGTTATTGGTGTTTTGACGGGGGACGGCGCCGAGCCGGTCGATGTATATGAATTCGCGTGTTATTCGCTATGCATCGCTATTGATTGCCCATGCCTCTGCCTGCGCGCTGCTGGGTGGCTGCGCGGCCGGCGTGACGGTGCTGGGAGCCGCTGCCAACGCGGCTTTGCAGGCGAGCGGCCTCGGCAAGCCGGACCTGCCGGATGCCCAGAAACCGCCGCGCAATGTCGGCCTTACCTTATATGCCGCGCCGAATCTGAATGCCGCGAATGACAAACGGCCATTGGCGCTGGTGGTACGGCTTTACACCCTGAAAGACCCGACTTCATTCCAGCAGGCGCCATTCGACGCATTTACCGATCCGGCCAAGGAAAAAACCACACTGGGCGGCGATTTGCTGGGCGTGCGTGAAGTAACACTGATCCCGGGCCAGCGCTACGTTGTTACCGAAAAAGTCTCGCGTGAAGCGCAGGCATTCGGTATCGTCGCGCTATTCCGCGATCCGGCGATGCAGCGCTGGAAATTCGCCTTCGACCCGGCGAAGTCGGAGAAATCCGGCATAATGATCGGCCTGCATAACTGTGCAATGACGGTGACCAACGGCACTGTGATCCCGCCGGAACAGGGATTGCCCGCGCAACCGCTGAATATGCTTTCTTCGGTAAGCTGCGGATAAAGATGCCGGTCAAATACGATTTAACAGTTTTTAGAGAATTAACAATGCGGCGCTCGAATCGGTTATCTCCGGGTGCGCCACACGCTGAACGCATATAACAGGTTTGAGATGAGTTATTCCGCAAAAGTGCTCTGGGGGGAAGGCCTGTTTCTAAGGCCGCAGCATTTTCAGCGTCAGGACGCCTATCATGAGGCGCGTCTGTTCGAATCGATCCAGGCGATCCAGCCGTACAACTGGGGCGTGCGTTCGGCGCGCTTCGACCGCGACGCGCTCGGCAGCAATGTGCTGCGTGTGAGCGAACTCTCGCTGGTGTTCCCCGACGGCGCGCTCTATTCCGCGCCGCAAGCCGACGACCTGCCGCCGCCCATCGCGTTGGATACATTGCCCGACGGCATCAACGAATTCACGTTTTATCTCGCGCTGCATCCGCTGCGCGAAACCGGCGCGAACTATGCGCAGGACAGCAACGCCGGTTTCGTGTCGCGTTACGTCAGCGAGCAGACGCCGGTGGCCGATCATTTCACCGACGCCGCCGAAGCCGACATCACCTTCCTGAAGACCAGCGTCAAACTCATCGCGCACAGCGAGCCGCGCGACCAGTTGCTTTCGGTGCCGCTCGTGCGCGTGCGCCGCACGGCCACCTCGGGCTTCGAGATCGACGACAACTTCGTGCCGCCCTGCCTCGCCATCGACGCATCGCCGATCCTGCATCAGCGCCTGCGCCAACTGATCGACGCACTACAGGCCAAGGTCAATGCGCTGTACGGTTTTCACCGCGAGCCGACCAAGAACATCATCGAGTTCCGCTCCGGCGACATCGCTTCGTTCTGGCTGCTGCATACCGCGAGCGCGGCGTTCGCTTCGCTCGCGCATCTGTACCAGCATTCGGCGCTGCACCCCGAACGTCTGTTCCAGGAACTGCTGCGCCTTGCCGGCCAGTTGATGACGTTTTCAAAGGGCTATGCGCTGTCCGACTTGCCGGCTTACCGGCACGACGATCCGGGCCCCGGCTTCGCGCGCCTCGACACGATCCTGCGCGATCTGCTCGAAACCGTGATCTCCACGCGCTACTTCGCGATCGCGCTCGAGCAAGTGCGCCCGTCGTTCCATGCGGGCCGCCTCGACTCGGGCAAGATCGACGACAAGACCATGTTCTATATCGCGGTGTCGGCGGACATGCCGACCGCCGAACTCGTGGAAGCCGTGCCCGCGCGCTTCAAGGTCGGCGCGCCGGACGACGTCGACAAGCTGGTGCTCTCGGCCATGCCGGGCGTGCGGCTCGTCTACACGCCGCAGGTGCCGCCCGCCATTCCGGTTCGTCCGGGTGCGTGCTACTTCTCGTTCGAAGCGCGCGGCGCGCTGTACGACCGTATGTTACAGGCCCAATCGGCAATGATCTACGCGCCATCGGGCATCAACGATCTTCAACTCGAACTGATCGCCGTCACATCATGAGCTACGCGCCATCCCTCTTTGGCGGCAGCACGCCTACCGCCACGCCCGCACCGATCACGGAGCCGAGCTATCAGGTCCGCTCGCTGCTCGATCTCTTGTACGACGGCTTCTTCATGCTGTTCCTGTTGAAGAACGGTCGCGAACCCGGCGACGCGCAGGAATTCAGCCAGCGCATCCAGCAGTTCCTCGGCGACTTCGAACGCGGCGCGAAGAAGCTCAATGCGTCGGCCGAAGATGTCTACGCATCGAAGTTTGCGTTCTGCGCGGCTATCGACGAATCGGTCTTGTCGTCCACCTTCAGGATCCGCACGGAGTGGGAGCGCCGGCCGCTGCAACTCGTGCTGTTCGGCGAGCAACTGGCGGGCGAGAAATTCTTCCAGTATCTCGAGGAGTGCCGCGCCCAAGGCGCGGCGCGTTTGCAGTCGCTCGAAGTATTTCACATGTGCCTGCTGCTCGGTTATCAGGGCAAGTATCTGCTCGAAGGACCGGAGAAGCTCGCGTATCTGACCGCGCGCATCGGCGACGAAATCGCGCATCTGAAGGGCAAGCGCGCGCAGTTCGCGCCGCATTGGCCGCTGCCGGATCAGGTCGCGCATCGTCTGAAACGCGAAGTGCCGTTGTGGTCGATCGGCGCGGTGTTTGCGCTGGTTGGATTGCTGGCTTATCTCGGCCTCAATACCTATCTGCGCGATCAGACCTTGCGCTCGCTCGCGCCGTATTCGCAGGTGGTCAAACTCGGGCCGCAGTCGGCTACGTTGACGATTTCGTTGCCTTAGAATCGCGTCGATCCATAGGTACTTTGTGGCCCGCCATCGCGCGGGCTTTTCTTCGTCCTCGACGGCCTGGATATGCGCATGGAATCGTCCAGTGTAAAACTTCGTCAAGAATAAATCGTCCTATATACAAGCCCGCAAGAGCAATGCTAGAAGGAGTCTTTCTCCACTACGAAAAAAAACGATGCCTGTGTTCTGTAGCTTCACACTCAATCGAAAAGAGACTTCGCAGTTGGTCTGCTCCGGCTTCGGCCAGGTCGAGGCTTACTCAGGGCAGAAGATAGGCCGGGACAACCCGGACGAAGTGGCCGATGTGGATGTCGGCCCGATTCCTCCCGGCACCTACTACATCGTGGATCGGCAATCGGGTGGGCGCTTCGGCGGGCTAAGAGATTTTATTGCCGAGCACATGGCCGATGAGACATGCACGATTGCTTCGATGGTGCGCTAGCACGCTCGCAGTATGGTTGGCATTGGGCACAGCACTCGCTTGGGGATCGCAACAGCTTTCGTTTGAAATACCGCTATGGCTCGCGGACTTCGTGAGACGCCTGCTGCGTTCGCTGTATCCCGACTGGATGCCCGATGCCTACGATATCGAGGCGTGGACTAACTTTATCCTCATCGTTTCGGGCTATCTGATCGCGGCCGTTGTTGTTGTATTCACAAGCGTAGTCGCATGGAAGCACCTGTCCAGCAGGCGATAGGCTTCGGGGTGCCAACTTTGTGGCCCGCCAGCAAATGCGGGCCATCTCCATCTAGCGCTGAAGCAAAGCTTATTGCGACTCTTCCGCCCACACGGCATTTTCGCGCGCCATCAGCGCCGTGGATGCCGCCGGTCCAAACGTGCCAGCCGTATAACCGCGCGGCTTTTCGCCCGATTTACCCCAGCCTTCCAGAATCGGTTCGGCCCACGCCCATGCCGCTTCGAGTTCGTCGCGCCGCATGAAATGCGTGAGGCGTCCGCGAATCACGTCGATCAGCAAGCGCTCATACGCTTCCGCGCGACGCTCGGTGAAGGCCTGCTGCAAATCCAGATTCAGATTCACCGGCAGCATATGCATGCCGCTGCCCGGCTCTTTCGCGAGCACCTGCAACTGGATCGATTCTTCCGGCTGCAACTGGATCACCAGACGATTGCCGTAATTGCGACCGCCCTTCGGAAAGATCGAGAACGGCAGTTCGGCGAATTCAATGACGATCTCCGACACCTTCTTCTGCATCCGCTTGCCGGTGCGCAGGAAAAACGGCACGTGTGCCCAGCGCCAGTTGTTGATATGCGCGCGCAATGCGACGAAGGTTTCGGCGCGGCTGCCCGCCGGCACATTGTCTTCTTCCTGATAACCCTTCACGGCCTCGCCATCCACCGCGCCCGCAGTGTACTGGCCGCGCACGGTATCGCGCACGATGTCCTCGGGCGTCATGGGCCGCAGCGAGCGCAGCACCTTGAGCTTTTCGTCGCGGACCGCGTCCGGGTCGAGCGACACCGGCGGCTCCATCGCGACGATGCACAGCAATTGCAGCAAGTGGTTCTGCACCATGTCGCGCAGCGCGCCGGTTTTATCGTAGAAGCCCGCACGGCTGCCCACGCCGACCGTCTCCGCCACCGTAATCTGCACGCTCTTGATATACGGCGCTTGCCACAGCGGGCCGAAAATCGGATTGCCGAAGCGCAGCACCATCAGGTTCTGCACGGTTTCCTTGCCGAGGTAGTGGTCGATCCGGTAGATCTGCGCTTCGCTGAAATGCTTGCCGACCGCCGTGTTGATTTCCTGCGCGGAGGCCAGATCGTGACCCAGCGGCTTCTCGAGCACGATGCGTGAGTTGGCGTCCACCAGTCCCGCCGCCGAGAGGTTGTCGCAGATATTCGTGAACAGATCCGGCGACGTCGCGAGATAGAACACGCGGCGCACGCCTTCACGCGACACTTCTTTCAGGCGCTGATAGTCTTCGACCGAATCGACGTCCATGCGCACGTATTCGAACAGCGCGAGAAATTTGTCCCAGGCGCCGGCATCGAATGCTTTCTTTTCGATGAAGGGCTTCGCCTTCAGTTCCATGAATTCGTTGATGTACTCCTCGCGCGACCAGGGCTTGCGGCCGATCGTGAGAATGCGGGTGTCCGGCGGCAGATTGCAGTGCAGATGCGCCATGTAGAGCGCGGGCAGCAGCTTGCGAAACGACAGGTCGCCGGTGCCGCCGAAGATGATCATGTCGAGCGGCAGGTCGGGAGTGGCAGAAGCGTGGTGGGTCGTCATAGCGCGGTCGCAGCGTCGTGATGGATAAGGCGTCGGTCAACGGGCAGAAAAAAGCAGCAGCGCCGTGCCGGCGGACCGGCACTTTTTCTGGCAAACGCCTATGGTGCAACGTTTTGAGATTGTTTGCACGGCGACATGTGCCTCAGGTTAGCGCAATATGCCAACCGGACGCCGTAAAGGCCTGTTTTCAAGGCCTTTTTCAATGTGCGCGAGCCACGCGCCCTATGCTGTTGCAAAGCACGCTCGCAGGCCGCTCACGCGGCCCTCTCACGCACGATTTTTCGGCAAGCCTTCAACCACCTGACAACGTCTCGCGCGCCACGCGGCACGCTGCCAGATCCCACGCCGCACAGCCGACGCTTTTAAATACGACCGGTTTTTTTTGCGGCAACAACGCTGGATTGTCGAGCACCGAGGCGATGCCGCCGACCTGAGCCCAGTCTACGCCCGCCTGAATGAAGTCGCCGGCTTCGTGGCGGGCGCCCGCTTCATCATCGACGAAAAGCGCGCTGCCGCCGAGGGTGCGCGCGCCGATCTCGACCATCGCCGGCGTGAATGCGCCGACGCCGATCACGAGCCGCTCCGCGCGCGCCGCTTCGTCGTAGACGGGCTGTCTGCTCGTGGTCAGCGCGATCACCACGTCGACTGAATCGGGGATCGTGGCGCCGGGTTGCATCAGCGGTTGAAGATCGCGCGCCTTGTCCCGATGCGCGGCGCAAAACGCCTCGGCGCGCGCGGGCGCACTGCCCTTCACCCACACGCGCGCGTCGGGAAACAGTTCGCCGATCGCCTCCAGATGGTTGAGCGCCTGCGTGCCGGTGCCGATCAACAGGAATTCGCGCGGCGTGCCGGCGGCGAAGGTGTCGACGCCGAGCATCGAGATCGCCGCCGTGCGGCGTCCCGTCACGGTCGGGCCGTCGAGGATGAAGAGCGTCTCGCCGGTGTCGGCGTCGAATGCCATCACTTTGCCGTGGATGGTCGGCAGGCCGCGCGCGCCGTTGCCCGGGCACACGTTGACCAGCTTGTGGATCGCGAGGTCGGGCGCGGTGGCGGGCATCGACAGCATGATGCCGTCTTCGTTGAGCGGCACGACGAGCCGCTCGGGACTCGCGATGCGCTGTTGCGCGTAGTCGATCGTCGCGCGCTTGAGTGCGCCGACTAGCGCGGCATAGGGAATCAGCCGCGTGGTCGCGGCGGCGTCGAAAGTCTGCGTGGTCGGGTGGGTCATGGGCAGGTCGTTCCAGTCCTTGGCAGAAGGTTGAGTTCGTATGGGCTAGCAGGCGGCGGGCGTTTCGTTCGGCCGGCGCGACGATTGGATCACCATCAGCAGATCGCCCGCCTCGATTGGACACGGCTCGTCTTCGTAAAACGACAGCACGCGTCCCGCGCGCACCAGGCCGACCACCACCGCGCCCGGCAACGCATTGCTCCAGCGGCCGACTTCCTGCGCCGTCGCCTGACGTTCGACCAAATTGACGCGGCCGCGTGCCGACAAAAGATCGTTCACGAAGGGCACGATGTATTCGCTG
This sequence comes from Paraburkholderia sp. RL18-101-BIB-B, assembly GCF_046026985.1. NCBI lineage: Bacteria > Pseudomonadati > Pseudomonadota > Betaproteobacteria > Burkholderiales > Burkholderiaceae > Paraburkholderia > Paraburkholderia sp. RL18-101-BIB-B. The sequence goes on from NZ_JARESV010000018.1 coordinate 28,344, forward strand.
TCGACCGCGTCGGCGAGCAGCAAACCGCCGATCTTGGTCGACGAGACGATCACGTTCGCGCCGGCCTGGCGCAACTGGCGCTGATAGGTCTGCTCCTGAATCCGCACGACGATCTTGGCCTGCGGCGCGACGCTGCGCACGGTCAGCGTGAGCAGGATCGCGGTGGCGTCGTCGGTGACGGCAATGATGATCGCGCGGGCAATATGCACCTGCGCCTGCTGCAACAGATCTTCGCGCGACGGATCGCCGAGCAGGCCGGCGACGCCGAGCCCCGTGGCCGCTTCGAGCGCCGCCTGCTGCGGATCGATCACGACGATCGATTCCGCGGCGAAACCGCTTTCCAGCAACTCGCGCACCGCGACCGAACCGCTCAATCCGTAGCCGCAAATCACGACGTGATCGCGCAACTGCTTTTGCAGGCGTTTCATGCGGAATTCCTCGATGACGCGTTGAATGACGAACTGATAGGCGGTGCCGAGAAACACGAACCAGATGACGATGCGGATCGGCACGATGAAAAAGGCGTCGATGAGCCGCGCGCGGGCGGTCACCGGCACGATGTCGCCGTAGCCGACGGTGGCCACGGTCACCATCGTGAAGTACATCAAATCGATGATGCCGAGGACTTTGCGGTTAGCGTCGCGCAAGCCGTCCCGATCGATGTAGAGCACGGCGAAGGCGAGCACGCACAGGCCGACCACCAGATAGATGCGATGCAGCAGCATGCGCTGCGGCGACGCCGCGGGCCGCGTGAACAGCGTGCGGGCGCGCGGCGCCTGCCAGGGCGTGCGGGCGCGGCGCGACAAACGGAAGCGCGGCGGACGTGGCTCCGGCTTGGGCGAATCAGGCACGCGGCGGCTCCGGGAGTCGAGGACAAGCGATTCTACGACGCCGCGCGCGCCCTGGGGCCGGATCGGGAAAGCGCGGCGGTAAGTCGCGCGACGACGGGCGCGTTAGCGCGCGGTTGAAGATCGTTTCGACACAGCCTGCTCAGCCGCGCGCGTGGCCATACATTGAAGCCAGGCTGAACCCAAAACCAGCCGCGCCGCCATCACTGCGACGTGTCTTTGTCGCCGCCCTTCTTGCCACCCTTGAACATCGCGCGGCACGCTGGGCTGAGTTCATCGACGTGCTGCTTCATGCAGGCGGTGATCTTGTCTTCGTTGGGAATGTCGGCGGCGCAGAAATGCATGGCGTCGCCACGGCAGGCCTTGGCCTGATCGTCGCGGCTGGCAGCGTCCGCCGAGGCGGCGGAGCCAAGAGCCATCAAGCTGGCGGCAAGGAGGGCGTAGGTTCGTTTCATGGCGGTTCCGGTAGCGCAGAAGTCGGTACCGGCTATCCAGCAGAAAACGGGCCCGAACATCGCGCCCACCGGACGCCCCACCCGCCGCACGTCGCGCCTAGCGCGCGATCCGGCTGAGCGTCATGCCGCGCCCGGCGTAGAAACGCACCATGGTTTCGAACGGCAGATACACATCGGCCTGATGCGGCGCGATGCCCGAGGGATTGTGAAACCACACGCCATCGCGGCCGCGTCCGTGCAGCAGGATCAGATGGCCGCCTTGGCGCTGATTGGGCCGCTCGGGATAGCGGATTTCGGGGCTCACGGAGACGATCGCCAGCGTCTCGGCGTTCAGGCGCGCGGCCATGTCTTCGATGGACGCCTGCGGCAGCACGTCGACCTGAACGCCGAACGCGTCGGCCACCCAATCGGCAAACGGCCGGTAGATCAAACCGTCGACGCCGCCATCCTCGCGCATGCGGTACACGCCATGCCGCAACGCTTCGTCGAGCAGCGCGGCGCGCGGTGCGTGTTCGATGCGCCAATAGTCGAGCGCCGACTCGAGGCACGTCAGGCCGCACAGGCGCTTGGCCCAGAAGCGGTAACGCTCGGGATCGGAGAAGCCGCTGCGCTGCCAGCCGGGATCGGCGCACGGATCGCCGTGCTGCTCGACGATCCGACCAACCCAGTCGGGGCTGCCCCATTGCGTGTAGTACGGCACGCCGGCGTGGCGCAAGGTCGGTTCGTTCATTGGTGGTGCGGGAGGAAGATTGAGACAGAAGCGTTTTACAGCATGCTGCGAGGCCGTTGCATCGTGCCGTCGAAGAAACGCTGCAGGCGGAACGCCGACAGATCGAGCGACGCCTGGCCGCCATCGTTCAATTCCGCGAGCAGCTTGCCGACGATCGGCCCCATCGCGAAACCGTGACCGCAAAAGCCGGTGGCGATCGTCAACCCGCTGACCTGCGGCGGCGCGTCGATCACCGGAATGCCGTCGGGCAGCACGTCGATCAGACCGGCCCACGATTCGACCACCTGCGCGTCTTTCAACGCGGGGAACAAGGCGCGCAGTTTTTTCAACGCCCGGGGCGCATGGCCCACGTTCGGCTGCGGATGCGGATCACGCGGATGCAGCACACGTTCGTGTTTCGACACGCCGCCCGGCAAACGCTCGCGCAGATCACGCAGACATGCGCCGTTCAGGTGGAAGCTGAACTTCTCGCGCTGCGCCCACAACTCGGGCAGGAACCACTTGAGCGCGCGGAAATGGCCGAGCGTCATGTCGACGTCGACCTGCATGTCGTCGGCGAGATTGATCGCGCCGTTCGCGCGCTGCCGCACGCCGAGGCCGTGACCCCAGAACGTCGACGCGCTGATGCGCGGCAGCGGATTGGTGCGCATGCAGGTGCCGCGCACCGCCTGCTGCGGCAGTTCGAGCCCGAGCGTTTTGAGCAGACGCCAGCTGCTGGCGCCGGCCGCGCAGATGAAGCGCGAGGTGCGCAGCGTGCCGCGCTCGGTGACCACGCCGGCAATCGCACCGCCCGCGCGCTCCACGCCGATCACGCCGCAGCCTTCGAAAAAGAGCGCGCCGGCCTCCGCCGCCCGCGCCGCGAAAGCGGCCGCGGCGCGACGCGGTTCCGCCTGGCCATCGCTCGGCGTGTAGAGGCCGCCGAGCGCCGGAGCGTGCATGCCGGTCACGACCGTGTCGATCTGCTTGCGGTCGAGCGTGCGCGTATCGAGCCCATGCTGACGGGCGACGTCCATCCATTGCTGGAACGAGGTCCAGTCCTCCTCGCCGGTCGCCACGTACAGACAGCCGCCCTGACGCCATTCGAGATCGAAATTCAGCTCGCTCTCGAGTTTTTTCCACATCGGGATGCCGGCCATCATCAGCGGCACTTCGGCGGATTCGCGGCCCTGCTGGCGCACGAATCCCCACGCCCGCGACGACTGCTGACCGGCGATCCGCGATTTGTCGAGCACGACCACCGAAAGGCCACGGCGCGCCAAATAGTAAGCGGCGGCGCAGCCCATGATGCCGGCGCCGGCGATCACCACATCGGCATGTTTCGGGAACACCTGGTCGGCGGAAGTGAGGCTCGCGTGCAACGGGTAAGTCGTGGTCATCGGGCAGGCAGGTTTTAAGTGTGGGCGTAATCTTCGCAGGCGGCCCGGTTGTCCGCAATGCCGCTGTGCCCGAAGACCGACCGTGTGAGCGCGTTGAAGCGCGTCCGCAGGGCTCTCATGCCATTCACGCCGTTTATTCGCCACACAGATATCTGCATTTTATTCGCCAAACAGATATACGTAAAATATGCGTCACATGAGTATTTGACAAATATTCGTGTGACGCATAAAGTGCATTTATTCGTGTCGCGGATAATCTGCCATGCTCCACCTCATCGCCACGCCGGACCAGATGGCCCAGCTGCTTGCCGCCAGCCGGCGGCAAGCCGGCCTCACGCAGGCCGAGGCCGCCGCGCGGATCGGCGTCAGCCAGAGCCGCATTTCGGCCTTCGAAACCGACGCCGCCCCCCTCACCCTCGCACAATTGCTGGCCTTGTGCGGCGTCTACGGCCTGCAATTGCAGTTGCGCGACAAGAGCCAGGCGCTGCCGGGCCCGGCGCCGTTGATCGAGTGGTGAGCATGGGCCGCCAAACTCACTCACGTGCGCTATCGGTATGGGCCAACGGCGAGCGCGTCGGCGTCTGGCGCCTGCCCGCTCGCGGGCCCATGGAGTTCGCCTACGATCCCGCGTGGGTCGCCTCGCCCGCGGGACGGCCGCTGTCGCTGTCGCTGCCGTTCACGCCGGGCAACCTGGCGCAAAAAGGCCCGCGCGTCCTCAACTATTTCGACAACCTGTTGCCGGACAGCGAGGCGATCAGAAAACGCATCGGCCAACGCTACCAGACCGAGACGCTCGATGCGTTCGATCTGCTGCAAGCCATCGGCCGCGATTGCGTGGGCGCCGTGCAGTTGCTCGCCGAAGACGACGCGCCGCAAGGCGTCGAACGGATCGAGGGCACGCCGCTCACGGACGGCGAGATCGAGGCCATGCTGGCGCGCACGGTCAGCAACCCCGCGCTCGGCGCTCCGGACGAGACGGACGACTTCCGCATCTCGCTCGCCGGCGCGCAGGAGAAAACGGCGCTGCTGTGGCACGACGGCAAGTGGCAGCGGCCGCATGGCGCCACGCCCACCACGCACATTTTCAAGTTACCGCTCGGCCTGGTCGGCAACAAGCTCGCCGACCTCAGCACCTCGGTTGAAAACGAGTGGCTCTGCCTGCGGATTCTGCGCGCCTATGGGCTGCCGGTCGCCAACTCGGAGATCATGACGTTCGGCAAGCAGCGGGTGTTGAGCGTCGAGCGCTTCGACCGGCAAATGCATTCGAGCGGGCAATGGCTGCTGCGTCTGCCACAGGAAGATTTCTGCCAGGTGTACGGCGTGCCGTCGCATCGCAAATACGAAAACGAAGGCGGCCCGGGCGTGCTCGACCTCGCGCGAATTCTGCAGCAATCGGTCGAGGCGCGGCAGGACATCGAAACGTTGCTGGCAAGCCAGATTCTGTTCTGGATGCTGGCGGCGCCGGACGGCCACGCCAAGAACTTCAGCATCCGCCTGCTGGCGGGCGGCCACTACCGCCTCACGCCGCTTTACGACGTGATGTCGATCTGGCCGGTGGAAGGCAGCGGCCCGAACCAGTGGTCATGGTTCAAGGCGAGGCTAGCCATGGGCATGTGGTCGCGCAGCAAGCACGACGCGTTTCGCGACGTGCAGCGGCGCCACTTCAACACCATGGCGCTGAAGTGCTCGTACGGCGCGGACGCGGAACCGCTGATCCAGCGGTTGATCGAACAGACGCCCGGCGTGATCGAGCGGGTCTCGGCGGAATTGCCCGAACGCTTTCCGGCCAAGGTCGCCGAGCGGATTTTCAAAGGCCTGAAAAACTCGGCGGCGAAGCTCGGCACGATGTCTGCTGGTTAGAGGTTTTCGGGCGGCTGGCATCGGGCGACATATTTCTCTTCAGATGCAGCGAGGTTTCATCGGTAAAATACATTGATGCTCAATGCATAAAAAGATCGCCAAACCGGTCCTTGCCGACTCTCGCGCGGACGGGCTCGACGGCGGTCGTACAAAACTACAGATTGCGATACTTTTTACGGTACATTTGCTGTCCCCTGCGACGCCGCGTCTTTGCGCATTGAATGTGCATGGCCGCGCTGCGCCTGTCGTATCGCACTCCCCAGTACCCTTTAAGACGGCGGATTCTCACGCAGTATGGCCAACGAAACAAACTCACCTGACTCCATCGCAGTCGCCGAGCGCGTGCGCGAGTTGATGAGCCGGCACGGAATCGGCAAACGCCAGCAGACCACGGAGCTGTGCCGCATCCTCGATCTGAGTTTTTCACAGGGGCACCGCAAGTTGCGCGGCAACAGCCCGTGGACGCTCTCGCAGATCAAGAAGGTCGCCGAGGTGTTCGGCGAACCGGCCGCCCAGCTGTTCGGCGCGCAATCGCTCGATCCGGGCATGGTCGGCGCGATCGCCCAGGAAGCCGTGTTCAGCATCGGCGCGATCGAACTGGCCTGCACGGCCTGGGTCGGCGCCGCGCTCGAGGCGGGCAGCCGCCCCGAATTCGTCGCGTACTCCCGGCTCGGTCAATGGCGCGTGGCACGCCACGACGGTACGCTTTACCAGAGCGCGTACGAAGTTCACAAGATCGAGATCTATCCGCGCCGCGCCGAAACCGACAAGCCGACCATCGCGGTGGTCGACGACGATCAGGCCAGTGCCGACAACCTGCGCGACTATCTGGAGCGCAGCGGCTTCGCGGCGGTGGCGATCTACGGACTCGCGGCCTTTGCCGACCAGTTGCAAAGCCAGGTGTTCGACGGCATCGTGATCGACTGGCTGTTCGGCGCTCAGACTTCGGCGAACGCGATTCGCGCGGTGCGCGCCTCGGAAAATCCGGACGCGCCGATCTTCGTGCTGACTGGCGAATTGCTGACCGGCAAGGCCAGCGAATCGGAGATCAGCCAGGTGATCCGCAATTACGACGTCGCGTGCTATGAAAAGCCCGCGCGCATGGCGATCCTGGTCGCCGATCTGTCGAAGCGGCTGAACCGGCCTTAAGCGGATCCACCCGCGCCGGCAAACGGCTGAAGGCGTGTGCTCAGGTTGATGCCCACCTTCGCCCGGCCGCCCACGCTTCGCATCACACCGTATGCCGCGAAGCCAAAGCCCGCTGCAACGCGTTGCGGAGCTCCTCGTAATGTACCGGCTTTAATAACGCTTCGAAGAACGGCTGCGAGCCGGCTTCTCCTTGTCCCGCCCCTCCGGCTACTTCCTCCTCCGGCGCATACGCGCTGACCACGATCACCGGCACACCCGCGGACGGCCCGCCCCGCGTGGCGAAGTCCGCGAGAAACGTATAGCCGTCGCGCTCGGGCATATGCAGATCGAGCAACACCACGTCGCAACGGCGCGTGTCGAGCCAGGCGAGCGCATCGTCGGCATTGGCGACGGCGTGCGCGTCGAAATTCATGTGCGCGATCATTTCGCTGAGCGACTCGCGGATCAGGCGGTTGTCGTCGACGATCAGCACGCACGGACGCGCGCCACCACCTGGCTCGGCGCGCGCCGCCACACTCTGCGGCTGCGCAGCCGCGACCGGCGTAACCGGAATCGTCACGGTGAAGGTGGTGCCCTCGCCGACCTTGCTCGCCACCTCGACGGTGCCGCCGAACAGTTTGACCAGCCCCTGCACGATCGTCAGCCCCATGCCCGCGCCTTCGAAGCGGCGCGTGCGCGACGCGTCCAGTTGAGTGAACTCCTGGAAGATGAGCGGAATCTGCGCATGCGGCACGCCAGGCCCGGTATCGCTGACGACGAAAACCAGCATCGCCGGCCGCTGCCGCAACTGCACGCGCACCGTGCCGGTCTCGGTATAGCGGATCGCGTTGGTGACGAGGTTGTTGACGATCTGGCGGATGCGGTGCGGATCGGAATCGACGAGACCGCTCATGCCGCTCGCCTCGCTCTCCAGTTGTAGACCGCGCGCGGCGGCCGACATCGCATGTTCATCGACGATCGACGCCAGCAGTTCGCGCGGCTCGAAATGCTCGTGACGCAACTCGAGCTTGCCGGCGCCGAGGCGCGCGTAGTCGGTCAGATCTTTCATCTGTGCCTCGAGATGCCGCGCCGCGGTTTCGAGCCGCTGGATCACCTTGCGGTCTGCCTCGGAGTGATAGTTGAAGCCCAGCAATTCGATCGACGACACGATCGCATGCAACGGCGTGCGCAGTTCGTGGCTGATCATGCCGAGAAACGCGTCCTTCGCATGGCTCGCCTCGCGCGCGGCGCGGCTCGCCTGGTGCTCGGCTTCGAGCGCCGCGTGCTGCTGATGCATCAGGCGCGTCCGGCGCCGTCCGTTCAGCACGAGCAGCAGCGTCGCCGCCGCCGACAGCAACAGCAGCAGCATGCCGCCGGCGAACAGGATGCGGCGCTTGTCGATGAAGTCGCGGTTCATCGCTTCGCGATCGGCGACGTCGGCGAAACGGCGGCTCAGCGCGAGATCGTTGACCTCGTTCCAGTGCTGGCGCAGTTGCGCGACGATCCGGTTGGCCTGGCTGCGGTCTTTCGGCAGCGCGTCGACTTCGGGTTCGATGCCGCCCAGCAACTGATCGAGCGCATGGATTTCGTCCAATTGCCTTTGCAGCAGCGAGAGCTGGGTAGTCAGCCGGCGCGTCGAGCCGGCCATCACGTGCAGCTTGGATTGCAGCAACTGGTAACGCAGCATGAGCCGCTGATAGTCGTCGTCGACACCCGACTGATACAGCAGCAACTGATTCTCGAAGCGCGCGTAAGCGATTTGCAGTTGCGCGGCGTCCCAGTAGAAGCCGTCGTACGAGCCGGTCAACTGCTCGGTGGCGCGCGGGTTGAGCAGATTCGCGTACAACAGATAGCCGATCGCGCCGACCGGCGCCGCGAGCGCGGTCAGCCAGATCAGCACGTAGAGGGCACGGCGCCACGGATGGCGCATTATTTGACGATGAGGGCCTTGATCTGCCATACGAATTTCGAATCGCCCGAGGCGCCCGTGAGTTCATCCGGAAACGCATCGCGCGGATAGATAAGGAACAGCGGCCCGAAGTCGCTGATCTTCAGACGCCGGCCGTTCATGCTGTACGCAACGACCACGCCATAGCGATCGCAGTCCGACACCGGAATGGTGTAGGTATAGTCGTCGAGCGTATGGATCTCGACCTGGCTGCCATATGCGCCGACGGTCTTCAGAATATCCGCCAGCAGCGGTCCTGTGAAGGTGGAGCGCGGCGTCCACGTGGTCGAGGTCGTGATCGAATGGACCGGCAGCGCGAGCAGTTGAGCTTCGGTGAGGCGGTATGTCTTGTGCGCGGCATCGGTGGTCTTGCCGATCTTGCCTTGCACGTCGAGCGCTAAAAGTGGCTGTTCCGACTGAGCCTGCGCACTCCACGCGGCCAGCGCGAGGACGAGGCCCGCAGCCCAGCGTGCGCCCGTGACGGCGCGTTTTCGGTCATTCACCCTGGTGGTCGAGTTGGTCATCTGCTTTTTTATTCCGTTATCTATTTTCTTGCGGGCGGCCTGACAGTCGCCGGCTCGGTCTGGTACCGGCCCGCCGCCCCTCGCCCCGGCCGCGGTCTCGCTTCGCGCGTCGGGGGTGCCGCGCGTCACCCCGACGCGCGATCTTTGAACCGCATGCATAATATCGCCAAAATTCTTTGTCTCAAAAACGAGGTCCCGCGGCCGCGCCAGAGACGCTCGCCCCACCCGCGCCACGCGACGCCCCACGAGTCATGAACAAGCCGGTTTTGCCCCTGACGTACGAACAACTCGATCACTGGATCGAATCGCTGCAGCCTGCCTTGCTGGCGGAGCGCTTCACGATGGCGATCGGCATTCTGCGCGGCGGCGCGCCGCTCGCGCTGATGGTCTCGCATGCCGTCGGAACGCCGGTCGCCTTTCTGCGCTACGACCGCCAGGCGCGCACGGTGGCCTGGGATTCGACGCTGCCGATGCCGCCCGCGGGCTCGACCGTGCTGCTGTGCGAGGACATCGCCGGGCGCGGTTTTACGCTGACCGATTGCATCGTGTTTCTTCAGCAGCACGGTCTCGTGGTCAGGACGCTGACCGGCGCCGTCGACGACCTGAGCCGCACGCAACCCGACTATGCAATCGACGCGCGCGGCTACTTCGCGCTGTTTCCGTGGGAGCGCCAGGCGTACACCGAGCGTTATCGCGACGACTGGGCACGCGTCGAATCAGGCGCCGCGCCCGCGATGGCCGACGATCACGAATACGCCACCTACGCGATCGACCTCGACGGCATTCTGCTGCCCGACGTGCCGCTCGCGCGTTACGACGAGGATCTGGCCGGCGCGCTCGCCGAACGCGATGCGCTGCTGCCGTTCGAGGTGCTGCCGGAGATCGACTTGCAGCGGGTTCGCACGATCATCACCGGCCGGCCGGAAGTGGATCGCGCGCGCACCGAAACGTGGTTGACGCGGCACGGCTTCGGCCATCTGCAACTGGTGATGCGCACGCCCGACACGCACGATGAAAGTCCCGCCGGCAGCGCCGCGCACAAGGCCGCGGCCGCACTGCGCGGCGGCGTCACGCATTTCATCGAGAGCGATCCGGTGCAGGCGCTGCTGATCGCGCAGCAAGCGCCGCTCTTGCGCGTGATCTGGTGGGACGCGGCCACGCAAACCGGCATGCTGGTCGGCGCGCGCGCGTGGACCTGAGCGCCTGAGCGCTAGACTTCTTTCGCTTCCTTGATCTCCTTGCCGTCGCGCAAGTGCAGATGCCGCGCGGCCCGCTGCGACGCGACGACGATCAGCTTCATCGTTGCGCGCGTGGCGCCGACGAACAGCTTGCGCGCGATGCGTTCGTCGAAAGTCTCGAAGTCGACCTCGGTGAATATCACGCACGGCGCCGCCTGTCCCTTGAAGCGGTAGATCGACTCGAACAGCACGTCGCCTTCGCGGTATTCGGGGTTGCCGAACAAATCGTACTTGCCCGTGAAACTGCGCAGCCGATGCGGCCCGAGGTGATCCAGCGTGCTCATCGCCGAGCCCTCGCGGCCGCGAAACGACAGCACCACGATGTCCTGCTTGCGAAAGCCGAGCGAGAGCGCCTGCGTGATCGCACGCTTGGTGGCCTCGATGCTGCCTTCGGCGGCATTCGCTTCGTCGTAGACCGAGAGCGAAATATCGGAGCCGTCGAACGGACTGCCCGACGCGAGCGCCGCGGCGACCGGCACCGAAGCGCCGACCACGTCGCGCACGTAATCGAGAATGTCGCGCGGGCTGCGATAGTTGGTGGTTTCCTTCAGCGTGGTCCAGCCAGGTAGCGCGACGGGTTCACGCATGTACAGATTCTGCAGCGGGTCTTCGAGCCACCACCACGCGGCGCCGGGGCGCAACAGACGTTCGAGCGCGGCGACCCACGGCTGCTGGAAGTCCTGGCCTTCGTCGACGATCAGCACGTCGAATTGCCAGCGCGGATCGATCGGCGTTTCGGCGAAAGTGGTTTCGAGCTGGTCGAACACATCGCCCGCCTGGAAATCGGGTTCGCGGCCCGCGTCGCGCGCGATCCAGTCGCACAGCTGGTGATAGTTCGCTACCTTCGCCTCGGGCGGCGCGACCCGTGCGATGTGATCCGCCAGCGGCCGGTTGAAGCACACGTATAACGGACGCTGGCCGCGCGCCACCGCGTCCTTCATGACCTGCACCGCGAGTTGTGTCTTGCCGGAGCCGGCCGTGCCGATCACGCGCAGCCGGAACGGCGCGAACTCGAGCCGGCGCGCCCATGTCGCGAGACCGCCCGCGAGCCGCGTGACCAGCGTGCCTGCTTGCCCGACCAGCGCGCTCGCGTCGGGCGTGAGCGCCAACTCGTCGGCGAGAAAGTGGTGGATTTTCGGCGCGCAGGCAAGGCGCGGTTCGTCGGCCGGCAAGGCTTCGCGGATGATCGCCGCGAGCCGGTCTTTACGCGTTGCATCGACGATACGCGCGGGATTCACGCCGGCGATTGCCGCGTCCTTGACGATGTGATCCGGACAGTACAGCAGTTCCTCGACGAAATACGTGCCCGCGCCAAACGCCGCGGTAAAGCGCCGATGCAGACTTTCGATGGTGTGCGCGAGCGCGATCGCCACATTGCGCTCGGTCTGCAGATAGACCTTGACGAGCCCTTTCGGCGTTTCGCGCAGAAAGCCGGTTTTCTGTTCGACGATCATCACGCGCCCAGCCGGGCTGACGATCACGAAATCGGCTTCGCCGAACACCGAGAAGTTCTGGTTCAGGCGCGTCCAGTGCACGCCGTGATAGACGGTGTAGCCATCCGGCAGGGCCTCTTCGAGCAACGCCAGCGTTTCGCGTTCGCGGGCCGCCGCGCCGGTGGCGGCGAGGCTCTTCCAGTCGTCGGGAACAATGCGGGCCATGCGTGCCTCGTCGGATTCGGGTGGGCTCATTGTACGCAACGCGCGCGCATTGCCGAATGCCTGCCGGGGCGTCGCTTTCAGACGCGCTTCCCGTTATGTTCGGCCCGGCCGGCTGCCGCCCGGCGGCGCGCAAAATCACGCGCATCGTGTATCGTTACTGGCTGAACGCCGCGCGACCGGCGCGGCTTACCAACGTAAAGAAAAGGATTTACCGGATGATTACGATCTGGGGACGCGCCAATTCGGTCAACGTCCAGAAAGTGTTGTGGTGCTGCGATGAGCTGGTGCTGCCGTATGACCGTATCGACGCCGGCCTGCAATTCGGCCGTAACAACGAAGCCGACTATCTCGCGATGAACCCGACCGGCAAGATCCCGACGCTGGTCGACGACGACTTCGTGCTGTGGGAATCGAACTCGATCCTGCGTTATCTCGTGACGCAGTACGGCGAAGGCAGTCTGTTGTATCCGTCGGAGCCGGCATCGCGCGCCAGCATCGACCGCTGGCTGGACTGGTCGCTGTCCACGCTGCAACCCGCCGAACGACCAGTATTCTGGGCGCTCGTGCGCACGCCGGCCGCCGAGCGCGACGCCGCCAAACTCGCCACCGACTTCGACGCCGTCACCGCGCTGTGGCGCATGCTGGACACGCATCTGCAAGGACGTTTCTTCCTTGAAGGCGAGAAGTTCACGCTGGCCGACATCGTGATCGGCGCTTACGCCAAACGCTGGTTCGGGCTGGACGGCGTGGCGCGGCCGCCGCTGCCGAATCTGGAGCGCTGGTATTCGCGTATTGCGACGCGCACGGGGTTCAAGAAGTACGTCGACTTCCCGCTGACTTGAGCCATCGGGCCGCGCGCGGCCCGTGCTCTGGCCACGCGCGCTACCGCTCGATCATGCCGCGCATAGCCAAGGCGGCGGCCACGCGCTTCGCGCGCCGGCACGGCAAGACGCGATGGCCTTTATAATCGACGCATGAAGACCGCCAAGCCCGCCGCGACCGCCGACAAAGCCACCTCTGCCGCCTCCGCTCATTCCGATGAGCCGGGGCACACGCACGGTGTTTCGCAGGAAGCCGCACTGACACTCGCGGAAGAATATTGCCGCGAACGCGGCGAAAAACTCACGCCGATCCGTCGCAAAGTGCTCGAATTGCTGCTGAATTCCGGGCGCGCCACCAAAGCGTATTCACTGCTCGACGAGATGCGCCAGATCCATCCCGGCTCGGCGCCGCCCACGGTGTACCGGGCGCTGGACTTTCTGCTCTCGGCGGGGCTCGTGCATCGGATCGAATCGATCAATGCCTTCACCGTCTGCCACGATCTGACGCAATGCCAGCACGGCATCCTGGTGGTGTGCCAGCAATGCGGCAACGTCACCGAATTGCATCAGCCAAAACTGCGCCAGGCACTCGTCGCACAAATCGAAGACTCGGGCTACCGTCTCGCGAGCGATGAAATCGAATTGAAGGGATTGTGTTCTGCCTGCCAGGCGTTGGAAGCGGCGGCGTCGAGCAAGGATTCGGGAACGCCTGTCGCCGCCGTCAAGTAGCGGCAACGAACGGCAACATGCGCAAACCGCACTCGACCCTGCTTTGCCATCAAGCCAGGCATCTGACGATCCAGCCGTCTCACGGCGCGACTGTCAAGTCGTGCCGCGAATCCGTGGGTTAGCTCGAAGCCCTGATTCAGCCCGCCGCGCGAGCGTGGATCGCGTCGTGCAGCAGCGTCACGAGGTCATCGGGCAAAGCCGGCTTGGTCATGAAATGCTGGAAGCCTTCGCCGATGCTGCGTAAGCGGTAAGCGTCGTCAGTGTGGCCGGTGAGCGCCACCGCCACCGACGGCGGGTGGTCGCCGCGAATCTCGTGGTCGCGCAGGCGCTGGATCAGGTAGAAACCGTCCATGGCGGGCAGTTCCAGATCGCACACCACGGCGTCGGGCAATAACCGCAGCGCCGCCTCCACGCCCTCTTCCGCATCCGCCACAGCGACGACATGCGCGCCTTCCGCTTCGAGTAATAGGGTCAACGATTCCCGGCTGTCCGGGTCGTCTTCTACGAGCACGATCGTGGCCTGATCGAGTCTCAATGCTCCGTTCATTTTCCGTTGTTGCTCAAAAAAACCGGTTAGGCCGTCCGACTTGGCCAACGTTTCGCCCTGCTGCTTGCCGCCGATTTGCGCGGCTGCGATATTGCTGTTCATGGTTCCGACTCGATTTCGTACGCCGAGTTGCACACAGGCCCAAGATTGTAAAACATGGCCCGAGCACCAACGCGCGCACAGTAACGCGCCAAAATTGCACGCCAATGAAAAACCGGCCCTCGGCGCCACAGTCATGGCTGACCGATGCCGACTCCCGATTCGCCGCGGCGGCTCGTGCAAACCCCATTGGCACGGCCCTTCCCGCCTGGCGCCTCTATTCACATTCCTGTTCTTTTGCAAAGCCGGCGACCTGTGTTGATGCCGCCCGCATTTACATCCAACCCATCAGTAGCACGTTGCGTGCCTCGCCGGCTTCGGCGTCGGACGAATGCGGCGCGGCGCGGGGCCTTGCTGAACTGGCTGCGCGGGGCGCTATCATCGTGGGCGCACCGCATCGGGCATTGCGCCGTTGCGGCGCCGCGCGTCATGGGCTTGCCATGCCCCGTTTTCCGCTTCCCACCTTGAGGCCGCCCGACACCATGTTCGATCTCGACTCCGCCACGCTCGAAGCCCTTCGCCAGGTCAGCACCGCCACGCTGACGACTCAATTGTTCAAGCGCGGCCTGCGCAATACGTTCATGCAGGGCGTCGCGCCGCTCGCCGCGCACAGCGGCGCGAACCTGGTCGGGCCGGCGTTCACGCTGCGCAACATTCCGTCGCGGGAAGACATCGACGTGCTCGAACTCTTCGCCGATCCCGAGTACGCCCAGCGCAAATGTGTCGAAACGATTCCGGCCGGCCATGTGCTCGTGCAGGATTGCCGCGGTGAGCGTGGCAGCGCGTCGTTCGGTTCGATCCTGACGCAACGCTTGAAGGTTCGCGGCGTGGCGGGCATGGTGTCCGACGGCCCGGTGCGAGACAGCACGACGATCGCGGCGCTCGGCATCCCCGTGTTTTGCGCGGGCGCGAGCGCGCCGCCCAATCTGATTCGCCATCACGCGGTGGATATCAATGTGCCGATCGGCTGCGGCGGCGTCGCGGTGTTTCCAGGCGACGTGATCGTCGGCGATGCGGACGGTGTGGTGGTGATTCCTTTGAAAATGGCGGTAGAGGTCGCGCAAGCCGCTGCCGAACAGGAGCAACTCGAAGCGTTTCTCACCGAGCGGATTCGTGACGGTGCCGCCTTGCCCGGCACTTACCCGCCGAACGAAACGACCAAAGCCGCTTATGAGGCGTGGAAGGAAAAACGCAAAGCGTAAGGCGGGGTGATCGCGACGCGGCGATGGATGATCGCGTTCCGTGTGACGCCAGCGCGGTTCAGCGAGCAGCGGCCATCAATCGGCCATCAATCGGCTTTCTTCGGACCAATGCCCTGCAGCAGCAAGGCCACGGCATGCCGCGCAATCTCCTCGCCGCCGATATTACGACGCACGGGATCGTTGCACCACAGCTTCGACGTGGCCAGCGGCAAAATCGTCAGCCCTAGCAGCGTGACGAATACGAGCGCGGGTTCCAGTCCGGCGTTCAAGCGCCCTTCTTTCTGCCAGCGGGCAATGGCTGACAGCGACGCCTTCTGATGCGCGTTGCCGAAGCGCTCGTGCATGCGCTGACGCAACAGACCGCCGTCGCTGATCACTTCGCGCACCCACAGCGACGGAAACCACGGATGGTCGGCCGCCACCTGCACCAGTCGCTGTGCGAGTTGCGTGATCGCCGCGACCGGATCGTCGGGATTTTCCTGGAACGGCACGCCGAGCCCCGCGCGCAGCGGCGCGAAACGTTCGTCGATCAGCACGTCGAGCAGTTGATCGCGCGTCTTGAAGTAGTAATGCATCATCGCCGGCGTGAAACCGGCCTCGCGGGCGATCTCCCCAAGCGTGGTGTCGACGATGCCCTGCCGCGCGAACAGCACGAGCGCGGCATCGAGCAAGCGGTTGCGCTGCTCCGGTCCGCGCGCGGCGCCTGAAGGCCTGCCTGGCCGCCGCGCGGGTGCGGCGGCCGCCTCCGGTTTTACCGACAGCGCGCCTGAGAGGGTTTCAACGGCGTGGCTCGGCGCGGAGCGCGCCTTGCGAACCTTCACGGCAGCCGTGTCAGGCACCGTGTTTTTCACCCTTCGACCATCGGACGGAATCCTTGCCATTGCCTTCAAATTGACTGGTGACGCGATGTCGCATATATTAATCTCTGAATTAATTAATTTCAACCCGTGATGCCATGGACCAATCGACCACGACACAACCCGCCGAGCTGACGCAGGCCCACGCGCAGGCGAGCGCGCAGGCAGCCGATCACCCGCCGATCCGCCTGCTGTTTCCGGCACTGCTGCTGGTCATGCTGCTCGCCGCGCTCGATCAGACGATCGTCTCGACGGCGCTGCCGACCATCGTCGGCGAACTGGGCGGGCTCAATAATCTGTCATGGGTGGTGACCGCCTACCTGCTCAGCTCGACCGTCGTCGTGCCGCTGTACGGCAAGTTCGGCGACCTGTTCGGCCGCAAGATCGTGCTGCAGACGGCGATCATCGTGTTCCTGGTCGGCTCCGCGCTGTGCGGTATCGCGCAGGACATGACGCAGCTCATCGTGCTGCGCGCGCTGCAAGGTCTCGGCGGCGGCGGTTTGCTCGTGGTGACGATGGCCGCCATCGCCGACGTGATTCCGCCGGCTGAACGCGGTCGCTACCAGGGCGTGTTCGGCGGTGTGTTCGGTCTTGCGACCGTGATCGGCCCGCTGCTCGGCGGCTTTCTCGTCGAGCACCTGACGTGGCGCTGGATCTTCTACATCAATCTGCCGCTCGGCATCATTTCGCTCGTCGTGATCGGCGCGGTCTTCAGGCCGCACGTTCGCCACGTGAAGCACACCATCGATTACATGGGCGCCGCGTTTCTCGCCGGCGCCCTCACCTGCATCATCCTGTTCACGAGCCAGGGCGGCACGATCCTGCCGTGGTCGTCGCCGCAACTCTGGTTCACGCTGGGCATGGGCCTCGTGGCGATCTGGGGTTTCATTCACGAAGAACGCAGCGCGGTCGAACCGATCATGCCGCTCGAACTCTTCAAACAGCGTACGTTTTTGCTGAGCAGCCTGATCGGCTTCATCATCGGCGTATCGCTGTTCGGCTCGGTGACGTTCCTGCCGCTGTATTTGCAGGTGGTCAAAGGTTCGACGCCATCGGAAGCCGGCATGCAAATGCTGCCGATGATGGGCGGCCTGTTCCTGATGTCGATGGTGACCGGCCGGGTGATCAGCAAGATCGGCAAGTACCGCATGTTCCCGATCGCGGGCACGTTTCTCGTGGCGGTCGCAATGCTGTTGCTCGCACGCCTGCAGATCAGCACGCCGATTCATGTGATGTATCTCGACATGGGCATTCTCGGCTGCGGGCTTGGCATGGTGATGCAGGTGCTGATTCTCGCGGTGCAGAACACCGTGGAGTTCAAGCATATGGGCGTGGCGACTTCGGGCGCGACGCTGTTCCGCTCGATCGGTGGTTCGATCGGCGTGGCGAGCTTCGGCGCTGTGTTCTCCAACGGTCTCGCCGCGCGCCTCGAAAAGCTGATCCCGCCCGACACCGAATTGCCGCACGCGCTCGGACCTGCCGCGATCCACGAGTTGCCGCAAGCGTTGCGCGACGATTATCTGCAAGCATTCGCGGGCGCGTTGCACACGGTGTACCTTTCGGCTGCGTGCGTGGTGGTGCTGGCGTTCGCGCTCGCATGGCTGCTGAAGGATCATCCGCTACGCAAGCACTGATTATTTTCCCGCTTTTCTCAGGCGCTTGATGCAAGCGCTTAAATGACGAGGTCGGACGCCACGCGCGCCGACCTCGTTCTATTTTCAGCGCCCTTCGAATGGTGTGAAAAAACCTTCACGCCCGTTCGTCCTGCCGATATAGGGGGTATTTCGTCGTACCTGCAAATGTGCGCTAGCGCACATAACCTAGGTAGCAACGGCGATTGACGTTCTCACTGAAACGCCACATATTGCAACCAGCGGCATCGCAAGCGTGGCCTTGCCGCAATGACTCTCCGGCGCATGTGGATTGTGATTTCCGCGGACATTGCTCCCGCTTCAACATGATCCGGAACATGCCGTAATGGCATCGTTTTCCAAAGGTGGGTCCACAGCATGTCCACCCAGACACTACTCGGACATAGTTTTCCAACGCCTTGCAAGCGGTGTGGCGGCGCACTGTACCGGCAAGTCGACTATTGCCCATATTGCGGCGCGGTCCATCCACTCGACGCGGGTCCGCACAAGCGCACAGTGATTCCCGGCAGCCGCGCCAGCGCCATGAATAAAGCCGCGCAAAAGAACAGCCTCGAGAACAGCCTCGACGCGGCGACAGCCGACGAGACCGACCCCACGACGCGTGCCGCGTTCGCGAGCGAACCCGCTCGTGGCGAGGCAGTGATGCCTGCGTCCGCACTCGTTTCACCGGATGCGCCGATTCCGCATCTTCATGCGCTGCCCAATGCGGCGGCTCACGGCGCAATCCCGCTTCGCAAGGTGCTCTATGCCATCGGCGCAGTTGTCGTAATCGGCCTGGCGTATGTCGGATATGCGCTATTCAGCGATCGCGATTCATTGAGCGGCAGTAGCGACCAGTCGGCTGAAACCGAAACTACTCAGGACGCCAGAACGACGACGGGCACGATCGCACTGTATTCGCCGGCTCAGTCCACCAACCAGGCTGCCACCGCGGGCAAACCCGCCGTGCCCGTCAATCCCGCCAGGCCGGTACAGGCGATGCCGGCGACGCCCATCGCGCCACCGGTGGCCGCTGCGCCCGCCAAACCCGCGCCACAGTTCCGCGATGCCGCGCAAGCTTTGCAGGCGGCGCGCCTCGCTTTCCGCGCCAACGATCTCTCCGCGGCACAAGCCGCGCTCGGCGCCGCGCAAACGATGCAACCGGGCAGTTCCGACGCACAAGACCTCGCGGCAGAATTGAAGTCGCTGGCCGCCCGCCGCGACGCCGCGTTGCAAGCAGCGCAAACTTGCGCCGCGCAGCAGTCGTGGCCTTGCGCACGTCAACACGCCAACGAAGCGCTCGCGATCGATACCGGCAACGACACGGCGAAGTCCATTCTTGAACGCGTGATTCGCGAGACCGGCTGGGCGCCGCTCAACCCGCGCGCCGCGGCAGGCACGCCGCCACAAGCCAAAGCGTCGGCGCAAGCGCAAGCCGCAGCCTCGTCGCAGCAGGCGGTTCAGCTACAGACGCCGTTGCCCAAAGGCACGCCCCCGAACAGCGAAGTCGTGGTGGGCGCCCCGCGTTCCGCCGCCGCGACGCCGGAGGGCAACAGCGTCGAGGCACGCGAACGCGCCATCAAGGACTCCGGCTGGAAACGTCCGGCGACGAATGCCGCGAAGCCCTCCGCGGGTGGTTCACCGAGCCAGTGACAGATAATCTGGATACCGAATCGTATAAACAATCCGCCCGAAAATCGCGCACGTCAGCGCGTATCGTTTGAGAGGTAACAGACGGACGTGGCGGGCGCGGCACATAGAACATGACATGGCAATCCGGCTCACTGGTGCTTCACGCGCGTCGACGCGCGAAGTCGTACGAACCTGACCGATAGGTAGATAGACCATGCTGAAGAGACTTCTGGCGGGATGGCTGGGGCTGGCGCTGATGGTCGCATCTTCACTGGCCTGTGCGGAGCCGGCGCACTACAAGATCGTCACCGGTCCGGAACGGGGTACGTATATTCAGATCGGCCAGGATCTGTCGAAATGGGTTGCGCAACCAGCGGGCATCGACCTGGAAGTAATGGCCTCTAAGGGCTCCGCTGAAAACGTGCAACGCATGCGCTTCGAGCCGGGCGTGAAACTGGCGCTCGTGCAATCCGACGTGTACCAGGCTTACATCGACATGGCCAACGCCGGCAATGCCGATGCCGGCACGGCAATCCGGCCGCTGCGGCTCATCATGCCGCTCTACGACGAGGAAATCAACGTCGTGGTGCGCGCGGACTCGCCGCTGAAAACCCTCGCTGATATCAAGGACAAAAGCATCAGTGTCGGCCTGATCGGCAGCGGCACCGCGCAGTCGGCCACGACGCTCTATCACCTGATGTTCGGTCAGGCAATTCCTGAGCAGAACATCCAGCATCTCAGCAACGAAGACGCGCTGGCCGCGTTGATCGTCAAGAAAGTGGACGTTGCGATCATCGTGGTCGGACAGCCGGCGAAACTGTTCAACGACATGAACCCCGACCTGTTGCAGCAGATCCGCCTTCTAAGGGCCGATCCGGCCGCGCCCGAAACCACCCGCGCCAAACAAACCTATTTCCCGACGACGATTCGCGCGGCCAGCTATCCGACCTGGCTGAAGGAAGACGTGCCCGCGCTGACCGTCAAGGCGTTTCTCGTCACGTACGACTATGGCCTGCGCGATACCGTCGGCAATCTGAATCGCTTTGCTGATTCGCTATGCGCCAACTTCGACAATCTTCAGGAGCACGGGCATCCGAAATGGAAGCAGGTGAAGCTGGAGTTGCCGCCTCTCGTGCGCGGGTGGAAATACTACTCACCGGTCGAGAAGCATCTGCGCGCGTGTCTCGTGAACAAGAGCGCCGCGATGAACGCCACGGCGGTCCAACAGGCCGCGCCGAAACCGCGTCCGACGTGTACGGATCAGGAACGCTTGCTTCTGCTGTGCAAGTAAGTTCGGCACATTGGCAAGCGAATGTTCAGGCGCGCCATCGGCAACGACTGAACTAGCCGGCAGCCTGACCAGCCGGCTTCGGCGGCATTGGGCCGAAGAACATCGCCATGAACTTGTCACGGCCGATCACGCGGACCAGTTCGGCGACCACGCAATAGCTGGCGACCAGGTCACCAGCAAGATCTGGATGGCCCAGAAATGCGGCCAGTTCAGATCGGCGAGCAGCTTCTGGTTGGCGGCGGCGAGACTCGGCGCCTCCTTCCAGTATTCATAGAGATGCTCCAGGTAGTGCACGATCAAGGCCACCAGCGTATAAATCGCCGTCTTCCAGCCGATATTCCAGATCAACGGTTTCCGGGGAAAACGGTTGATGAACGGCAGCATGTTGGCGATCAACACCGACTTGCCGAGAATCAACGCGGCGATGGTCACGGAGACCGACGTTGGCAGCGTGACGTCGTAGCCTCGGTTGATCAGCGCGCGCATGATCGCGACAATATGCAGGATGACGAAGAAATAGATCGTCGGCGGAAGCATCTCCATAAATTGGTGCTTGATCTTCGCGGTCAGTTTGCTCATGTTCGTCTCCGGTGTCGATCAGAGTTAGCGCTTTAGTGCTTACTTTGATCCCACGCAAAGCGGTCGATCAGAGTTAGCGCTTTAGCGCTTACTTTGATCCCACGCAAAGCGGTCGATCAGAGTTAGCGCTTTAGCGCTTACTTTGATCCCACGCAAAGCGGGACCTCACCACGCCCAACGAACGCCCGCGTTGCCGATGATCGTCCGTTGATGTTCGCCACCAAGATTCGTGACGTAACTGACGGTGGCGAACGCGCTGCCCTGCTTCGTAAGCTTCGCCACGACTCCCGCGCCGATCTGCCCGGCGGTTTGGCCCACCGTCGTCACGATCGGCGTCACGCCGGCGAAGGTCGCCTTGTCGTCGCTGCCGAACGAACGCAATACGCTCAGGCGCAAGTAGGGTTGCAAAGTCGTGTGCTCGACATCGTAGTGACCCGCGAGCCGCACGCCGAAACGGCCGACGAAGGTATTGCCGTTGTTGAACGTCACCGTCGAGATGCCGTCGTTCAGATCGTTGATCGACAGATGCTGCCAGATCAGTTGCGCCTGCGGTTCGAGCGTCAGGCCGTAGCCGATGGCGATTGGCAGGCCGCCTTCGAGCGAGCCGGTCACCGCATTGCCGTGCGTCGTCGTCGCGATGCCGTTGCGTGACGAGGGATCGACCACCAGCGAGCTGCCCATCACGACCGCGTCGGTGTACCAGCCGCCGGCGCCGACGTGCGTCCAGTATCCGCCGAGGCTGTATGCGTTGATCGCGAGATGCCCGACGTCGGCGTTCGGCGTGGCGTCCGCCAGACCGCTGACGTCGCCGGTTGCGCGCGCGAAGCCGATAAAGAAGCCGAAATGGTTGCGTTGGCCGCTCGCCGTGGTGTCGGCGTAAATGTCGTGGCCGGCCTGCACGCCGACCACGGAGCCGTCGAATTCAGGATTCACGTCGCCGCTTTGACTCAGCGTGCTATGGCCGCCCCACACGCGGCCCCATGCAGCGGGCAAGGCGCCGTTTTCGGAGAGCAACGACTGCTCGCCCTGACGGTCGTGAAAGTTGTCGACCTGCAGAATGCCGAGCTGACGCGCGACACTTGGGACCTCGGCATAGATCGCGACCTCGGGGCGGTATAGAGGCATGGGTGCGGCGCTCGGCGACAGGCTTGGAAGCGGCGGCGTGCCGGCCGCGGCGATTGGAAGGTTCGGTTGTGTGCTTGTTGGTGTCCCAGGCGGCGTACCGGTTGGCGGCGTGCCCGTCGGCGTCCCACCTGGTATTCCGGTCGGGGGCGTTCCCGTTGGCGTTCCCGTCGTCGTACTCGGCGCGGGCGGCACCGTATTGCGCAAATACCAGCTCTCCGACGTGCCGTTCGTGACGCCGCCTTTAGCGAGGTAATAGTCATACGCACCGGCCGCGACCACGCCGCCGGACAGTCTGAACGCGGATAGGTCCGTCGTCGCGCCGTTCGCTGCCTGCACGATCTGAATGCCGTCAGCGAGCGTCGGCGCGCCTGCGCCTCCGACATTAGTGACCTGCAACGTCGACGAACCCGTGGCCTTGCCGCCGTTGACAACAAGTTTGTCGGATGCCGAGTTGTCACCGGCAAGCACGGCACCCAGCGAAATCGTGCCGTTCTGGCCGACGTAGTTGCTGACCGTCAGCGTGTTGCCGACGCTTCGGGCGTTGCCGATTTGCGCGAGACCGGCGTTGACCAACTGGCCATTGATGGTGAACGCGCCGTTAGGCTGATCGTCGAACTGTGCGAGCGCGTTGGCGACGCTGATCGTGCCATTGTTCGTGACGTCGCCGGTTACACTACCGTAGCCGCCGAGCGTCGCACCGGACGCGACCGTCGTCGCGCCGCCGCCGAGCGCGGCGCCCGGGCTCGCGGCATCGCCTACTACCAACGTGCCCGCGCTGACGGTCGTGCCACCGGCGTACGAGTTCGCTCCGTCGAGAATCAGCATGCCGGTGCCGACCTTGTTCAACGCGCCCGCTCCTGAGATGTTCTGCGTGATCGTCGACTGGAAGTCTTGCGTGTCGATGGTGCCGCCGCCGGCCGCAATCGTGATGGCCCGCGTCGCGGCGAGGTCGAAGCTGCTACCGAACTGCAGCGTGCCGCCGTTGAATGTCACGCCGCCGTTCGCCGCGCCAAGCGCGTTGTCCGCCGACGCCGACAGCGTCCCTTCAGTTAGCACGGTACCGCCCGAATAGCTGTTGCCACCCGCTGCGGCCGGCGCAAGCGTCAATGTTCCTGCCCCGGCCTTTTCGACCGAGCCGGTGCCCGAGATCAGGCCGCCATAAGTGCCCGCGCTGTCTTGCGCAAAGCGGACCAGTCCATTGTCCGTGACGTTCTGCGGCAGGGTCTGCGCATTAGCTTGCAGCGTCGAGCCGGCATCGACGAGCGCCGCCGCCGATGTGCCGAGTGTCCCGGTGAGGTTCAGTGTGCCGGTCTGCACGTGAGCGAGCGTGAAGGTGCCGGTGCCGGTCCAGTTCCACAGCGTGCCTTGCATGAGCAAGGTCTGGAAGTTTGTGAATGCGTTCGATGCCGTCCCGCTCCCTTGCAAGGTCACCGTGTTGGAGCCGGCGCCGCCGTTCGCACTGCCGTTGATGACCGAGCCGCTTTGCAGGATCAGCGAGTCGTTGCCATTGCCCATCGTAATGGCCGTACCAATGCCGCTTTGCACGAGCCCCGCGTTGATGATCGTCGAATTGCCGTTCAGCGTGCGGATACCGGAGCCGTTCTGACTGATGATCTGGCCGCCCGCGCGGTTCTCGATCAGCGCCGTGAAATTCGAGCCTGCGGTGTTGGAGAACACTGCGTCAGCCGAAGTACCGCCGGCAGTCGCGCCGCTCGCGGTAATCGTCCCGGTGTTGATCAGGTGATCGGCGTTCCCTTGCATGTAGACGGTCTGCCCCGCCGCGCCGGTCGTGGACAACTGGCCGCTGTTGTTGACGGTGCCGCTTCCGCCGAGTATCGATGCAGCCCGGGCATTGCTGCCAGAGGTGGACACCGTGCCGGTATTCACGATCATGTTGCCGGCCTGTCCGAGATTGGTCTGCCCCCACGCCGCGGACATGCCATAGGCGTTGGGGCCGCTGGTGGTAATCGAACCGTTGTTGGTCAGCGTGTTGTTGCTGCCGTTCGCGGCCATGCCGTCGTTGAACGCGCCGGTTGTGCTGATCACGCCCGCTGACGCATTGGTGAGCAGGTTTGCGCTGCCCACGCCGAGCAGCACCGCCCCGCGCGCGCCCCCACTACCGCCGCCACCGGTGAGCGAAAGATTGCCGCTGCTCGTGATCGCGCTGCCGGCGTCGACGCTCAGAGCCACCGGCTGCACAGCCCGCGCAAAATTGCCGACGGCGGTCGAGTCGACATTGATCGTTACGCCCGTGCTGCCCGTCTGGGCAGCCACAGCAGGGATGCCGGCTCCCGTACATGCCACAGCTGTCCCGCTGGGCGGAGCAGTACCGGTGCATGACGCCACTGCAGACGGAGCAAACGCTCGGTACAGCAGCACGGCAAAACCAAGCCTGGTTCCAAGCGTTTTCAGCATGTGTCTTGTCCCTTTCCCTGATGCTTCATGTGGACAAACTCGCTGAGTTATAGCATTCGAAACAGGCTCTTACCAGGTTGGATTCCTGGCGGGACTTTAGGCGTGGGCCTGTTTCGCCCTGCCACGAGCCGGTTGCCGTGACGAACACATCGCCAGCCATGTGACCGCTGTACCGCCCCATTCCTCGGTACAGTTTGGACGATTTGCACCGATCCGTACCTTACTGTTGGTGGCCAGATAGCGGATGCTATGAGTCTCTTTCCCCACGCGCGCGGACCTTCCCAATGGACAAAACGACAAACGGCTGGCTGAGCGGCTTCATCGGGGTGTTGATCTTCAGCGGCTCGCTGCCGGCCACGCGCGTCGCCGTGCAAGGCCTGGACCCGCTATTCGTCACGGTCGCCCGCGCGACGATCGCCGGTACGCTCGGTCTGCTGCTCCTGCTCGTATTTCGCCAGGCGCGGCCGTCCCGCCGCGAGCTGATTCCGCTGCTGATCGTCGCACTCGGCGTGGTGGTCGGCTTTCCGCTGCTGACGGCGCTGGCGCTGCGCCACGTGAGCGCGGCGCATGCTATCGTGTTCGTCGGCCTGCTGCCGCTCGCCACGGCGATCTTCGGCGTGCTGCGTGGCGGCGAGCGTCCGCAACCGGCGTTCTGGCTGTTCTCGGCGCTGGGTAGTGGCGCGGTGGTGGCGTTTGCCTTGCGTCACGGGCTCGATGCCTCACCGATCGGCGACGCACTGATGCTGGCCGCCATCGTCGCATGCGGGCTCGGTTATGCCGAAGGCGCACGACTGTCGCGCCACCTCGGCGGCTGGCAGGTGATTTCGTGGGCACTCGTGCTGTCGCTGCCGCTCATGCTGCCGCTCGCGGTGTGGACGCGGCCGGCATCATTCGAGGGTGTCAGTCACGCGTCGCTCTGGGGCCTCGCCTATGTGTCGCTCTTCAGCATGCTGATCGGCTTTGTGTTCTGGTATCGCGGCCTCGCGCTCGGCGGCATCGCGGGCGTCGGACAATTGCAGTTGCTGCAGCCGTTCTTCGGCCTGCTGCTTGCGGGGCTGCTGCTGCACGAACAGGTGCCGCTGGCGATGATTGTGGTCTCCGTGGTCGTGGTGGGCTGCGTGGCGGGCGCGCGGCACTTCTCGCGGGCACCGGCGTCGGCGCGACCGGCCATCTGACGCGCGTCTCGACTGCGGCTGACCTAGGTCTCGCTTGCATCAAGCTTTCGTCTCGCTTTCGGCTGGTATCCGACTAGCATGCGTCTCATCGACATTCGAGCCCGCGCGGCGCGGGTGGCCAGTCGAATATGTCATCATTCCCATGATCGACTAACCACTACCCAGCGCCGCGACTACGATGCCGACCGCTTTTGCTCAAACCGTCGAAGCCCGCTTTGCCGAACTCACGCCCACCTCCAAGCGCGTCGCCAGCTACATGCTGGCCAACCTCGACCGGCTCGGCCTCGAAACCGCCGATCAGATTGCCCAGCAAGCCGGCACGAGCGGCATTTCGGTCGGCCGGTTCCTGCGCAGCGTCGGCTATCAGAATCTCGACGACCTGAAGCGCGAACTGCGCGGCGCTCAGGAGCGTCCGTGGCTGATCACGGACCGGCTCGACGCGTTCCGCCGCGCTGCCGGCCAACACGACGAAACCACGCCGGACGCGAGTTCGCCTGCCGAGCCCAACCCCGCGCTCGCCCGTTCGCTTGAACTCGAAACCAGCGCGATCCAGCATGTCTATCAACTCGCGCAGTCGCCGGTGTTCGCGCGCGTGGCTGAGCGCATCTCGAACGCGGACGCCGTCTACATTCTCGGCATTCAGTCCACGCGCGGCATCAGCAACGCGTTTTACAGCTACCTCGAATACATCCGCCCACGCGTGTTCTATTCTGACGGCATGTCGGGCTCGTACGTCGATTCGCTGAACTCCGGATTCGAATCGCCTTATCTGATCGTCACCGACACGCGCGCTTACTCGAAGGTCGCGCGCCGCTATTGCGAAGCCGCGACGCGCCGCAGCCTGCCCTTCGCGCTCATCACCGACATCTATTGTCCGTGGGCGCGCGAATTCGACGGCGATCTGCTGCAGGTGAAAACCGACGTCGGCCAATTCTGGGATTCGCTCGCGCCGCTCACGTGTCTCTTCAATCTGCTGATCTCGGCGATCGTCGAAAGACTCGGGCCGCGTATCGACGAACGTGTCGCGCGCAACCGGGAACTGCAAAGCGAATTCGATCAGTTCGACGACCTCTGATGCACGCCACGTCCTTCGCCTCATGACCGACCATCGACTCATCGAAATCACGTCCGCCACACATGGCGTCGACATCGACCTCGTCTACGCCACCGCGCGCAATCTCACCGGCAAACCGATCTACAAGACGGCGCATTGTCTGCTGCTCGAACCGGCAGAGGCGGCGTTGCGCCGCGCGGTCGAACTGGCGAGTCAGATCGGCACGACGTTGCGCATTTTCGATGCGTACCGGCCGCCGCAAGCGCAGCAAGTGCTGTGGGATTTTCTGCCCGACCCGACTTACGTGGCGGACCTGACGCGCGGCTCGAACCATAGCCGCGGCACGGCGCTCGACCTGACATTGCTCGACGCACACGGCGAGGAACTCGACATGGGCACCGGCTTCGACGCGATGACGATCGAATCGGAGCACTTTCACCCGGGCTTGCGGCTAGAGGTGCAACGCAATCGCATGCTGTTGCTGGGTGTGATGCATGGCGCGGGCTTCACGCACATCAAGAGCGAATGGTGGCACTACGAGTTGCCGGGTTCGCGCGCGTTGCCGTTGATCGACAACAGCGCAAGCGGGCCGCTCCGCCTGATGTGATCGATCGACTGCCAGGAAAACGGGTATCCTCACCGGCTCGTTCAGAAGGAGGATCCATGAAGTTTTCAATTTGCCTGGCGGTTGCCGCCCTGACGCTGTCTGTCGGCGCGTACGCCCAGACCTCGCAAACCTTCCGTTTCGGCGAAGGCCAAAGCTCGCTGCCGTCCGGTCATGCGCAGCCCGCTCCCGCGCCTCGCGCGCAGGCCCAACAGGCCCCGGCTTCGCAGCAATCCGCCGAACAACATGCGCCTGTATCCGAGGCCAAGCCGAAACATAAGGCGAAGTATCATCGGCATCATCGTGGGCATGTGACGCAGCCGGATACGTACTCGCATAGCTGAGCGGTGCTAGGCGGGTGACCATGAGCGTGCGTCGTCTTCGCTAAAGCTTGCTGACGCGCGCATGGGCTAAAGCGAAATACCCGCCATACGTCGTGGTGATTTTTGACTCGCTTCAAATTCGCGCGCGCGGCGGGCATAGTAAAACGTATCCGCCGATTTTTCGCCACGACAGGAACATGTATGAGCACCACCCATCCCGCGCCCAGCACCTCCGGATCAGCGAATGCAACCGCCCCGCTGATCCGCGACGCCATCGAAGCCGATCTTCCCGCGATTCAGGCGATCTACGCGCACCACGTGCTGACCGGCGTCGCCTCGTTCGAAGAGATAGCTCCCTCCGTCGATGACCTGCGCACGCGGCTCGCGTCGGTACGCAGCCACGGGCTGCCGTACATGGTGGCCGAGATCGACGGCGAAGTCGCCGGCTATTGCTACGCCACGCCTTACCGGCCGCGCGCCGCGTATCGCAACACCATCGAAGATTCGATCTATGTGAACGACGCCTATCGCGGCCGAGGCCTGGGGCGCGTGCTGCTCCAGGCGCTGATCGAACGCTGCGAAACCGGACCGTGGCGCCAGATGGTCGCCGTGATCGCGGATGGCGGGAGCGGCGGTTCATTGTCACTGCATACGCAATTGGGATTCGAATTGACAGGCACCTTGAAGGCGGTGGGCTTCAAACACGGCCGGTGGCTCGACACGACGATGATGCAGCGCACGCTCGGCAAGGGTGACTCGAGCGTGCCGGAAGACGTGGCGTCAGGACGCGACTGAAGCGCCTTGTCTTATATTCGACTCAGCGCGGGTTGCGCAGCACTGCGGTGTAGGTGACCGGCCAGTCGTCCGAGGGCACAGGCAAACGGCAACCGCCGCGCTGACGTAGTGCGATTCGGTTGCCATATGCAGACAGTGAGTAGCCCAAGCGCGAGACCGGAAATATAAGCGAAGCCACGTGAAAATTTCCATCGCGGGCCTGCATCGGGCGGCGCACTGGTAGCCGCACGCGCCGCCGCGTTAGAATCCCTCCCATGCCCAACACGCCGCCTCCTGTCCCGCCCTTGGCCGCCGACTCGCACGACCCGGCCGGTACCACGCCGCGCAACGAATACACCGTCGACGAACTCGCGCGCGTCACCGACACCACCGTGCGCAACGTGCGCGCCTATCAGGACCGCGGCCTGCTCGCGCCGCCGGAAAAACGCGGCCGCGTCGGCGTGTACGACGACACGCACGCTTCGCGTCTCAAGCTGATCAACCATTTGCTCGCCCGCGGCTACACGCTCGCGAACATCCAGGACCTGATCATGGCCGTCGACGAAGGCCACGATCTGCGTTCGATTCTCGGTCTGGAAACGGCGATCAGCGGCCGCTGGTCACGCGAGCGGCCGAAAAAATACTCGCTGATCGAACTGCTGCAAATGTTCGACGACAAGGCCTCGCCGAGCGCGCTCGGCAAAGCAGTCGACCTCGGTCTGCTGGAGCGCGACGGTCTCTCGTTCGTGTCAGGCAGCCCGACGGCGCTGGCCGCCGGCGCGACCATGGCGAAGGAAGGCATTCCGCTTGCCGATCTGCTCGACGCCGTGGGCATCGCGAGGCCGCATTTCAATGCGGTCGCCAAAGCGCTGGTCGATCTGGTGGTCCGCCAACTCGACCGCTACGACGCCGACGCGCTGCCGCCGCCCGCCGATGTGCCCGCTCTGGTCGACGCCATCTGGCGCCTGCGGCCGCTGGCGATGGTGCTGGTGGAAAGTGAAATGAACCGGGCGCTAGAAGAAGCCTCGGGCGATTATCTTGGCGACCGTGTCGCGGCCATCATGGAAAAGAAACTGGGCCATCCTGCTGAAGGCGCTGCGAGTACGGCGAAGAAGGACAAGACGAAGAAGTAGCCCGTGCGCGTAGTCTCGCTCTCGCGTTGACCTTCGCGTTGCTATCGCCTTCGCATTTTGTCCTTGCGTTCGCCCCTGCCGTGACGTTCGCGCTCGCATTCGCTTTTTGCCTTCGTTCGCGCTCGCCTTCGCATCCGCTCTTGCTTTCGTTCGTCCTCGCCTCGCCTTCAACCTCGCGCCCACTTTCTCCCGCGTCTAAGCCTTCGCCTTCTCGCGCTTATGCGCCCACCCGCTTGCGCAGCTAGACGAACACACCAAGACCCACGCCATGTTCCGCCGCGCGTCATATTCAAATCTGCATTGCTTCGTTTGAACGGCGGGACGTCCATGCGACGATCCCCGAACGTCGCCGCAACGCGTTTTCAGTCGCCTCCGCGGGCCCGCGCCATGCCATTCGCGGACTCGAACGAATCACGCTGACAACACGCGGCGGCCACACCAATCGAACGCAATGGAGATTCGCAGGATGGCCCGTCACGCCCGTTATTCGCTTCAACTCGCCGCCGCTTTGCTGGCGGCATTCACGACCTTGAGCGCCGCCGCGCAGACCAGCGGCAGTAGCAACGAGCCGGCCAAAGTCTTGCGCATTGGCTATCAGAAATCGGGCCTGCTCGCGGTGCTCAAGGCACAAGGCTCGCTCGACGAAAAACTCAAACCGCTCGGCTACAGCATCAAGTGGTTCGAATTCCCGGCGGGACCACAACTGCTCGAAGCGTTGAACGCGAACAGCATCGACTTCGGCTACACGGGCGCACCGCCGCCGGTGTTCGCTCAAGCTAGCGGCGTGCGCTTCGTGTACGTGGGAGCCGAGCCTTCGGGAAGTCATGCCGAAGCGATCCTCGTCAAAAGCGATTCGCCACTGCGAAACGTGGCCGATCTGAAGGGCAAACGCGTCGCGCTGCAAAAGGGCTCGAGCTCGAACTATCTGATACTCGAAGCGCTCAAGAAAGCGGGCCTGCGCTACGAGGATATTCGTCCGGTGTATCTGCCGCCCGCCGACGCGCGCGCCGCTTTCGAAAGCGGCAGTGTCGATGCATGGGTGATCTGGGATCCTTACTATGCATCCGCGCAGCAGGCTCTGAAGGCGCGCACACTCGCCGACTACACCGAACTCAACGCCCCGTACAACTTCTACGAAGCGACGCGCGACTTCGCGCAGCAGCATCCCGACGTGATCGGCGCGATTCTCGGACAGTTGCGCACTGCCGGGCTGTGGGTCAATGCGCACCCCGTGGAAACCGCCGCGCTGATCGCGCCGAAGGTCGGCCTCGATCAGAAGCTGGTCGAAACGTGGGTGCGCCGGTATCCGTACGGCACCACCGCCGTCACCGACGAGATCTTGCGTTCGCAGCAGATCGTCGCCGATGCGTTCTACGGCGCCAACCTGATCCCACAGAAAATCACCGTGAAAGACAGCGTCTGGCAGAACCGCGAAGTCACGTCGGCCCTCGCCGCGAAGTAACTCCCGGCGGCCCTCCGCGCGTAGAGGCGGGCGTCTAACCGCCCGCTTGCGTCATCCGTTGCCAGCCTCTATTGTTACATCGAACAATGTAACAGTTAATAGCGTAAAAAGGAGACGGATCGGATGAACGCACGCATGATGCCCCACGACGCCGCGACGCCCGGCGCATCCGCGCCTATCGAGACCGATATCGCCATCATCGGGTCCGGGTTCGCGGGCCTCGGCATGACGATCCGCCTGCGCCAGGCCGGCGTGACCGACTTCATCGTCGCCGAAAAGGCCAATTCCGTCGGCGGCACGTGGCGCGACAACCATTACCCCGGTTGCGCCTGCGACGTCCAATCCCACGTCTACTCGTTCTCCTTCGCCCCGAATCCGCGCTGGACCCGCATGTTCGCGCGCCAACCGGAAATCCACGCTTACCTCGAGGACTGCACGCAGCGCTTCGGCATTCAGCGGCATCTGCGTTTCGGCCATGAACTCGCCACCGCGATCTACGACGAGACGCGCCACCGCTGGCAACTGACCTTTGCAAATGGCCAGCAATGGTCGGCACGCGTGCTGATTTCGGGCATGGGAGGCCTCTCGCGCGCGGCGGTGCCGAACATTCCCGGCCTTGAAAAATTCAAGGGCAAAACGTTCCATTCGCAGCGGTGGGATCACGGCTATTCGCTCGAAGGCAAACGCGTCGCCGTGATCGGCACCGGCGCGAGCGCGATCCAGTTCGTCCCGCAGATCGCGCCGCGCGTCGCGCATCTCGACCTGTTCCAGCGCACGCCGCCGTGGATCATGCCCAAGGCCGACCGTGCCGTGACACCGCTCGAACAGTGGCTGTTCAAACACCTGCCGTTCACGCAGAAGATCATGCGCTCGGCGCTCTACTGCATGCTCGAATCGCGCGCCTTCGGTTTTGCGATTCATCCTTCGCTGATGAAGACCGCGCAGAAAGCCGCGGAGCGGCATCTGCGCCGCCAGGTGCGCGATCCGCAATTGCGCGCCACGCTCACGCCCAACTACACGATGGGCTGCAAGCGCGTGCTGATCTCGAACGACTACTTCCCCGCCCTGTCGCGTCAGAACGTGTCGTTGACGACCACGGGCATCGCCCGCATCGAGGAAGACGCGATCGTCACCACCGACGGCGCGCGTCACCGCGCCGACTGCCTGATCTTCGGCACCGGCTTCCAGGTGGCGGATCCGTTTCCGCGCGGCGTGGTGCGCGGGCGTGGCGGCGTCGATATCGTCGATACGTGGCGTGACGGCGCGCATGCATACCTCGGCACGACATTGCCTGGCTATCCGAACTTCTTCATGGTGGTCGGACCGAATACCGGTCTCGGCCATAACTCGATGGTGTTCATGATCGAGTCGCAGCTGGAGTACATCCTGCGCGCGCTGAACACGATGCGTGCGGAGCGCGCCGATGCCATCGAAGTGCGTCCGCAAGTGGAGCGCGCCTACAACGAGCGGATTCAGCAGAAACTGGGCCGCGCGATCTGGTCGACGGGCGGCTGCAAGAGCTGGTATCTCGATCCGGCAACGGGCAAGAACACCGCGCTGTGGCCGGGCTTTGCCTACAAATTCCGCCAGGCCACCAGCACGTTCAGCATGGGGGATTACCTCGCGTATTCGCCGGCGCCGCATGCGGCCGGTGCGCCGATGGGTTCGGCGCACGGCACGCATGCGCACGGCGGCGCTGCTTCAGCGCCTGTGGAAGCAGCCTGACGAAACATAACGACAACGACAAGGCACCGTTCAGGGAGAACTGGAGATAAGCCATGAAAAACTTCACCGACAGAGTAGCCGCGATCACCGGCGCAGGCTCAGGCATGGGCCGCTCGCTCGCGATCCAGTTGGCGCGCGAGGGCTGCCACCTCGCGCTTGCCGACCGCAATTCCACGAGCCTCGCCGAAACGGCGCAGTTGGCGCAAGCCGCAGCGCCGCAGATCGTCGGCTCGCCGCTGCGCATCACCACGCGTGTGCTCGATGTCGCCGACCGCGCCGCGATGTTCGACTGGGCCGCCGAAACGGCCGCGCAGCATCAGCGTGTCAATCTCGTGTTCAACAACGCGGGCGTCGCGCTGTCGAGCACCATCGAAGGGATGGAATACGCCGATCTGGAGTGGATCGTCGGCATCAATTTCTGGGGCGTGGTGCACGGCACGAAGGCATTTCTGCCGTATCTCAAGGCCTCCGGCGCGGGCCATATCGTCAATACGTCGAGCGTCTTCGGTCTCTTCTCGCAGCCGGGCATGAGCGGCTACAACGCGACCAAATTCGCGGTGCGCGGCTTCACTGAAGCGCTGCGTCAGGAGCTCGACCTGATGAAGTGCGGCGTCTCGGCGACCTGCGTGCATCCGGGCGGCATCCGCACGGGCATCGCGCAATCGAGCCGCATCGCCTCGAACATGGTCGGCCTCATGCTGGAAACCGAACAGCAAGGCAAGGACGACTTCGAAAAGTTTTTCATCACCACCGCCGATGAAGCCGCGCGCGTGATCCTCGACGGCGTGCGCAAGAACAAGCGACGCGTGCTGATCGGACGCGACGCGCGCGCCGCCGACTGGTTGGCGCGCACGTTGCCGGCGGCCTATCAGGCGCTGGTGGTAATGCAAACGCGCCGGATGAAACGCATCGCGGACAAACGCGCGCGGCGCGCCGCGCATCTGGACGGCAAGCGCGCCTGACATCGCCGCCGCGCCCATAGGCGCCACGCACGTGATCCGATCACGCTCAGCAACACATCGAGAATCACAAGGAGAAAGGCCATGATGCCGATTCGCCGCGACCTCCGTTTCAACTTGCCGCAGGAACGCGCCTGCGATTGGCACGTGCAAGGCTCGCATGTGACACACTTCTTCAACGCGCTTTCGCTGCTCTTTCCGGCCGGCGAGCGTTTTTTTATGGACAGCGTGCGCAACTACCGCGATCAGATCGACGACCCTGAGTTGAAGAAGCAGGTGCTCGGCTTCATCGGCCAGGAAGCCATGCATACGCGCGAGCATGTGGAATACAACGATCTGCTGCAGGAAGCCGGCCTGCCCGCGCACAAGCTGGACAAAAGGCTGTGGGCGATTCTCAACTTCGGCCGCAAGATCTTGCCGCATTCGTACCAACTCGCCGTCACCGTCTGCCTCGAACACTACACGGCGATGCTTGCCGGCGTGCTGCTGGAAGACGCGTCGCGCATCGGCGGCTCAGTGGAAGGCTATACGCAGATGTGGACCTGGCATGCGCTCGAAGAAACCGAGCACAAGTCCGTTTCATACGATGTATGGAACGCCGTGCTCAAACCCGGCCTCGGCCGTTATCTGCTGCGCACCGGCACCATGCTCGCCACGACGGTGACGTTCTGGCTGATCGTGTTCGATTACCACGTGCGGCTCATCATCGCCGACCGCAAACGCGGCGGCCATCTCCGCGGCATGTGGCACGTCGTGAAGTATCTGTACGGCCCGCGTCATGGTGTGTTTCCGCGCATCGCTGGCGAATGGCTGAGCTTTTTCCGGCCCGGCTTCCATCCGTGGGATCACGACAACCGCTCGCAACTGGCGCGCATCGACGGTCTGGTTGCCGCGGTCGATGCCACCAACGCGGTCACGCCGAGCGCCCGCAAGGCCGCGCGGCGCGGCGTGCAGGCGGCCGCGTGATACGCGACACGCTGTCGGTTGAGGCCGGCGACGTGCGGCTCGCGGTCTACGTGAGCGGACCGCGCGACGCGCCGCCGATCGTGCTGGTGCACGGTTATCCCGACTCGGCGGCCGTGTGGGAACCGGTACGCGCGCAACTGGACGCGCGCTACCGCGTGATCGCCTACGACGTGCGCGGCGCCGGCTCTTCCGAGGCGCCGGTCACGCGTCGCGCTTACCGGCTCGAGCGCCTCGCCGCTGATCTCGCGTCGGTCGCGGACGCGACCTGCGGCGCGCGGCCGTTTCATCTGGTCGGGCACGACTGGGGTTCGATTCAAAGCTGGGAAGCGGTGACCGACCCGGCGTTCAAAGGCCGCATTGTTTCGTACACGTCGATTTCGGGGCCGTGCCTGGATCACGCGTCTTTCGGCTTGCGCAGCGAGAGCGAGGGTGACGACGACGACACTCAAACCGCACATCCCATAACGAAGCCCCCATTCGGCAGTAGCGTTCGGCAAACGCTCAAGTCCTGGTACATCTTCTTCTTTCATCTGCCGTGGCTGCCTGAACTGATGTGGCGCGCGGGCGGCGCACGCCTGTGGCCGCTGTGGCTGCGTGTGACGGAACGCGTGCGCCCCGCGCCCGATCCGGCGCAGATGCGCAACGCGATCAATGGTCTGAACCTCTACCGCGCCAATTTCATCGACAAGCTGCTGCGCCCACGCGCGCGTCATGCGCACGCGCCGGTGCAATTCATCGTGCCGCTGCGTGACCGCTACGTCGGGCCGCCGCTCTCGCTCGGACTGGAGTGCTGGCTGGGCGCGTATGAGCGCACCGAGATCGATGCGGGCCACTGGGTCGTGTTGCGCGAACCCGACCGGATCGCGGCAAGCATCGAACGCTTCGTAGAGCGGCACCGCACGGATTGCGGCGGCTGCGCAGCGCCAACGCTCAACGCTCGCGGGGCAGGCGTGTGAACAGCGTCGGATAGTCGATTACGAGACCGTCTTCGTCCACCTTCATGTCCGCCGCGAAGTTGCGGAAGATGCCCTCGTAGCGATACTCGCGATGCAACTCGATGCACGAATACGCCTGTTCGACGCGCGTGACCTGCAAATCAGGCGTCGAAATATACGCCACCGAAATCGGCTGACGCTCGCCTTCGGCCAGTTGCAAGCGGCGGATCGGCAGCGTGTTGGTGAACGGCGTAGCGGCGATATCGATGTCGATGCAGCCTTCGATCGCGCTCAGCGCGAGGCCGTGCCCATCGTGCCAATGGCCGGCACCGTCGCCATGCAACTCCAGTTCGCCGCCGCCGACGATCTTCAGCCACGCATAGCGCGTGCGCCATTGCGCGTCGCAGCGCACCTTGTAGTGCAGCCCATACGGCTTGCCGTAGCGCTGCCCGACCACGGCGCTTTCCACCGCGAAGCCGTCCTCGTGCGCGTCGAACGCCAGATGTTCGATGCCGTCGCCCTCTTCCGATGCCCACCGTAATTCACGCATGTGCCTGTCTCCTCGTGAGGCGGCGCAGCCGGGTTCTGCCGGGTTCCGCCGGGCTCATATCGTAGCGCGAATGCTTTCGACTCGCCGACTCCTGGACATCGCGGGCGTGTGTCGCAAATAGCCACTATCAACGCGCAGCGATGCCCGGCGCGGCCTGGCTGGCCTATGCTCGCGGTTCGCAGTCATCCGACCGGCGCGCGCCCGACGCTCGCGCGGCGAAATTGCGCATCATCGAGATCACCCCGCCTTCCCATCATGCACGCCGCCGCGACCGAAGCTCAATCCTCCGCCTTGCGCACACTGCTGCGCAGCCTCGGCCAGATCGTGCTGCAACCGAACGCCTTCACCGGCGCGTGCCTGCTCGCCGCCTGGCTGCTCTACGACCCGCGCCTCGCCTGCGCGGCACTGATGGGCGCGGTCGCGGCCAATGTGAGCGCGGTATTGGCCGGTTATCGCGAGGACGAAACGCGCGCCGGATTGCACGGTTTCAACGGCGCGTTGGCGGGACTCGCCGCCTTCAACTTCATCGCCGACAATGCGACAGCGGGCGCGGTGGCGATTCTCGCCGCCACGTGCACGGCGTGGTTCGTGGAGCCGTGGTCGCGCTGGCTGCGGGCGCGCGGACTCGGCTTCCTTTCGAGCCCGTGCCTGATCGTCACGTGGCTTTGGCTGCCGATGGTCACGGTCAACGCGCCATCCGCTAGCGTGCCGCCGGCGCATGCGCTGGGCGCGACGCAAGTGGGCAGCGGACTGCTCGCCGGCTTCGCGCAAACCGGCTTTGCATCGGACGCGTTGCCCGGATTGCTGGTGTTGGTCGGGATTGCAGCGGCGTCGCGCAGGCATGCGCTGCGGGCGCTGATCGGCGCCGGATTCGCCAGCGCTGCGCATCTGCTGCTCGGCGCAACGATAACCTCCTTCGACGCGGGCCTGTTAGGATTCAACGGCGCGCTGACCGCGCTTGCGCTGGCCGACTGCGGCCTCGTCACGATGCTCGGCGGCGTGGCCGTGTCGGTCGTGCTGCAAGCGTCGGCGGCGCACTTTGGCTGGCCGGTTATGACGGCGCCCTTCGTCCTCGCGACGTGGAGCGTGCAGTGGCTCAAGCGACGCTCGGCCCACGGCGTGAGCGCGGCGGCCGCCGAACCCGCGCAACCTGTGGACGCCGCACGCGGCGCGACGACGCCGGTCCAGGCCAGCCGCGCGAGCTAGTTACGCCGCCGGGTTTCGTCACAAGCTCGCGCCACACGTTTCGGCGATCATGCAACTTCAGGAGACAGACATGCCGTTCACTCACAGCCCTGCCGCCCGCGTCGCCGAGGCGGGGCCATTGTCCGATGCCGAGCGGCAGACCCGCGTCGACCTGGCCGCGGCCTACCGGCTCGCGGCGCTCAACGGCTGGGACGACCTGATCTACACGCATATCTCGGCGAGCGTTCCGGACGAACCCGGCCACTTCCTGATCAACCCATTCGGCCTCGCCTTCGATGAAGTGCGCGCAGCGAATCTCGTGAAAATCGATATTGCGGGCAACATCGTCGGCGCGAGCGAACATGCGGTGAATGCGACCGGCTTCGCACTGCACGCAGCGGTCCACGCGGCACGCGCCGATGCCTTCTGCGTGATGCATCTGCACAATACGGCGGGCGTGGCGGTTTCCGCGCAACCGGCCGGCTTGCTGCCCGCCTCGCAACACGCGCTGCGCTTTTACGGCCAACTCGCGTACCACGATTACGAAGGCCTCGCGTTCACGCCGGCGGAAGGCGAGCGACTCGTCGCGCATCTCGGCGACAAGCCCGCCATGCTGTTGCGCAATCACGGCACACTGACCACCGGCCGCACGGTCGCCGAAGCCTACGTGCTGATGGCAACGCTGCTCAAGGCCTGCGAGATCCAGTTGCAGGCGCAAGCATGCGGCGCGGAACTCGTCGTGCCGAGCGATGCAGTCGCCGCACGCACGGCGGAACAACTGTACGATGGTGGCGCCATTGAAGGCGTGCTCGAATGGCCTGCCTTGCTGCGCAAACTCGACCGCCTCGACGCCAGCTATCGCGATTGAATTCGCGCCACGTTCACTTCAATCCCAATCTCGTTCTTAACGGAGTCACACCATGCCCACGTTTCATATCGAACTCTTCGAAGGCCGCTCGGTGGAACAGAAACGCCAGTTCGTCGAAGCCATTACCAAGGCGACTTGCGAATCGCTAGGGGTCGAACCGAACTCGGTGGATATCATTCTGACCGACGTGAAACGCGAAAACTGGGCAACGGCTGGGCGTTTGTGGTCCGACGCCTGAGGGTGAAGCGTACGGCATGCTTGACGACGCTTGCCGTGCACTGGCGCTTCAAATCCGCGTCACCAAGGGTTCTCACCTTGAGCTGCGCGCGTTGCGCGCGCAGCTTGTGATGCTCAGCGAAGCATATTTAACGCATCGCCGTGGCGGCGTAACAACACACCGCCACGAAGTTACGCCATCAGAACTTGTGGATGATGCCCACACCGGCAGCAAACTGGCTGCGTGACGAGGACGGCGCGCTGTTCTGGCCGTCGCCGATATCGGCCGTCGCGTTGATGATGCTCACGCCGTTCGTACCCAGGGTCTGACCGCCTGCGCGTTGATAGGCCTCGAGCGCATACAGACCGGTGCGCTTGGAGAGGCTGTAGTACTGCGAGAGGTTGAACTGCTGGTAGCTAGCCGAGCTCGTGATGCCGTTCGCTTTGGTAGCACGCGTATAGCTGTAGCCCGCAGCCAGGTCCAGTGCCGTCAAAGGCTTGAAGTGCAGCACGGCACCGCCCGTGTTGAAGATCGCGGTGGTGTGGAACGGCGAGTTGATACCCGGAACGTATTGCACGTTCGAGTACGAGAACGACACGTCCCACTGCGGAGTGAACGCATAGCCGCCCGTTACCGCCACGCGCTGCTGTGCCTGGGCGCGCTGATAGCCGTTGTTGATGCCCGACACACCCGCCTGGGCGCCGTTGTTCGACGTCGTGGAGTCAGCGCCCCATGCGCCGCCGCCAGGCGTCGAGTTGTTGATGCGCTGGAAGCCCGCCGCAATGCCGAACGGACCATTCAGGTACTGCAAGGCCGCGCTCCACGTCGAACCGGCGTTGAAGCTGCCCGGCACGCCGCCCAGCGCATACGAGCCGCTAGCCGTCAGCCCATAGAAGTTCGGCGACGTGTACACCAGCGAGTTATTGACGCGGTACAGCGTATCCAGAGAGTCGATATCGCCCGGGTGTGCGCCGTATGCGCCCGTCAGCCAGGTGGTCGGGCTGTACGGCGAGAGCAGCGTGTAGTACGACGTATATTGGCGGCCTGCGGTGAACGTACCGTAGCTGGCATTCGCCACACCGACGTAAGCCTGGCGGTTGAACGCGAGACCGGAAACCGACTGCGCGCCAGTTGCGCTGTTAAAGCCCTCTTCCAACTGGAAGATCGCCTTCGTGCCGCCACCCAGGTCCTCGGCGCCTTTCAGGCCGAAACGGCTGCCGGCCCAGATGCCGTTGACCATCTTCACGACCGAACGGCCGCCGCTGGTCGAACCGAGCGACGTTTGGCTACTCTGATAGCCGATCCCCGTATCGACGATCCCGTACAGCGTCACGCTGCTCTGAGCGTGCGCGCCGAGGGCGACCAAGCCAAGCGCCGAAGTTGCCAATGCCTTTTTCATTTCTGCTCCTCTTTAAAAGATTATTCTTTGATCGCGGCACCCTTCGAGTGCCGCGGAGTGTGGATATTTTTCGAATGCTCCGGCATTAATTAAGGATTTCAAAATACCGGATGACCATTGATCAGGCTAGGCAACCATGTCGAGAACATCGGTACGTAAGTCACGATGTTGATCGCGCTGAAGATAGCCAGGTAATAAGGCCACGCCACCTTGGTAGTTTCACCAATCGACACATTGCCGATCGCGCACCCGATAAACTGCACCGAGCCGATTGGCGGGTGCACCAGACCCAATGCGCAATTCAGCAGGATCATGATCCCGAACTGCACGGGACCGACGCCGGCGTGCATCGCCATCGGCAGGAACAGCGGCGTGGTGATCAGGATGTGCGCCGCCATGTCGACGAACGTGCCGAGGAAAATCTGGATCAGGTTGATGTACAGCAGCATCAGCCACGGCAGGCTGGTCGCGCCGTCGAGCATGTGTTCGATCGCATCCGGAATCTCCAGATAGGCCATCTGGTAACGCAGCATGTTCGACACGCCGATCAGCAGCAGCACCACGCCGGTAGTTTTGGCCGCCTTGGACAATGCGTGGAACAGCTTCTTCATCGTCATCGAGCGATACACGACGATCGTCAGCACCAGCGAATAAAACACTGCGATAGCGGCGGCTTCCGTCGCCGTGGCAATGCCTTTTGCCACGCAAACCAGAATGATCGCAATCACCATCAAGCCGGGCAACGCGCCGAGGAACGTGCGGGCCACGGCGTACCAACCCGGGAATTTTTGCAGTTCCGTCGACCCATCGGCACGACGCGGATAACCGTACTTGACCGCTTGCCAGTACGCGGCGATCAGCACGAAACCCATCACCCACAACACCGGCAGTAGACCGGAAAACAACAGATCGCCGATCGAGACGCCGCTCATTGGGTGTCCGTTCAACGTGCCCGTGATGCCCTGGGCCGCAAATGCATAGATGATCATATTGGTCGACGTCGGCATCAGCGCGCCCGCCAGCGACGAGTGCGTCGTCACGTTGACCGCATAGGCCGCGCTATAACCTTCACGCTTCATCAACGGAATGACCACGCCGCCCATGGCCGACGTATCCGCCGAGGGCGAACCGGAGACCCCGCCGAACAGTGTGCAGGCGACCACGTTGGCCATACCGAGGCCGCCGCGGAAATGCCCGACCGTGGCTTGCGCGAAACGCAGAATGCGGTCCGCGATGCCACCGTGCAGCATCAGCTCACCGGACAGAATGAAGAACGGCACGGCGAGAAACGAGAAGCCGTTGATGCCCGAAATCATCGACTGCATGGCGGTGGCCGCCGGCAAGCCTTCGTACAGATAAGTCAGGACACACGAGAGCCCGAGCCCGAAGGAAACAGGAACGCCGAGAAGGAGAAAAACAAGAAAACTAACGGAGAGGATGGCAAGTTCCATGATTGCTCTAGTTTTGTTTCTGTGCGAAAAGCGCGAGCAGGTTCTCAATCGAGAACATTGCAATGCAGACGCTGGCAATAACCGGAATGCAGTAACGCAACGATTCAGGCAAGCCGATAATTGGAATCCGGTCTTCGGCGGTGGCCTCCACCATCTGCAGACACCCGAAGAAAACCATCACCGCAAACGCGATCAGGCAAATATGCTGAAACGCCGTGGCGATGAGTTGCCCTTTCGGCGGCAATTTCTTGACGAGCGAATCGAGCCCGATATGACCGCCCTCACGCACCTTGAGCGCGGCGCCGAACATGGCGATCACGATCACCAGCAAAAGCGCGATGGGCTCGACGAAATCCGGCGCATCGCTGAAAACGTAGCGCATCACGACGCTATAGATCACCAGCAGGCTCAGCACGGCGAGACTCACCGACGCCAGGATAACCAGCGCGCGGAACAGAAAATCATTTGGGCGTTTCATGAATCTCATTGAACCCATCCTTGCATACGACCGACCTGTCTTTAATAGTCAGCAATCCTGTTCGACTTATCGATTCAGGAAGCACGCAGCGGCAGAGCCCGCGAATCTTCTCGCAGGCTCTGTGCGCCGCAGTTGTGCCTCCGTTCAGGCGAACCTTATTTGACTGCCTGAATCTCGTCGACGAGCTGCTTCATTTGCGGGGTCTTTTCGTACTTCGCCCAGACCGGCTGCATGGCCTTGACGAACGCGGCGCGATCGATCTGCGTCGAGGCGACGATGGTCGCGCCGCCCTTCGTGACCGTCTTGCCCGCGTCGGCTTCACGCGCCGTCCACAGCTTCTGGTAGTACGGCACCGAGTCGGCGGCAGCCTTCTTGATGATGTCCTGCTCTTGCGGCGTCAGCGTGTCCCACACTTTCTTCGAGAACACCAGGACTTCCGGCGTCATCGAATGCTGGGTTTCGGAGTAGACCGGCGCGACTTCGAAGTGCTTGGTTTCTTCGTACGACGGCAAGTTGTTCTCAGCGGCATCCACCAGACCCGTCTTCAGGCCCGTATAGACCTCGGCGAACGGCATCGGCGTGGGCGTGCCGCCCATTGCGCGGATTTCGTCGACCATCAGATCGGACGGCTGCACGCGAACCTTGAGGCCCTTCATGTCAGCCGGCGTGTGAATCGGCTTCTTGGTGTAGATGGAACGCGCGCCGCTCTCGTAGAACGTCAGCGCGATCATGCCCTTCGCCTTGAAGGCGTCGAGAATCTTCTGGCCTTCCGGGCCGTACATCACTTTGCGGAAATGGTCGATGTCGCGGAACAGGAACGGCAGCGACGGGATCATCGATTCGGGCACGATCTCGTTGAAAGCGGCACCGTTGGCGCGCGCCATGTCCAATGCGCCGATGCGCACCTGATCGATCGTGTCGTTTTCGGAACCCAGCGCGCTATTGCCGAAGACCTTCACGGAATCCTTGCCGCCGGTTGCCTTGTTGATCTGTTCCCCCATGTATTTCACGGCCATGTTGGTCGGATAGGTGTCGCCATGCACGTCGGACACGCGGAACACACGCGCTTGTGCCGACACGGTGCTGAAGGCCAGCAGCGAGGCTGCGACGATCATCGAAACACGGGAAGAGGCAAACTTCTTATTCATCGTGAAATTCCTTGAAAAATTGACCATCCAATCGATTGCGGAGGGCCCGCTTGCGGTGGCCGCCCGCGGATGCGACATGGTTTGCTGCGTCTCCCGGCTCGACGCTCGCCGCCGCTAGCGGTCACGAGCGCTTTGCCATGCTGGTCTGTGCAACGTCCCCGGCGCAGATGCTCAGCACTCCTGTCAGACAACTCGACTCTTTTACTTTTGCTTCAACTGCATCGGCTTGCGTCGCGCGTGCGAGTAGTCGCGCGTCGACGCCGGCTCGTTCATACCGAAAACTTGAAAATTCACAGAAAGGAATTCGTTTGGGCTTATACGTTGTACGACGACATATGAAGTCTATAAAACGAAGTTTGAGTTGTACAGACGGTATTTACCCGCACCGCGAAGGCATCCGGCATGGATGACCGATGCATCGCACGGCGAGTCCCTACGCCAACTGGCGCGGCGCTCCCGGGGTAAAACCGGCATGCCCCGGAGACGCTGTTTTTCGTAGCGAAATGTGACGAGACCGTAGTCTTTACACCACAATGTTGTACGACGACCTATGAATATCGAGCAGACAAACAAAGGGCGCCGGAGCATGACGACATGCCCGGCGCCCTTCTCATGCGGGCTTCGCTTACAGCTCGCCGGCGAACTCCGGCTCG
The DNA here is from genome assembly GCF_046026985.1 of Paraburkholderia sp. RL18-101-BIB-B. Classification (NCBI taxonomy): domain Bacteria; kingdom Pseudomonadati; phylum Pseudomonadota; class Betaproteobacteria; order Burkholderiales; family Burkholderiaceae; genus Paraburkholderia; species Paraburkholderia sp. RL18-101-BIB-B. The sequence continues at coordinate 72,096 of NZ_JARESV010000018.1, forward strand.
GGCAGCCCGGTTACGCCAGGACGCACGGCGAACAGATGGCCGTCGTGCTCGCTCGCGTTCGCTGCGGGACGAATCGACGTGACGAACAGCGTGTCCAGATCGCGTCCACCGAAGGCACACATGGCCGGCTTGATGGCCGGCACGGCGATCTGCCGGTCCAGTTTGCCTTCGGGCGTGAAGCGCAGCAACAGGCCTGCGTCGTTCGCGCAGATCCAGTAGCAGCCGTCGGCGTCCACCGCGGCGCCGTCCGGACGGCCCGCATGGTGGTTCAGATCAGCGAACACGCGACGGTTGCGCGGCTCGCCAGTCTCGACGTCGTAATCGAAGGCCCAGATCTGCCTGCGCAACGGATGCGAGTCCGACAGATACATGGTCGTGCCGTCCGGCGACCACGCGAGGCCGTTCTGCGTGATGAGCGCGTCGACGACCGGCGCGGACAGCACGCCGTGCGCATCGAAACGATAGAGCGCACCGGCCGGCTTGGCCGCCGCCATGTCCTGCACCATCGTGCCGGCCCAGAAGCGTCCTTGCCGGTCGCAACGGCCGTCGTTGAAACGCATGTCGTCGCAAGCGAAATCCGGGGCGGCGAGCTTGCGGCCTGTCACCTGCACGGGTTCGCCGTTCGCCGAGGGCGCGGTCAGCGTGACCGCAAAGAGCCCGGTCTCGCAGCCGGCCAGCACCGTGCCGCGACGATCGAACGCGATGCATGCGACTTTCTCCGGCAGCAGCCATTCAGAGCGCTCGCCCGAATCGATCCGCAAGCGCACGATCTTCTGCGCCGGAATATCCACCCAGTACAGCGCTTGCTCCGCGACGCGCCACACCGGACTTTCACCGACTGAGGCCGGCGCCTGCCCCGCTGCCTCGACTCGCTCCACTCGCGGGTTCGCCGCGGCGCTCACCGTTTCGGCTCCATCGGACCGGCGAGCACAAACGGGCCGCCCTGGAAACGCTGCGTCGGATCGTCGAGTTCGGCAGTCGGTGCCGTGACCGGAAAGAGATGATCGAATTCGACCGAACTGTCTTGCGGACGAAAACCGAGGAACGCGGCCTTCGTGTTGTCCACCCACTTGGTCCGGTTATCCGACACGCCGTAGACGATCGCGTGACCCACGCGGTTGGTGAACAGCGAGCAGCGCACCAGTTCGATGAAGTCGCGATAGCTCAGAAAGGTCACGAGCATGCGCGGATTCTTCGGCTGCTCGAACGACGAACCGATCCGCAGACACACGGTCTCCAGACCGAAGCGATCGAAGTAGTAACGCGACAACGATTCACCAAAGCATTTCGTCACACCGTACAAGCTGTCGGGACGCAGCGGCGCATCGATATCGACCACCTCCGTCACAGGATGAAAACCCACCGCATGATTCGAGCTCGCATACACGATGCGCTTCACGCCCTGCTTCTGCGCAGCCGAATAGAGGTTGTACAGGCCACGGATATTCGCTTCGATCAGATCTTCGAACGGCGCCTCGACGGAAATGCCACCGAGGTGAATCACCGCGTCCACGCCTTCGAGCAGCGCGTGGACCGCGGCTTCGTCCGCGAGGTCGACGGTCAAAGCTTCCTCATGCGCCGCCACCTCGCCAAGCGGAGCGATATCCGTGACGCGCACGATATCGGCCCACGCGGCGAGCGCGCCGCGCAACTGCTTGCCGAGGTTGCCCGCCGCGCCGGTGAGCAGCAGGCGGCGAAAGGGTTTCTGTGCCGCGCCGCGGTCAAGGTTCGAGTCAGTCATGTTTCTATAGTGGTGTGAGTGCGATCAGATCAGGCAAGGCAGCCAGCCGGCCCATCAGGTCACGGGCGCCGGATTGAACAGCGTCAACGCATTGTGGAGCTTGAGCTTTTCAGCGCAGGTCTCCTTGCGCCCGCTGGCGACATCGAGCATCAGACGGAACAGTTCCCAGCCCACCTCTTCGATGGTCGCCGCGCCGGTCGCGATGGTGCCGGCGTTGATGTCCATCAGGTCGTGCCAGCGGCGCGCCAGATCGGAGCGCGTCGCGACCTTGATGACGGGCACTTCGGCGAGGCTATACGGCGTGCCGCGGCCGGTGGTGAAAACGTGCAGGTTGATACCCGCCGCGACTTGCAGCGTACCGCAGATGAAGTCGCTCGCCGGCGTGGCCGCGTAAATCAGGCCTTTCTGGCGAACCTTCTCGCCGGGCGACAACACGCCGGAAATCGCCGAATTGCCCGACTTGATGATCGACCCCATCGCCTTTTCGACGATGTTCGACAAGCCGCCCTTCTTGTTGCCCGGCGTGGTGTTGGCGCTGCGGTCCGCGCCGCCGCGCTTCAGATAATCGTCGTACCACTGCATCTCGCGGATGATCGCCGCGGCGACCTCCGGGTTGGCCGCGCGCGCCGTCAATTGATCGACGCCGTCGCGCACTTCGGTGACTTCGGAGAACATGACGGTGGCGCCGGCACGCACCAGCAAGTCGGTCGCGTAGCCCACTGCGGGGTTCGCGGTGAGGCCGGAGAACGCGTCACTGCCGCCGCATTGCACGCCGATCACCAGATCGGACGCGGGGCAAGTCTCGCGGCGGCGATTGTTCAAACGCTTCAGATGACCATCGGCCATTCGCATGATCGACTCGATCATCGACTGGAAGCCGACGTGCGCTTCGTCTTGCAGTACGACGACGTCGCCGTTCAGATCGGCCTCGACATCGCCGATGTCCGCGACTTCGGCCACATTCGCGGCCGCGGCGATCGGAATCGTGCCGGGCGGCATCAGGCGCTCGGGCTGCAGCTTCTCGCAGCCGAGGCTGACCATCATCACCTCGCCGCCGAAATTCGGATTAAGGCTGATGTTGCGCACGGTGCGGATCGGCACCATCGCGTCGGGCGCGTCGATCGCGACGCCGCAACCGTAGGTGTGGCCGAGGCTCACCACGTCGTCGACATTCGGGTAGTTCGGCAGCAACTCAGCCTTGATACGCGTCACCGCGTGCTGGACCACATCGGCGACGCATTGCACCGTGGTCGTGATGGCGAGAATGTTGCGCGAGCCAACCGAGCCGTCCGCGTTGCGGTAGCCCTCGAACGTGTAGCCCTCGAGCGGCGGCATCTCCGGCGCCTTGATGGTGGCGATCGGCAGATCCTCGAGTCCCGGCGGGCTCGGCATGCGGATCACATGTTCGTTGATCCAGCTGCCCTTGGGCAGCGCCTTGAGCGCATAGCCGATCACCACGTTGTAGCGGATGACCTCGTCGCCCTCGGCCAGATCCGCCAGCGCGACCTTGTGCCCTTGCGGCACGCGCTCGCGCAGCGCCAGGCCATCGGGAAATACCGCGCCCTCACCCAGGCCGCCGTCGTTGACGACGATCGCGACATTGTCATTGGGGTGAACGCGAATGTAGAGCGGAGATTGTTCCATTGCATCGATCCTTATGGCGATGTACGCCTGCTGCGCCAGCTATTCATACGTCATCCTACAACACAGGAGATTGCACAGACGTTCCGTATTTACCCTAGGAGAAGCATTATGCCGTGAAATGCCCGTTGAGTTAGCCGTTTTGTTGTTGTACGATGACGTATAAGAAATTTCAATTTCTACCTGAACGAACCACCGCGAACCGCCCGCGAACCATTCCGACGCTCTGGATACTCATCATGACGACACCGCAGGAACTGAAGCAGATCGTTTCCGAAGGCCTCCTGTCCTTCCCCGTTACCGACTTTGACGAACAAGGCGATTTCCGCGCCGACACCTATGCTGAGCGCCTCGAATGGCTCGCTCCTTACGGCGCGTCGGCGCTGTTCGTCGCCGGCGGCACGGGCGAATTCTTCTCGCTCACGCACAACGACTATTCGAACGTCGTGAAGACGGCCGCCGAAGTCTGCAAAGGCAAGGTGCCGATTCTCGCCGGCGCGGGCGGCCCGACGCGCGTCGCGATCGCTTACGCACAGGAAGCCGAGCGCCACGGCGCGAACGGCATTCTGCTGATGCCGCACTACCTGACGGAAGCCTGCCAGGAAGGTATCGCCGCGCACGCTGAAGAAGTCTGCAAGTCCGTGCCGAACATGGGCGTGATCATCTACAACCGTGCGAACTCCAAGCTTAACGCCGATATGCTCGAAGGGCTGGCCGAGCGCTGCCCGAACCTGATCGGCTTCAAGGACGGCGTGGGAGAGATCGAGAACATGGTGTCGATCCGCCGCCGCCTCGGCGACCGCTTCTCCTATCTCGGCGGCTTGCCGACCGCGGAAGTCTATGCCGCGGCGTACAAGGCGCTGGGCGTGCCGGTGTATTCGTCGGCAGTGTTCAACTTCATTCCGAAGACTGCGATGGACTTCTACCGCGCCATCGCCGCGGACGACCACGCGACCGTCGGCAAGCTGATCGACGAATTCTTCCTGCCGTATCTGGCGATCCGCAACCGCCGCGCCGGCTACGCGGTCAGCATCGTCAAGGCGGGCGCGAAGCTGGTCGGCCACAGCGCCGGTCCGGTCCGCGCGCCGCTGACCGATCTGACGGAAGAAGAAATGAGCAAGCTGGACGCGCTCATCAAGACGCTCGGTCCGCAGTAATCCGGCTGGCCTATTAGTAGCAATTGACACCCGCCGGCCGTGCGAACGATGGCTGCGTAGACGGCACCGCAAAGAGCGCCCGGGACGGCAACGTCGCCGGGCGTTTTTGTGCCGCACGAATGTATCGACGAAGCGTCGTAGCCGCTTTTTGCGCCACGACGCCTCGGGAGCCCACTCCTCCCGCGCAAAAGAAATTCAGGAGATGACCATGGAAATGAGCCGCACCGTCAGTGCCGCCCACGTCGCAAAGCGCACCCGAGTCCGCTACGGAATCCTGCTGCTGATCTTTCTGATCACGACCTTCAACTATGCAGACCGCGCCACGCTGTCGGTGACCGGCTCGGCCATGCGCGCCGAGTTCGGCTTCGACGCGATCCGCATGGGCTACATCTTCTCCGCGTTCAGTTGGGCCTACGTGCTATCGCAACTGCCGGCCGGCTGGCTGCTGGACCGCTTCGGCGCGCGGCGCGTCTACGCGGCGAGCATTTTCTTCTGGTCGCTCTTCACGCTGCTGCAAAGCTCGATCGGCTTGCTGGGCAGCGCGGCGGCCGCCGTCACCGCGCTGTTCGTGCTGCGCTTCGCGATGGGCGCGGCCGAATCGCCGGCATTTCCGGCCAATGCGAAGGTCGTGGCGAGCTGGTTTCCGACCAACGAACGCGGCACGGCGTCGGCCATTTTCAATTCGGCGCAATACTTCGCGGCGGTCGTGTTCACGCCGTTGATGGCGTGGCTTACCCACGCGTTCGGCTGGCACATGGTCTATGTCGTGATGGGCGTGATGGGGCTTCTGCTCGCGCTCACGTGGCTGAAGGTGATGAAGAACCCCGCGGATCATCCGCGTGTTTCGCGCGCCGAGTTGGAGTACATCGAACAGGGCGGCGGCGTGATCAGCGGGCAGAAGCAAGCCCGATCCGCCGACAAGATCGAAAGTACCGGCGGCTGGTCCCTGGTTCGCCAACTGCTCAGCAACCGCATGCTGGTCGGCGTCTATCTTGCGCAGTACTGCATCAACGTGCTGACCTACTTCTTCCTGACGTGGTTTCCGATCTACCTCGTGCAGGCGCGCGGCATGACGATTCTGCAAGCGGGTCTGGTCGCTTCGCTGCCGGCGATTTGCGGATTCTCGGGCGGCGTGCTCGGCGGCATTCTCTCCGACGGGCTGATCCGTCGCGGCCATTCGCTCACGATAGCGCGCAAGGTGCCGATCGTCGGCGGCATGCTGCTGTCGGTGTGCATCATCGGCTGCAACTATGTGTCGACCGACTGGGTCGTCGTCGCGCTCATGTCGCTCGCGTTCTTCGGCAAAGGCATCGGCGCGCTCGGCTGGGCTGTCGTCGCCGATACATCGCCGAAGGAAGCGCTCGGTCTCTCCGGCGCGATCTTCAATATGTTCGGCAACGTCGCCGGTATCGTGACGCCGATCGTGATCGGCTATCTCGTGGCGAAGACCGGCTCGTTCAACGGCGCGCTGGTGTTCGTGGGCATCAATGCCCTGCTCACGGTGTTCAGCTATCTCGTGATCGTGAAAGACATCAAGCGGGTCGAGTTGCGCCCGCGCTGATCGCGCGGCGGTTATCGTACTTCTCTGCGGACGGCGAAATGAGCGCCGCCGCAGCGTGAAACGCAGGCTAGAAAGGGACCCCGGCGTCGCATCGGGCGCCGGCCCGCAAAATGATATGGCGTGGTTATAATCAGTCGTCAGACGACGGTATAATGAAACACATGAAGTGTCTGCAACTATCTGATTCAAGGGGCGTTTTCGATGGCTACACCACTGGCATCCGCGGCACCGCCACGACGCGCTCGTAATCTTGCCGAGTTCGTCGTCAGCTACGTCACCGAGCAAATCGCGTCCGGCGCGTTGAAGCCCGGCGACAAGCTGCCGACCGAATCGCAACTCATGGTCACGCTGAGCGTGAGCCGCACCGTCATTCGCGAGGCGATTTCGCGTTTGCAGGCGGGCAAGATCATCGAGACGCGGCACGGCATCGGCAGCTTCGTGCTCGAGCCGCAGCGCGAAAAGCTGGGCATCGACATGGTGCCCGCCACCACTCTGCGCGACGTGCTGTCGATCCTGGAACTGCGCATCAGTCTCGAAACGGAATGCGCGGGTCTCGCGGCCCAACGCGCCAAGCCGGATGACCTCGCGCGCATGCGCGGCGCGCTCGACGCAATCGAAGCCACGCGCCATAACGGGCTGGACAGCGTCGACGCCGATCTGCAGTTTCATATCTCGGTGGCGCGCGCCACGGGCAACCGCTATTTCGTCGACATCCTCACGCAAATGGGCAGCGCGCTGATTCCGCGGAACCGGCTCGATTCGGCGGGCATTGCGCGCGCGGAACCGGACGCGTATCTGTCGCTCGTCAACCTCGAGCACGAAAGCATTCTCGAAGCAATCACGCGGCACGACGCGGAAGGCGCGCGCGCGGCCATGCGCATGCATCTGTCCAACAGCCGCGAGCGTCTGCGGCGCGCGAACGAAGCCGCCGAGGCGAATAGCTGATTCGGCTCGCTTCTGATTCGGGTTCGCTAAGGCGGACGCAATAGAAAAATGGCCGGGATATCCCGGCCATTCTTTTATCTCACTCGATCACCCGCCACTTAGCTGCGCGTGATCTCGCCATCGCGACGACGCCACAGGTCCAACGGGTTGCCGTCGGTCAGCGCTTGCGGCAGCAGATCGGCCGGGAAATCCTGGTAGCACACCGGACGCAGGAAGCGCTCGATCGACGTCGTGCCGACCGACGTCGCGCGGCTATCGGACGTCGCCGGGAACGGGCCGCCGTGCACCATCGCGTGCGACACCTCGACGCCCGTCGGGAAACCGTTCACCAGAATCCGGCCGGCCTTGCGTTCGAGAATCGGCACCAGCTTCTTCGCCGCTGCCAGGTCGGCGCTGTCCATCTGCACCGTGGCGGTCAACTGGCCGGCAAAATGCTCGGCGACCGCGAGCAGTTCCCGCTCGTCCTTGCAACGGACGATGGTCGACGCCGGGCCGAACACCTCGTCTTCCAGTGCCGGCGTGGCGAGGAACGTCTGCGCATCGGTCACGAACAACGCCGCGCGCGCCTGCGTCGGGCCGGTTGTATCGACACCGCGCGCTACAGCCTCGACGCCCTTGATCGCCGCCAGCTTGCCTTCGCCTTCTTCATAAGCAGCACAGATGCCGGACGTCAGCATGGTCTGCGCGGGCTTTCCGCTCAGCGCGTCCGACGCCGTGGCGACGAAAGTCTTGAGCGCGTCGCTGTCGACGGCAATCGCGAGACCCGGATTGGTACAGAACTGGCCGGCGCCAAGCACCAGCGAATCGACGAAACCGCGCGCGATGCTCTCGCCGCGCGCAGCCAGCGCATTCGACAGCAGGAACACGGGATTGATGCTGCTCATTTCCGCGTAGACCGGAATCGGCTCGGCACGCGCCGCCGCGACGCGCATCAGCGACGTGCCGCCCGCGCGCGAACCGGTGAAGCCAACGGCCTTGATCGCCGGATGCGCAACCAGCGCCTCGCCGACGGAATTCCCCGCGCCGACGATCATCGAGAACACGCCTTCCGGCAAGTCCATCTCTTGCGCGACGCGCTGGATCACGCGGCCGACCATCTCGGACGTGCCGAGGTGCGCGCGGTGCGCCTTCACCACGACCGGGCAGCCGGCCGCGAGCGCTGCCGCCGTGTCGCCGCCCGCCACCGAAAACGCGAGCGGGAAATTGCTGGCGCCGAACACCGCGACCGGGCCGAGCGGATTCTTTTGCATGCGCAGGTCGGAGCGCGGCAGCGGCTTGCGCTCCGGCAGCGGAGAATCGAGCGTGGCGGCGAGCCACTGGCCGGCGCGCACGACTTGCGCGAACAGCTTGAGCTGGCCCGTGGTGCGGCCGCGTTCGCCTTCGAGACGCGCCTTCGGCAGACCCGATTCCTGGTGCGCCCGTTCGATCAGCGCGTCGCCCAATGCCGTGATGCCGTCGGCGATACGCTCGAGAAACTCGGCCCGCACCGTGAGCGGCAGTTGCCGGTACGGATCGAACGCTTGCTGCGCCAGCTCGCACGCCTGCCCCACGACGGCCACCGAGCCGCTGCCGAAAACCGGCTCCGCGATATCGAATCCCGTGGCAGGATTGAACGCATGCAATGGTTTTTCCTCGCCGCGCACCGCTTGGCGGCCGATCAGCATTTCGCCGGTAATAGACATTTGCTTTCCTTGAGTGAAGGCCTAAGATATAGGTCATCCTACAACATTGTGAGGCATGCGCGCAACCTGAAACGCTTGCCTGGCGAGGAATTCGGGTTAACGTGACCGTTACAACCGGCGAGGCCGGTGCTAATCTGCAATCAAGACATACGACGACCTATAACTCCGTGTTGAGCCATCGTCGGAACTTGCCCGATCCATTACCGTTCGAGGAAAACAGCCGATGCCAGCCGTCACGCCTTACCAACCCTTACCCAACAGTTTCCGCCGAGCAGTGTGCGGCGGTGAAACCCTGATCGGCTGCTGGGCGTCGCTCGCCAGCCCGATCGTCACCGAACTGCTCGGCATTATCGGCTTCGACTGGATGCTGCTGGACGCCGAGCACGCGCCGAACGACGTCCTTACGCTGATCCCGCAGTTGATGGCGCTCAAGGACAGCGGCAGCGCGCCGGTCGTGCGGCCGCCCGCTAACGACAGCGTGTTCATCAAGCGGCTCCTCGACACCGGCTTCTCGAATTTCCTGGTGCCGTTCGTCGAAAGCGCCGACGACGCGGCCCGCGCCGTCGCCGCCACGCGTTACCCGCCGCAGGGCATTCGCGGCGTTTCGGTGAGCCATCGCGGCAATCGTTACGCGACGGTGCCCGACTACTTCGACGTCGCCAACGACAACGTCTGCGTCATCGTGCAGATTGAAAGCCGCAAGGCCGTCGACGCGATCGACGAAATTCTCGCCGTTGACGGCGTCGACGCCGTGTTCGTCGGGCCGTCCGACCTCGCGGCCGCATACGGCCATCTCGGCAATGCGAATCATCCCGACGTGCAGGCGGCGATCGCGCGCGTGTTCGAACGCGCGCATGCCGCGGGCAAGCCGAGCGGCATTCTCGCGCCGGTGCAGGCCGACGCCGAGCGCTACATCTCCATGGGCTGCCGCGTCGTCGCGGTCTGCGCGGATATGGGGCTGCTGAAAGCGGCCGCGCAGACGGTTCAAAAACACTTCATGCAGAAACAGGCGGGCCAGCAATAACCCGGCCGCCATGACATCTTCGGAGCATTCCATGCAAAAAGCAGGCTTTATCGGACTCGGCATCATGGGCAAGCCCATGGCCGCCAACCTTCTCAAGAACGGCGTCGCGCTGGCAGCGTTCACACGCAGCGGCGTGCCCGACGATCTCATCCAGGCGGGCGCCGTCGCGTGCGACAGCCCCGCCGCCGTGGCCGCGCAGGCCGACGTGATTTTCATCATGGTGCCAGATACGCCCGACGTCGAGCGCGTGCTGTTCGGCGAACAAGGTCTCGCCGGATCGTTGCGCGCGGGACAAACCGTCGTCGACATGAGCTCGATTTCGCCGATGGCCACCCGCGAGTTCGCGGCCCGCGTGCGCGAGACCGGCGCGGACTATCTGGATGCGCCGGTTTCCGGCGGCGAAGTCGGCGCCAAGGCCGGCTCGCTGACCATCATGGTGGGCGGCGAAACCGCGACCTTCGATGCCGTCAAGCCGCTGTTCGACATGATGGGCAAGAACGTCACGCTGATCGGTGGCGTCGGCGCCGGCCAGGTGTGCAAGGTGGCCAACCAGGTGATCGTCGCCGCGACGATCGAGGCAGTCGGCGAGGCGCTGCTGCTCGCCTCCAAGGCCGGCGTCGATCCGGCGCGCGTGCGGGAAGCGCTGATGGGCGGGTTCGCGTCCTCGCGCATTCTCGAAGTGCACGGCGAACGCATGACCAAACGCACCTTCGATCCGGGCTTCCGCATCGAGTTGCACCAGAAGGATCTGAACCTCGCGCTCTCCACCGCGCAATCGCTCGGCGTCTCTCTGCCGAATACGGCCACCTGCCAGGCGCTGTTCAACGCCTGCGTCGCGCACGGCGGCAAGGCGTGGGACCACTCGGCGATGGTGCGCGCGCTCGAATTCCTTGCCGATCACGAGATTGGCCAGAAAACCGCTTAAGCCGCACGCCGCTTTTTAATGCGCCGCTCCGCTTGCCTTATGCAGATAGGCAGGACGGAGCGGCGCATACGTGCGTTCGCCGGCTTCGCAACGAGTTGACGGAAGTCGTGTCACTTCCACCGCTAAAGTTTTTTTACAAACATTAAGGATACCTTACGTTAAGTAAACAGGTTCGACGAGCTGCATTCCCCAAAGTAGCAACGATTATTGACAACGCCCGCAAAGGGCAAGGAGACATCCGTGGCAACCATAGATAAAACCAACGGCAAGCGGGCAACATCGAAAACGCCCGGCCAGGCTGAACCGAATTCGCCCGCTCGCCGCGCCTTTATCGTGCTGGCGGGTACGTCAGCGGGCGCGACGCTGCTGGGCGGCTTGTCCGCCTGCGGCGGCTCCGTCAACGGCGGCCCATCCACGCCGCCCGTGGTACAGGATCCGATCTGGGGCACCTCGGGCGCCGCGACGCAGATCATCGCTTCCTTGCAAGGCATCACCCAGTCGATGTTTCCCACACGCGACTTCCTGGTCACGCAATACGGCGCCACACCGTGCGCCGTCGTTGCCGCGACCAATCCGTACACGGGCTCGGCATCGGTCGCGAGTCCCGGTTCCAACCTGACCAACGCCGCCGCCTCGTTCGACTCGCGCCCCGCGTTTCTCGCCGCCATCCAGGCCTGCAATGCCGCAGGCGGCGGACGCGTGGTCGTGCCGGCCGGCACGTGGTACTGCGCTGGCCCGATCGTCCTGCTGAGCAACGTGAACTTTCACCTCAGCGCGAATTGCACGATCTATTTCAGCCCGAACCCCGCCGACTACGCGAAGGACGGCCCGGTCGCCTGCGGCGCCAATGGCAATCTGTTCTATAGCCGCTGGCAGGCGAACGACTGCCTGAACTACGGCTCGCCGGTCTACGCGCGCAACCAGACCAACATCGCGCTGACCGGCGAAGACGCAACCTCGGTGCTCAACGGCCAAGCCATGACGCCGTTCGCCGGCAGCGGCAACACCGCGACGTGCTGGTGGACCTTCAAGGGATCGAATGGCGCATACGGCTGCGTAAATTCATCGACGCCTTCGCAGGCGTACCTCAATCCGAAGAACGTCGATCTGAAAACCGCCGCACCCGGCATTTCCGATGCGCTCTACGCGCAACTGACCAGTCCCACGACACCGTGGCAGGAAGACCAGAACTACCTGCCCGCTCTCTCCGAAGCCGGTGTGCCGATTGCGCAGCGCGTCTTCGGTGTCGGCCACTATCTGCGTCCGTGCATGGTCGAGTTCATCGGCTGCACGAATGTGTTGATGGAGAACTACAGCACCAACAACACGCCGTTCTGGCAGCATCATCCGACCGATTGCAAGAACGTCGTGATTCGCGGCGTGACGACCAACAGCATCGGCCCGAACAACGACGGCTTCGATCCGGACGCGTGCAACAACGTGCTGTGCGACAGCGTCACGTTCAACACCGGCGACGATTGCATCGCGATCAAGTCGGGCAAGGATCTGGATACGCAATACGGTCCCGCGCAGAATCACGTGATCCAGAACTGCATCATGAACAGCGGTCACGGCGGCATCACGCTCGGCAGCGAAATGGGCGGTGGCGTGCAAAACATCTATGCGCGCAATCTGCAGATGCTGAATCAGAACTGGGCGACCAATCCGCTGAACATCGCGATTCGCATCAAGACGAATATGAATCGCGGCGGCTTCGTGAAGAACTTCTACGTCGATACCGTCACGCTGCCCAACGGCGTCGCCCTGAAAGGCGGGGGTTACGGCAGCGCGTTGCTGAGCGGCAGCCCGATCAACGCCACGGTGCCGCTCGGCGTCGTGACGGCGAGCGCAGCCAATCCGTCGGCGGCGCAGGGCGGCCTGATCACGTTCGACTGCGACTATCAACCGGCGAACGACGCCATTCGAATCCGTCCGGCGGTCGTGCAGAACGTGAACATTTCGAACGTGACGGCGAGCAACGTGACGCTTAACGGCGTGACCGGCTCGTGCTTTCAGGCGATCGTCGCTCAAGGGCCCGTCGCGTTCGACTACAACGGCGCGGCCCCGACGCCGACCATTCCGCCGATCAGCGGCGTGACGATCTCGAACTGCAATCTGGGCACGGCAGTCTCGGCCGGGCCAGCGAGCGCGACTACACCTGGACCGATCTACGCGTACAACGTCAACGGCATTACGTTGAACAATGTGGTGATCGGCGCGACGACTTACAACACGACGGTCGTCGATAAGCGTTAAGCAGTTAGCGGTTGAACGGCTGGGCGAAGTGCGAGCTTCGTTCAGCCGTGGAGATTCAAGAAACGCAGGGAACAAAAACAAAAATGGCGGCGCCCGAAAGCGCCGCCATTTTCATTTCCGGCTCGACTGATCAGCGTCCGGAATTCATCGCGACCTGGCCTGACTCACTTGACCACCGCGCTCGCCGGTGTCCAGCGCGGCTCGGGCGTCTTGTCGGCGCTCTTCGCCAGCAGACACACCACGGCGGCCGCGATGATGTCGAACACCGCCAGCACCACGAACAACGGGCTGTAGCCGATCTGCGTGACCAGCACGCCGAACAGCGCCGTGAACGCAGCCGCGCCCAGGTAGCCTGCCATACCGCCCATGCCGGTCGCGGTAGCGACTTCGTTCTTGCCGAACATATCGGACGTAATCGCGTACAGCGCACCCGACAAGGTCTGATGCGCAAAACCGCCGACGCACAGCAGCGCCACCGCCACATAAGGACTCGCCACCAAGCCGACACAGGCCGGTCCGATCATGAACAGCGCGCCGACCACGAACACCATCTTGCGCGACGTGAAGAGCGACACCTTCGCGTACTTGTGAAACAGCGGACTGAGATAGCCGCCCAGCACGCAGCCGATGTCGGCGGCCAGAAACGGCATCCATGCATACAGCGCGACTTCCTTCAGGTTCATGTGACGCTCGGTCATCATGTACAGCGGAATCCACGCGTTGAAGGTCTGCCAGGCCGGCTCGGAGAGCATGCGCGGAATGCCGATCGCCCAGAAATCGCGGCTGCCGAGCATGGCGAGCCAGCTGCGCTTGGCGGCGCCGGCGTCGCTGTGCTTCGCTTCCTGGCCGCTGAGAATGTAGTCGCGTTCAGCGTCGCTCAACAGCTTCTGGTTGCGCGGGTGCTTGTAGAGCACCATCCACAGCACGCTCCAGATAATCCCAGCCACGCCGACGATCACGAAGGCCAACTGCCACTCGCCGCGCAACAACGCCCACACCACCAGCGGCGGCGCCAGCAACGCGCCGATCGACGAGCCGATGTTGAACCAGCCGATCGCCACCGAACGCTCCTTGGCGGGGAACCACTCGCTCGTCGCCTTGACGCCGGCCGGAATGCCGGCCGCCTCGGCAATGCCGAGCAGGCCGCGGAAAAACGCGAGGCTGCGCCAGCCCGTCGACCACGCCGCCGCCGCGCAAGCCAGCGACCATGCCAGCGCGAACGCCGCAAAGCCGATCTTGGTGCCGACAGTGTCGAGCAGGTAGCCGGCGACCGGCTGCATGAATGCATAGCAAAGCTGCCACGCCACGACCACGTGCGAATACTGCTCCGTGGTGATGTGGAGGTCCTTCATCAACGTCGGCGCCGCGACTGACAGCGTATTGCGCGCGAGGTAATTGATAATGAGCCCGGCCGCGACCAGACTGACCATCCACCAGCGGATGCCCTTGATTTTCATTGCTGCGTCTCCTCGTAATCCTGAACGGCTCAAACAGGCCGCGTAGTGGAAGCGGCCGAGCCGTCCGGAGCGGCGTCATCGCGCGAATAATCGATACCCACAAAGCTGCCGCCCTGGAAGCGCTGGCCGAGCGCGTCGAGTGGATTCGGCCGCGCGAGGATTTCCTCGGCGTAGACCTCGGCATCCTGCGTCGGCTGATAGCCCAGACGTTCGGCGCCGCTGTTGTCCCACCAGCTGCGTGTGTTGGCCGACACGCCCCAGATGGTCAGGAAGCCCACGTTCTCCGCTTCGACACAGCGGTCGAGGAAATGCAGCAGATCGCGATGACCGAACCAGGTGCTCAGGTGCCGGGGCTCGGTCGGCCGCTCGAGGCAGCTGCCGATGCGCACGCAAACGCTCTCGATGCCATGCTTGTCCCAGTACATTCTGGCGAGCGCTTCGCCCCACACCTTGCTCAGGCCGTAGAAGCCGTCCGGGCGCAGTTCGCAGTCGAGGCTGAGATGCTCGGTGACCGGATACATGCCGATCGCGTGATTGGAGCTGGCGAACACGATGCGCTTCACGCCTTGCCGGCGTGCGCCTTCGTACACTTCGACCAGCCCGCGAAGGTTGTTTTCGATGATCTCGGGCAGCGGACGCTCCACGCTCGTACCCGCGAAATGGATCAGGACGTCCACGCCTTCCAGCAGACGATCCACGATCGCGGGGTCGCGCAGATCGCCGTGCATCACGTCCTCGCCTTCCACGAGCGGCACGAGGGCCTTCGAGCCCGCGGCCGAACGCAACGGCGTGCCGCGTGCGATCAACGCAGCGCGTACCACCGAGCCAAGCTGGCCACCGGCTCCACTCAGAGCAATCTTCTTCATAAGGTTCCTTTCCTGCGCCGCGCGCGATCGAACTTGGGTACAGCCGTCGCTTCTGTCATGCCGGCAGTGTCTGCCGATTCAGCGATAGTTGTACGATAACGTACTATCGACGATGCCAGACCGGATTTCAATTAGGCACTTACCCTTATCTCAATGAGCTGCCCGCCAGATTTCTCTTAATAAACAAGCGAATAGGCGGACACTATTTATGTGACATCGTATAACTAGAAACGCGTTTTTGCTCCAGAGTCCGGGATGGGAAGGACCTCGTCGGCCGGCTCCGCGCAGACGCACACAAGCGCGTAGACTTGATGCGCTCACGCGCAAGCCGGACTGCCGCCATGGCCCGGCGCAGCGCCCCTCTTCGATTGATTTTTAGCGCCGCACGCCACCATGCTCACTGTCCACTGTTCCGTGCAGTCCGTTGCCCTTCCGGCTGAATCGAGCGTCGCGCGTTTGTACGACGCGCCGGACCTGGCCGACGCGTACGCCGTCCGCCTGCCCGAGAACGCCATCGACGATCCGGAGTTGCTGGCGCGCTTCGTGTTCGCGCATCAGGCGGGATGGGTCGCGAGGTTGATGGGCTTGCGCGATGCGATCGTCGCCCGTTTCGGCCTGAAGACCGCGGCGCAGTTACGCAGCATCAAGGATCCCGCCGCCGCAAGGGAGCGCCTCGACATCTTCAGGATCTACACGCGTAGCGCGCACGAGATCATCCTCGGCGAAAACGACCGTCATCTCGACTTCCGGGTTTCAGTGCTGCAGCAAACTCGCGGCACACAGGAAGGACGCTCGCGCTATCTGATCCTGTCCACCGTCGTGCATTGCCACAATCGACTCGGCCGTTTCTATATTCTCGCGATCGCGCCGTTCCACCGGATGGTGGTGCGCTCGTCATTGCGGCGAGCGGCGCGCATCGGCTGGCCGACCGCCTGAGCGGTTCGACACGCGGGCGCGTGAACGATCACGGCCCGCGGTTCGGGTTCAAGTGCAACTGGGCGTGCTTGCTTGCCCGCAGCCCACCGCACTCGCGACATCGACGCATCAACACGTCACCGCATTACGACCCGATGAACTCCAGCAGATCGCCGTTCACCTTGGCGGCCTCGACGGTGCACATGCCGTGCTGGCCGCCCGGATAGACCTTGAGCGTGGCGTTCTTCACGATCTTCGCGGTCAGACGGCCGGCCGCATCGATCGGCACGATC
The DNA here is from genome assembly GCF_046026985.1 of Paraburkholderia sp. RL18-101-BIB-B. Classification (NCBI taxonomy): domain Bacteria; kingdom Pseudomonadati; phylum Pseudomonadota; class Betaproteobacteria; order Burkholderiales; family Burkholderiaceae; genus Paraburkholderia; species Paraburkholderia sp. RL18-101-BIB-B. The sequence continues at coordinate 88,559 of NZ_JARESV010000018.1, forward strand.
TGGTCGTCGTCGCCGTGCAGCACCAGCGTCGGCACGTCGATCTTCTTCAGGTCTTCCGTGTAGTCGACTTCGGAGAACTGCTTGATGCAGTCATACAGTCCCTTGATCGAGCCAGCCATGCCCTGGACCCAGAACGAATCGATCACGCCTTGCGACACCTTCGCGCCCGGACGGTTGTAGCCGTAAAACGGGAGCGCCAGATCCTTGAAGAACTGCGAGCGGTCGTCTTCCACGCCTTTGCGGATGCCGTCGAACACGTCGATCGGCGTGCCGTTCGGATTGCTCTCCGTCTTCAGCATCAACGGCGGCACCGCGCCGATCAGCACGGCCTTCGCGACGCGTTGCGTGCCATGCCGGCCGATGTAATGCGCGACTTCCCCGCCGCCCGTCGAATGGCCGACGAGCGTGGCGTCCTTCAGGTCGAGTTGCTCGATCAGCGCGGCGAGATCGTCGGCGTAGGTGTCCATGTCATTGCCGTCCCACGTCTGCTCCGACCGGCCATGCCCGCGCCGGTCATGGGCGATCACGCGAAAGCCTTTGTTGCCGAGGAACATCATCTGCGCGTCCCAGGCGTCCGCGCTCAACGGCCAACCGTGCGAGAAGACGACCGGGCGACCCTTGCCCCAGTCCTTATAGAAAATGGTCGTACCGTCTTTCGTCTTGATCGTGCTCATCTGCTGACTCCTGTTAGTTGAAGTCTGCCGTCGCCGGCAGGTGAATGAAGCGTGTTCTGTTGAACCATTCGCGCGGCACGCGACACGACGCCCATTCGAGGCACGGCATGCCTCGCACCACACGTTGATGACGGACTAGCAATGCGCCCAGGCGATTCAGCCGGTGCGTCGGCGATGACTATTCGAAGCGAATAACGGGAAAAAATACTGGACTGGCTATACGGCGTGCATGCGTGAGTAGCATGCGCTCATTTGAAAAATGCTGCCGTTTGGCTGCCTGCATGGTATGGGCAATCGAGCCCGTTGGCTAGCCGCCGGGCGCATGGAAAGTCCGTTCCGACGGAGTGATTGTCGGTTGATGACAAGCCGATCCCAATTGCCGAACATCGCCTTGTGGATCGAATCTGCGGGCGGCGGCCTTAACTTGCTCCAGACCGATGCCGAGCCCGGCTCAAAGGCGTTCGAATCCGCCCGCGCGACAATGCTGCAGCGCGGTCGATTGCCGCAGTCGCGCCGTCGGCGCACCGAAACCGTGCCCGGCGCGCCCACCAAGGCGATCAGGAAAACTTGATATCCATCAACGACTTGCCGTCTCAAAATAAAAAAACGCCGCAAAACAACGTGGTTTTTTGACGCACGTCGCGTCGCAGCAAAGAATTTCCTCATCCCCTACTCTTGCGCCATCTGCCCAGTGCAGTGCGCACCGACAACGGTCGACGCGCGTAGTCCGCCCTCGCGGCCATCACGCACTTCACGCTCATGAACTCCGCTCTCTCGGCCTTCGATCTCGCCCGCATCCAGTTTGCGTTCACCGTCTCGTTCCACATCGTTTTTCCGGCGCTCAGCATCGGCCTCGCCAGCTTCATCGCCGTGCTCGAATGGCGCTGGCTGAAAACCCGCAAGGCGTACTACAAAGACCTTTGCCTGTTCTGGTCGAAGATCTTCGCAGTGGCCTTCGGCATGGGCGTGGTTTCCGGCGTGGTGATGAGCTATCAGTTCGGCACCAACTGGTCGGGCTTCTCCAGTTTCGCCGGCCCCGTCACCGGCCCTCTGTTGATGTACGAAGTGATGACCGCGTTCTTCCTCGAAGCGGGCTTCCTCGGCATCATGCTTTTCGGCTGGCAGCGCGTCAGTCCGCGCGCGCACTTCGGCGCCACGCTGATGGTGGCGATCGGCACGCTGATTTCGACCTTCTGGATTCTCGCTTCCAATAGCTGGATGCAAACGCCGCAAGGCTTCGAAGTCGTGAACGGCCGCGTCGTGCCGCTCGACTGGTTCAAGATCGTGTTCAATCCGTCGTTCCCATACCGGCTCGCGCATATGGCGCTCGCGGCGTTCATCGTCGCGGCGCTGGTGGTGTCGGCGGTGGGCGCGTGGCATCTGCTGCGCGGACGGCGCGATCCGGCAGTCAAGAAAATGTTCTCGATGGCGCTCTGGCTCCTCTTGATTCTCACGCCGGTCCAGGCGTTCGTCGGCGATCAGCATGGTTTGAACACGCGCGAATATCAGCCCGCCAAGATCGCGGCGATCGAGGGTCTGTGGGACACCGAAAAAGGCGGCACCGCGCTGAACCTGTTCGGCATTCCCGACATGCAGGCGGAAACCACGCGCTACGCCGTGTCGATTCCGCACCTGGGCAGCCTGATCCTCACGCATAGCTGGGACGGCGAAATTCGCGGTCTCAAGGAATTTCCGCCGCAAGACCGGCCGAACTCGACGGTGGTGTTCTGGAGCTTTCGCATCATGGCCGGCCTCGGCGTGCTGATGATCCTGATGTCGGTGGCCGCGTGGGTGCTGCGCCGCCGTGGACGCCTGTTCGAATCGAAGTGGTTCCAGCGCGTCGCCGTGGCGATGGGGCCGACGGGTTTCATCACGCTGCTGGCCGGCTGGGTCACGACTGAAGCGGGTCGTCAGCCGTGGGTCGTGTACGGCGTGATGCGCACTTCGCAGGCCGTGTCGCCGCTCAGCACGCAGCAGGTCGGCATCTCGCTGATGACCTTCGTGGTCGTGTACTTCCTCGTGTTCGGCACCGGTGTCTACTACATGCTCAAGCTGATGCGCGCGGGTCCAGCGCTGCCTGGACACACGCCGCACGAAGCGCCGGAGCGCCTGCCGAACCAGACCGCGCGCCGCCCGCTTTCCGCCGCCGATCACATGATCGACGCCGCCTGAATCCAACCTTCTTCACCAGCTACTTGCGATAGAGAAAGAACATGGACGTAACCGTAGTGTGGGCCGCGATCATCGCGCTGGGCCTTTTCATGTATGTGGTGCTGGACGGCTTCGATCTGGGCATCGGCATCGTCTTCCCGTTCTTCCCCGATGAGAAAGAACGCGACCTGATGATGAACACCGTCGCGCCGGTGTGGGACGGCAACGAAACCTGGCTGGTGCTCGGCGGCGCGGGTCTCTTCGCAGTGTTCCCCGCGGTCTACTCGACCGTGTTATCCGCGCTGTATCTGCCGCTGATCTTCATGCTCGTGTGTCTGATCTTTCGCGGCGTGTCGTTCGAGATTCGCGCCAAGGCCAATCGCACGAAGCATCTGTGGGACCTCGCGTTCATCGGCGGTTCGGCGGGCGCGACGTTCTTTCAGGGCATCGCGCTGGGTGCATTCCTGCAAGGCATCCCCGTGATCGACGGCGCGTATGCCGGCGACGCCTTCGGCTGGCTCACGCCGTTCAGCCTGCTCACGGGCCTCGGGCTCGTGGTCACCTATGCGCTGCTCGGCTGCTGCTGGCTGGTGGCGAAGACCGAAGGCGATCTGCAACGCCGCCTGCATCGCGTGGTCTGGCCGCTGACGATCGTGCTGCTCGGCTTCGTCGCGATGGTCAGCCTGTGGACGCCGCTGCAGGATCCGAATATCGCACAACGCTGGTTCCACGACGGCCTGTTCTACCGTCTGCTGCCGGTGCCCTTCCTCGTGGCGGTCGCGGCGTTCTTCATGCATCGCGCGGTGCGTGAGCGGCATCACAACACGCCGTTCGCGCTCGCGCTGCTGCTGGTGCTGCTCGGCTACGCGGGCTTGCTGGTGAGCCTGTGGCCGTATGCAATTCCGTCGAGCATGACGCTCTGGGAAGCGGCCGCGCCGCGCTCGAGCCAGATGTTCACGCTGGCCGGCGCAGCGGTGATTCTGCCGATCATCATCGCCTACACGACGATGGGTTATTGGGTATTTCGCGGCAAGGTGCGTCATGGCGACCAACATCACTATCACTAAGCAGACCAACCCGGACGCAACGCTCGGCGCATCGAGCGCGCCGGCGCGCAAAGTGCCGGGCTGGCTCTGGTTCATCGCGCTGTGGTGCTTCGGCGTGGGCTCGGCGATGTCGCTCGGATTCGCATTCAAGCTTCTGATGAATGCGACGTTATTTGCAGTCAAATAGAGACTGCTTCAGCGCGCTTCGATCCGGCGCGCATAACCTTCGGAATCCTGCGGGGACGCCTTTAAAAAAGGACCGTTCGGCTCGTCTACCAAGCAAGCCGTAAACTATGCGCGAGAGACCTGCCTTGGACATCATGCGGTGCATCGGAGCAGACGGCGATTTAACAAATAAACGGTCACACAAGCGGTTCGCCGGAAGGTGCGCCGCGCCACCGATCAGGCATATGATCGCGGGGTGGGCGGCAATGATGCGATTCACGAGGCTAGAAGTAAAACGAGACCCTATAACGGCGGTAGCCCACATCGGGCAGGCCCGACTCGCGGAGACATCATGAAGTTTCTTGTAGCCGACGACCATGAACTGATTCGTCAAGGCGTCAAAGGCATGCTGCGCGGCCTCGATCCCGACGCCCAGTTCGACGAAGCCGACAACTGGGAGACGCTTGCCCTGCTCGCGCGTCCCGACGCCGATCACGATCTTGCCATCGTCGATCTGCATATGCCGGGCATGAGCGGCGCTTCGTCGCTCGAAGTGCTGTTGAAGGCGAACCCCGCGCTGCCGCTTGTCGTCCTCTCCGCCGAAGAATCGCCCGACGAAATGCGCGCGGTGCTGGCCGCCGGCGCGCTCGGCTTCGTGCCGAAGCGCCAGCCCGCCAGCGTCATGCTCAAAGCGATCGAACTGGTGCTTTCCGGCGGCGCTTATGTGCCAATGGAAGCGCTCAGCCTGCTGGGTTCGCGCGATGCGCAGGCCGCGTCCGTGCCCGCTCGTGCCGAAGCGCTCGCTGACCCGTCGCAGCAACATGCGGCTCCGGTCGGCGCGCACGCGTCCGGCCAGGGCGGCACCACGCTCACGGAACCGCTCACGCAGATCCAGGCATTGCAGCCGCACCAGCAGCATCTGCTGGAGAATCTGTCGCCGCGTCAGCAGGACATCATGCGGCTCGTGCATCGTGGCTGGACCAACAAGATGATTGCGCGCGACCTGGGCGTTGCCGAAGGCACGGTGAAGGTGCATCTGTCGGTGATCTTCCGGGCGCTCGGCGTGCATAACCGGTCGACGGCGATCGCCGTAATCAACGGCTGGCTAGAAGCCGGGAAAACCCTGTAGCACGCGATCGATGACAGGCGGCGTTCACGCCGCCCGTTCGCCTCTACTTTTGCGGTGCGCTCTGCGACTGGGTGCTTTGGGTCTGGCTTTGGGTCTGGCTCTGCACTCCGATTCTCGCTTCGCCTTGCGGCACGATCTCAGCAACCCGCGTCACCCCACTGACCGGCCGGCCGCCCGCTTCATGTCCCGTTTGGTCCACGCGCAATTCCAGCGCGGCGCCCGCCCGCCCCTTGTCCTGCTCGGCCTGCTGCCACAGCATCTCCAGCGTGCGCCGCAAGCGCGCCGGCGTGACCGGTTTATGGAGCACCGGAATCCCCTGCAAGGCGAGCGCCGCCAGTTCCGCCGACGCCATGTCGCCCGTGATCAGCAGCGTCACCACGTTGTCGTGCCCCGCGCGCGCGAGCACATTGCGCACGGCGGTGAGCGCCTGCGCGCCGGTGCGGTGATTCGCCAACTGGTAGTCGCATAGCACGGCATCGGGCACGAAGCCGCCTTCGAGCGCCGCGAGCGCATCGACTTCGTCGCGCGCGCCGAGCACGCTGCAACCCCAACGGCCCAGCAGACTGACGAGGCCTTCGAGAATCGACGGATCGTCGTCGATGCACAGCACGCGCCGCCCTTGCGCCGACGGACCGCCGGCCACCGCTTCGTTCAGGCTCGCGACGATGCCGCCGGGATCGCCCGCCTGCACCGGAAAGCGGAACACCGACCCGCGGCCCGGCGCCGAGCGCAGTTGCAACTCGCCACCGAGCATGCTGACCAGCCGCTTCACCGTCGGCAAGCCGAGGCCGTGACCCTGGCGCGCGTCGCGTTGCGGATTGGCGACCTGATAGAACTCCTCGAAGATGCGCGCGTGCTCCTCCACGGGAATGCCGATACCCGAGTCGCGCACTTCGATATAGCCGCCCGTCTGCCGCCCGGCGCGGCGCAGGCCCAGCCAGATCGCGCCGTCTTCGGTATAACGCACGGCGTTCGACAGCAGATTGCTCAGCACGCGTTCGAGCAGCACCGGATCGTCGTGCACGACCATCGTGGTCGGCGCGATGCGCAGCGCCAGCCCTTTGGCGGCCGCCTGCGGACGATACTGGCTGCCGACCCGCTCGAACAGTTCGGACAGCCGGAAATGCAGCCGGATCACCTGGGTCACGCCGCTTTCGAGCCGCGCCAGATCGAGCACCTGGTTGAACAACTGGTTCAACGCCTCGACGTTGTAGACGATGTGCTCGGCGGTCTTCGCGTGCTGCACGGGCGTCGCCGCCGTGTCGTTGAGCGAGGCCGCGAGCAGGCCGATCGCATGCAGCGGCTGGCGCAAGTCGTGACTGGCGGCCGCGAAAAAGCGCGTCTTGGCGAGGCTCGCCTCTTCGGCCACCCGTTTTTGCGCGGCCAGCGACTCCGCCAGATACTGCTGATCGACGCGCGCCTGCACGACCTGCTGGAACAGCTTGCGATAACTCAACGCGTAGACGTTGATCGCGCAAAAGAAAAACGCGAGGACGATGGCGAGAATCGTGCGGTCGAACGTATGCGTGCCGAAATGCATGACGATCGACGGAAACAGCAGAAACGGAATCGAGGTCGAGAAATTCAGCAGGTCAAAGCCATTCGACATGAACACGCCTGCGGCCAGCGTGACGAGCATGACCGTGTGCAGCAGCGGCAGGTCGGACTGCGGGCTCTGGAACGCGAACCACACGGCGATGCCCGGCCCGCTGTAAAGCAGCATGCCGCGCACCGCGTGCAGAATGATCCAGCCGCGCGGCGAGACGAGTTTCGGGTAACGGCGGTTGCAGACCCAGAGCGCGAGGCCGGCGCAGTTGGCCGCGGCATAGAAACCGAAGCACGCGATGAACAGCGGCGGCGACGGGATTTTCGGCCAGTAAATCGCCACCAGCACCGCGATCGAAAACCAGTGCGAAAAGAATGCAATCGGATCCTGCGCGTACAACACGCGCACCAGGTCTTCGTCGATGGCACGCTGGATCGGGTCGGCCCGCATCGCGCGGTCTCCTTTTGTCGATCGGAGTTAGCGCTTGAGCTGTCGATCGGAGTTCGCGTGTTAGCGCGTTACTCCGATCCCATGCAGAGCACTTACTCCGGTCCCATGCACCGCGCATTGCACGGCAAATTCGGTTATGTGGATCGGAAGCGCGGCGACGCAAGCGGCGTGAACCGCATCGGACACTTCGGATACGGCGTGGCTCTACGTCTGCGATGCAACTGCGTAGCCGCAGTGCGATGCAATGGTCCAATGCATCCGTTTCTCTTCAGACGAATAAGATGCACTTTGTCGGATGGTTTACCCGGCAGTTTACCCATCAGCTACCACTTAATCCATATAGGCGAAGCCGCCGTTGGAAACCATACTGGCTTCACATTCCAGCGCGGCCTCACCGCTTCAACATCCACATCCCGCCTGCAGTTCAGGCTCACCGCGCTCCTTGGCCTTTCCCCTTATGGAGGTTTTCATGGGCGCAGTTCCGAGCCACGAGTTCGTCCGCAATCTCGACGATGCGATCCTGCCGGATTTGTGGCGCCGGCGTACCCGGTTGTCCGGCGACGAAATGGTGTCGATGGTCGAACTGGTCAAGCGGGCCTTGCGGACCTATCACCCGCTCGAGCTGCAGGCGCTCGGCGAGGACAAGGAAGAACTGGTCGCCCAGTTCATCTACGCGAAAGTGCTGCGCCTCGCGCCCGGCCATACGGAAACCCATGCCTGTGCCGACAGCGCGCCGTCCAACGGCTACGCATTGTGCGCGTATTTCCGCCGCTACCTGATCGACTGCCTGCGCAGCGCCGGCCACCAGCGCAACGTATCCATGGAAAACGACGGCATGGCGCAGGAAATCGATCTGCACGCGCAAGCGCTGGAAGATCCGGTGGAAAGCGTGCTGCTGCAATACGGCCTCGACGAACAGCGCGTACGGTGCTCGGCGCGCGCCTTTATCGAAAGCCTCGACGAACCGGAGCGGATCGTGCTGGCCGGCAGCCTCGGCTGGTGCTCGGAAGGTAAAGGCGGTCTGTCGGCAGTCGCAGCGCAGCATCGTGTGCCCTCGTATCACTATCGCGCCGTCAAGCTCGGCGTCACCATGAAGAAGACGGCCGGCGCCGAAGATTTTTCCAATACCAAGATCGGCCGCTGGCTCACGGACGTGCTCGGCATCGAGATCGACGTCGACAATCGCCCGGCGATTCTGCTCGCGCTGAACCTGCTCGCCGCCGAATCGAGCGACAGCGAAATGAATGAAGCGGCCGCGTAATAGCACGTGGCCGGGCCAGCGCCCGCCGCTCGCGCCGCCTCGCGACGCCGCGCACGCGGCACAGCAGGCCCGCGCGCCACATACGATGCGCCTTTTTTTGTGCGCGCGCACCGCCTAGGATAAAAAAGCCGTCGCCGCACGCCGTCTTGCTTCCGAAGTCCCGGTTGTCTCTCCCCGCATTCCATTCCAGACGAGGTGGTCGTGATGAACCGCTTATCGAGCGTCGTAACTGCAATCCAATCGCACTACGACGTGGTTGTGGTGGGTTCCGGCTACGGCGGCGCGATTGCCGCGTCCCGCATGGCGCGCGCCGGGCGCCGGGTGTGCGTGCTCGAACGCGGGCGCGAATTCATGGCCGGGGAATTTCCCCGCACGCCGTTTCAGGGCACCGAGGAGGTGCAATACAACACGGCGCTGGCACATATCGGCTCACCGCTGGCATTGCTCGAAGTGCATGTGAACGACGATGTGAACGCGGTAGTCGGCTGCGGTCTCGGCGGCACCTCGCTGATCAACGCAAACGTCGCGCTCGAAGCCGACCCGCGCCTGTGGGATGACCCACGCTGGCCGGCCGCGTTGCGCGCCGACAAGGCGGGCCGCGACAAAGGCTATGCGCTCGCCCGTGAGATGCTGCAACCGTCGCCGGTGCCCGACAGCTATCCGACACTGCCGAAACTGCAGGCGCTCGAACTGTCGGCGCAGGCGCTCGGTATGAAAGCCGAGTTCTCGCGCCCGGACATCACCGTCACCTTCCAGGACCGCACGAATGCCGCGGGCGTCGAGCAGAAGGCTTGCGTCGGCTGCGGCGACTGCAATTCCGGCTGCAATTACGACGCGAAGAATTCGACACACATGAACTATCTGCCCGACGCCGTCGCCCACGGCGCGCAGATTTTCACCGGTACCGCCGTCCATTCGGTGCTGCGCGACGCGGCCACCGGGAAATGGATCGTGGGATACCAGCTGGTGAGCCTCGGGCGCGAAAGCTTCGGCGCGCCCGATCTGTTCGTGAGCGCCGATATCGTCATCGTGTCGGCCGGCACGATCGGCTCGACCGCGTTGCTGTTACGCTCGCGCAAGCAGGGGCTGAGCGTCTCCGGCATGCTCGGCAAGCACTTCACCGGCAATGGCGACGTGCTCGCCTTCGCCTACAACACCGAGCCGGTGATCAACGGCGTCGGCTGGGGCGCGCACGAAAAGGGCGAGATTCCTCCGGTCGGGCCGACCATTACCGGCCTCATCGACCATCGCGGCACCCCCAACGTCAGAGACGGCTATGTGATCGAAGAAGGCTCGCTCGCCGGCCCGGTGGGCGCGGCGCTGGTCGGCCTGCTCGGCGCCGCCGCGCCGCTCGAAGGCGTGGATGTCGCGCCGCGCTCCGTCGCCGAACAGCTCGCTTACGACGCCCGCGTGGCCACCAGCTTTCTGCGCGGCCCGTATCACGGCGCGCTCCATCACACGCAAAGCTACCTCGTCATGGCGCATGACGACGAAAACGGCGAGATCGACGTGGACGACAAAGGCCAGCCGCGCATTGTGTGGGAGAACGCCGGCAAGCAGCCGATCTTCCTGGCGGTCGAAGAAGTGCTCAAGCAGGCGACCGTGCCGCTCGGCGGCAAATACATGCGCAATCCCATTTCCACCGATATTCTCGGCAACCGCACCGTCACCGTGCATCCGCTCGGCGGCTGCGGCATGGGCGAGGACGCCGGGCACGGCGTGGTCGACCACATGGGCCGCGTGTTCAGCGGCGCCACGGGCAACGCGGTGCACGACGGCCTGTACGTGATGGACGGCGCCGTCATGCCGATGTCGCTCGGCGTCAATCCGCTCCTGACGATTTCCGCGTTGGCCGAACGTAATTGCGAACTGCTGCTGGCCACGCATCCGCTGAACGCCGCGCCGGCCGAGGGCGCGCCCGCCACGCCGAGCTTGCCGCCCGCGCCGACGCCGCAGGCCGCGTCGTCGTCCTTGACGCCGTCCTCGCCGCAGAAGATCGGCCTGCACTTCACCGAAACGATGGTCGGCACCTACACGCCGATCGTGGCGGGCGAAGCGGCCACGAGCCCGATGGAGTTCACGCTGACCGTCGAATCGGAAGATCTCGCCGACATGCTCAGCAATCCGCAGCATCTGGCGCAAACGGCCGGCACGCTGACCTGCCCCGCGCTCTCCGCGCAGCCCATGACGATCTCCGACGGCACCTTCAATCTGTTCGTGGTCAACGAGTCGGAGGTCGACGAGCGCAACATGAACTACCGCATGACGCTCAACACCACTGAAGGCAAGACGTACTTCCTGAGCGGCAAGAAGATCATCACGCGCACTTCGCCGATCAATCTGTGGGAGCAGACCAACACACTCTACGCGGAGGTTCGCGAGTCGGCGCAAGCCGGTGCGCCGCTGCTCGGCAAGGCGACGCTAATCATCACGCCAGAGAATTTCCTCAAGCAGCAACGCACGCTCGAAGTCACCCACGCGCCCGATCTCAAGACACGTCTCGAATGGACCCTGAAGTTCGGCAAGTTTTTCGCGGGCGTGCTGTTCACCGAATACGGTGGCGTGGCCGCGCCCTTGCAGTATTTCGACCCGAAAGCGGAGCCGCGTCTGAAGCGCGCGTTGCGTGCGCCGGCGCCGCAAATCGTTTTCTTCGACACGCCCGATGGCACGAAGCTCAGGCTCACGCGCTATCACGACCCCGCGCGCAAAGCGGCGCGTCCGGTGCTGCTGATTCACGGCTCGGGCGTATCGAGCCGCATCTACTCCACCGACCTAATCGCGACCAACATGGTCGAGTATCTTTTCGCCGCCGGCTACGACGTGTGGCTCGTGGATCTGCGCGTCAGCATCGAAATGCCGAGCGTGTTCGTGCCGACCAACGTCGACAAGGTGGCGCGCGAGGACATTCCGTCGGCGGTCGCCAAGATCCGCGAATTGACCGGAGTGCCGGAGCTTCAGGTGCTCGGCCACTGCATGGGTGGCGTGGCGCTGAGCATGTCGCTGCTGTACGGACTCGAAGGCGTGCGCTCGGTGGTCATCTCGCAGGTGTCGGCGCATCCGGTGCCCGGCACGCTGGAGAAGATCAAGGCCGGCCTGCATATTCCCGACATCATGCAACATCTCGGCGTACTCGACGTGACCGCCTATACGGAACACAAGTCATGGCCGCAGAACCTGCTCGATGAAGCGCTCAAGTTCTACCCGCTCAATCACAAAGAGGGTTGCGGCAATCCGATCTGCCATCGCGCGACCTTCCTGTACGGCCTGCTCTACGAACACGAGCAGTTGAACCAGACGCTGCATGCGAATCTGCAGGAAATACTCGGCGTGCACGACGTCGGCGTATTCAAGCATCTGGCCGCGATGGTGAGAGCACACAAGGTGGTCGATGCCGAAGGCAAGGACGTCTATCTCACCGGCACCGATGGCATGAAAGGACTGGAAGGCATGCGCCTGCCGATCGGGTTCATCCACGGTGATAAAAACGAAACCTATCTGCCGGTCAGCACGCAGCTCACGTATGAGATGCTGGTCAAGCATTTCCCCGAGCAGCCTTACGAGCGGACCATTATTCCCGGCTATGGACACATCGACTGCATCTTCGGGAAGAATGCCGCGGTGGATGTCTATCCGGTGATCGTGAAGTATCTGGACGCGCATTGAGGTAGCGCGTAGGCGGTATCTGAAAGGCGCGCGCGAGCCAAGCGCGCCTTCCTTACGTCTCGCTCACACGCCGGGTTTCAACAACATCCGGCGGGTTCTCGTTTGGCGGCCGTTCATGTATGGTCTATACCCTGCAACGCTATCGTGCACCTTAGACCTTCATGCTTACGCCAATGAAAACATTCCTTCTGTCCGTATTGACTGCCGGCTTGCTGGGCAACGCGGTTGCCGCCTCGCAGGTGCAGGCGGCGGAGCTTCATGTCATGAGTTCGGGTGGCTTCACCGCCGCCTATAAACTGCTCGGTCCCAAGTTCTCGGCGTCGACGGGCAATACGCTCGACACGATACTCGGGCCGTCGATGGGCCAATCGCCGGAAGCCATTCCGAACCGCCTCGAACACGGCGAACACGCGGACGTGGTCATCATGGTCGGCTACGCGCTCGACGATCTCATCAAGCAAGGCAAAGTGATGCCCGGCTCGCGCGTCGAGCTGGCGGACTCGCGCATCGGCATGGCCGTGCGCGACGGTGCGCCGAAGCCGGCCATCGGTTCGGTCGATGCGCTGAAAGAGACCTTGCTGCATGCGAGATCCATCGCTTACTCGGACAGCGCCAGCGGCGTCTATATCGAGCGCGAGCTTTTCAAGCGGCTCGGCATCGAAGATCAGGTGAACGCCAAGGCGAAGATGGTGCCGAAGATTCCGGTTGCGTCGGTCGTTGCCAACGGTGATTACGAAGTGGGATTCCAGCAGGTCAGCGAATTGCTGCCGGTCGCGGGCGCCAGCTTCGTCGGGAAGATTCCGGAGTCGGTGCAATCGGTCACGCGCTACGCCGCGGGGATTCCGGTCGGTGCACAGCATCCGAAAGAAGCGAAAGCGCTGCTCGACTACCTCGCCTCTCCCGACGCTCAAGCTGCTGTCAAATCGACCGGGCTGGATTCCGTCGCCACGCATTGAAGCTGGTGGCGGCGTAGCGCGGTCAAAACAGCTTGCCCGGATTCAGAATGCCGTGCGGGTCGAGCGCATGTTTGATCGCCGCCATTGCCGCCAGCTCCGCCGGCGAGCGCGAGATCGGCAAGAACTCGCGCTTGAGCAAACCAATGCCATGCTCCGCCGACACCGAACCATGTAACGGCCCGAGCATGTCGTAGACAAACGCGTACACCGCGTGATGATCGACGCCGGGAATCGAATGACCGTCCACCGTGACATGCAGATTCGAGTCGCCGATATGCCCGAAGAAATACGACGCGTTGCCCGGCCAGCGCTGGTCGAGTGCCGCGCGACAGCGGTCCACGAAGACGCCGATCTCGCCGATCGGCAGGCTCACGTCGAAGTTGATCGCGTCGAGCCGCACCGGAAACTCCGCGGTGCATTCGCGAATCGCCCATAGCGCGCGCACGTCGGCCACCGACTGCGCGATCACCGCGTCGCGGATCGCGCCCGCGTCGAGCGCTTCGGTCAGCGCGGCGGAGAAACGCTCGCCGTCGTCGGCCGAATCGAAGCTGGCGTGTTCGATCAGCGCATAGAGCGGATGCGCGTCATCGAATGGCGAGCGCGTGCCGGTCAGCTTCACGCCGAAGTCGTAGAAGTCCGGCCACATGATTTCGAACGCGCCGATATCGTTGCCAAAGCGCGTCGACAAACGGCGCAGCAGATTCACGGCGGCGTCGTAGCCGTCGAGCGCGACCAGCGCCGTATGGCGCGCGGCACGCTGCGGATGCAGTCGCAATACCGCGCGCGTGATCACGCCGAGCGTGCCCTCCGAGCCGATGAACCAGTGCTTCAGGTCATAGCCGGTATTGTTCTTCACCATCTTGCCGAGCGACGTGAGCACGTCGCCATTGGCCAGCACGACCTCGAGACCGAGCACCTGGTCGCGCGCGGTGCCCGACTGAATCACCCGGTTGCCGCCCGCGTTGGTCGCGATATTGCCGCCGATCTGGCAGGAACCGCGCGCGCCGAGATCGAGCGCAAGGTCGAAGCCGGCTTCAGCCGCGGCTTCCTGCGCGGCTTGCAACGTGGTGCCGGCGCGCACGGTCAGCGTGGCCGACGCGGCATCCACTTCTTCGACACCGTCCAGCCGTTCGAGCGACAACGCAATATCCGTGGCGCGCGCGATCGCGCCGCCCGCGAGGCCGGTCATGCCGCCCTGCGGCACCACCGGCTGATGAGCCGCGTGGCAAATAGCGAGCGCCCGCGACACCTGCTCCGTGGTGCGCGGCAGCAGCAAGGCGGCGGGTCGCGTCGGTTCGTGACGCGTCCAGTCGGTCATGGCGCGTTCGCCGATCTGCTCGCCCACGCGTACGCTGTCTTCACCGAGCGCGGCGCGCAGCGCGTCGAGTGTCGCGGAAAGCGGCGCTGCGTGATTCGCCGTTCTGTTGTCTGTCATGCAGTGGTTCCTTGCGCGCCTTCAACGGCGTGTTTCTTCCGATAGCCCATCGAGTCGTTGATACGCCCGAGAATATAGTCGCCCGCGGCGACCGGCTGATACTTGAGATCGGCGTTACTCGTGCCGAGATCGCGCGGATCGACCAGCGCGCCGTACGTCGGATCATAAAACGTCGCGATCGAATAACGCTCGCGTCCCGATGTGTTGATCACACGGTGCAAGGTGGAGCGGAAGCGGTCATTGGTCCAGCGCGCCAGCAGATCGCCGACATTGACCACGAAGCTGCCGTCGACCGGCGGTGCATCCACCCACGTATCGTTGGCGATTTCGCGCACCTGCAGGCCGCCCACCTGATCCTGCCACAGCAGGGTGATGCAGCCGTAGTCCGTATGCGGCGCGACGCCGAACTGATCTTCGTCCGATTGGGGCGGCTGCGGCGGATAGTAGACCATCTGCGTGCGCTGCATCCGTTTCGTATAACGCGGCGCGAAGAATTGCTCATCGACGCCGAGGCTCACCGACACCGCGCGCAGCAGATCGGCGCCGCATGCGGCGACCGCCTCGTAGTAGCCATACAGCGCAGGACGCAACTCCGGCATGAAGTCCGGCCAATTGTTCGGTCCGCGCAACGCCTGGCCGGCCAGCACGTCGGGGTCGTCCTCCGGCAGCTCGAGGCCGATGCTGAAAAACTCCTTGTAGTCGGGACGCTTGGCCTGGTACATGGTCGCGTCGCCGAGCGCGTTGAAGCCGCGGTGCCGCTGATTGACCGCCGCGCGCCGCTTGGTCTCCACCGGAAACGCGAAGAAGTTGCGCGCGGCCTGCGCGGCGGCATCGATCGAGCCCTGCGGCACGCCGTGATTGATGATGTAGAAGAAGCCGATCGTCGTGCACGCTTCACGGATTTCCCGCGCCACGCGCTGCAAAGCCTGCGGATCGCCCGCGCGCACGCCGGCGAGATCGATGATCGGAATGCGGGTCACGGGCATCGTGCTGCTCCTGAAGGTCCGAATGAATCGGCTGATGAAAGTGGCGCTCGAATCGTCTGCTGGAAGACGCGTTCCCGCCTCATGCATTGCAGTTGTATATACCGCCAAAAGCGTACCCGCAAGTTGCTTTGCAGCGCTTCGTATAAGGGCTTTTCTCTACTCGCGCGTTTATTTATTTCGCGCGAAAACTGCGGTATATACTGCCTCGCATGACTCGCGCCGAATCCGAAAGGACTCGTTTCGTGCACCATTTTCGCGCGACACCGCTTTGCCAACCGGAGAATCCCATGAGCATCCTTGCAGGCTGGAAGTGTCGTTTGGTCATGCTGGCGTTGTGCGCGGCAAGCGTCACCGCCCACGCGGAAGACCAGCTCGCCAAAGTGAAGAAAGCCGGCGAACTGGTGGTCGGCACCGAGATGCAGTTCGCGCCCTTCGACTTCCTCGAAAACGGTCAGCAAGCGGGTTTCAACAAAGATCTGTTCGCCGAGGTCGGCAAGGAAATGGGCGTGAAGGTGCGCTTTATCGACTTGCCGTGGCCAAGCGTGCTGCCGGGTCTGGAAGCCGGCAAGTTCGACATGGTCGGCGGCCCGCTCACCGTCACCAAGGCGCGCATGGAGCGCTACACGTACACGCTGCCGATCGCGGACGCCACCGACGCGCTGCTCAAACGCGCGAACGATACGTCAGTCAAGCAATCGTCGGATATCGCGGGCAAAACGGTCGGCGCGGGCAAGGGCTCGGCGCAGCTCGACCAGTTGAAGGCCTATGTCGCCACGTTGCCGAAGCCGCCTGAAATCCGCGAATACGTCGACAACAATCAGGCTTACGCCGATCTCGCCGCCGGTCGCATCGCGGCGGTCGCGAACTCCATGACCAACATCGCGTACGTGGCCAAGCAGCGCCCGGAGACGTTCGCCGTAGTGCAGCCGCCGTTCGGCGCAAAGGTGTACTTCGCTTACTGCCTGCGTAAAGACGCGGACAGCAAGCCGCTCGCCGATGCCTTCAACGCCGCGCTCGTGAAAATGCATAGCGACGGACGCCTCGCCGCGTTGCAGAAGAAATGGTTCGGTGTCGCAATGGACGCGCCGACGACCATGCCCGCGCCGAACTATTGATCGACTGATGTTGCACGTGTCTTGATGCACGCGATGCGGCCTTTGCCACGAGCCGCATCGCCCTCCCCGTTCCAGCGAGTGCGACGCTTATGTTCAGCACGACCGTCTTCCTCCAGGGCTTGCCGCTGCTGCTGCACGCGGCGCTCGCCACCATCGGCATTTCGCTGACTGGTCTCCTGATCGGGTTCTTCGTCGCGATCGGCGTGTGCGCGGCGCGGCTCTCGCCGAACCGCGCGGCGCGCATGTTCGGCGGCGCTTATGTGTTCTTCTTTCGCGGCGTGCCGATGCTGGTGCAGTTGCTGCTCGTGTATTACCTGTTGCCGTTCGCGGGCATCAACGTGTCGCCGATCGTGGCGGCGCTCAGCGCGGTGTCGTTGTGCTCCGCGTCGTATATCGCCGAAATATTGCGCGGCGGCTTTCTCAGCGTTCCGCCGGGCCATCTCGAAGCCGCGCGCATGCTCGGGCTGTCGCCGTTCGACATGCTGCGCCGCATTCTCGTGCCGCAAGCGTTCCGTTTGACGCTGCCCTCGCTCGTCAATGAAATGGTGCTTTTGATCAAGGCTTCGTCGCTGATCTCGGTGGTGGGCGTGGCCGAGTTGACACGCACCGCGCAGAACATTGCGGCCAGCACCTATCGGCCGCTCGAAGCCTACGTCGCGGCCGGGCTGATCTACTTCGTGATCTGCGGTGCGCTTGCGCTCGTCGCGCACGCCGCCGAATATCGCTTGCAGCACGCCTGAGTTCGACATCGACACCACGCCATGCAAAAGCTCGATCCCACCGTCATCACGCACAACCTGCAGCCGATCGCCGCGGGCCTCGCCACGACGCTCGGCACCTGGGCCGCGGGCGTCGCGATCGGCATCCTGATCGGCTTTCTGATTGCCGTGCTGCAACTCTTTTGCGGACGCTGGGTGCGCGGCATATTGCGCTTCTATATCGAACTGTTTCGCGGCACGCCGTTTCTCGTGCAACTCTTTTTGCTGTATTACGGCGGCCCGTCCTTCGGGCTCACGCTCGAACCGATGACCGCCGGCGTGCTCGGTCTGGGCCTTTACGGCAGCGCGTATTTCGCCGAAGCCTTTCGCTCCGGCTTTCAATCCGTGCCGCCGGGTCATCTGGAAGCAGCGTCGTGTCTTGGCCTCACGCGCTGGCAGGCGGTCGTGCGGATTCAGGTGCCGCAAATGCTCGTGCTGATCGTGCCCGCGCTGACCAATCTGATTATCGTGCTGAGCAAGGAGACGGCCGTGCTGTCCATCGTCACCGTGCCCGAACTCACGTTCGTGCTGACCGGCATCGGCTCGGCCACCTTTGCTTTCGTCGAAACGCTGCTGGTGCTGTGTGTGTGCTATCTCGCGCTGGTTGAACTGACTTCGCGCGCGGGCATGTGGGCCGAGGCCCGCATCGCGCGCTTCATGGCATGAACGGAAACGGGAGCCTCTTATGAACGCCATCGCCGACATGCCCTCTTCCGCATCCACTGCTACCGTCGGACCATCGTCCGGCGAGCCGCTGATCGAAGTGCGCGATTTGCGCAAACGCTTCGGTGAAGTCGAAGTGCTGCGCGGTGTCGATCTCGAGATCGCGCGCTCGGAAGTGGTGTGCATCATCGGGCCGTCGGGCTCGGGCAAAAGCACGCTGCTGCGCTGCCTCGCCGCGCTCGAAACCTACGATCAGGGCGACGTGCGCATCGAAGGCGAACTGCTCGGCTATAGCGAGCGCAACGGCAAACGCGTGCGCGCGTCGCAAAGCGAAATCAACCGCGTGCGGCGCAACGTCGGCATGGTGTTTCAGCAGTTCAATCTGTGGCCGCATATGACGGCGCTCGGCAACGTGATGGAATCGTTGCTGCGTGTACGGCATCTATCACGCGATGAAGCGCGCCGCCGCGCCAACGCGATGCTCGAAACGGTCGGCCTCGCACACAAGGGCGACGCGTATCCGGCCAAGCTTTCGGGCGGCCAGCAACAACGTGTGGCGATTGCGCGCGCGCTCGCCATGGAGCCGCACATCATGCTGTTCGACGAGCCGACCTCGGCGCTCGATCCGGAACTGGTCGGCGAAGTGCTGCAAGTGATGAAGCAGCTCGCGCGCGACGGCATGACGATGGCGGTGGTCACGCATGAAATGGGCTTTGCCGCGCAGGTCGCGGACAAAGTCATGTTCATCGATCAAGGCCGGATCGCCGTGCAAGGCAAACCGCGCGATGTCTTTCACGATGCAGGGCAGCCGCGCTTGCGGCAGTTCCTGCAAAACTACTTCGACCGCAACGCGTTCTGGACGCGCGGCCCCGACGAAGCGCAACCGCTATGAACACGCGCCGGTTTCTGCCTGCTTCACGCGGACGCTGACGCAAGGGCCGCCGATGTCCTCCACCGTTCGCAGCCGCACCCACGACAAGCCGCTTCCCGCGCCGGCGATGAAAGCCGCACGCGCCGCGGCCGACGCGCCGGCCGCGCGCTACGAACAGGTCAAGAGCCATATCCGTCACGTCATCGAATCGGGCGAGCGCCGCGCGGGCGACCGTCTGCCGTCCGAACTCGATCTGGTGGCGACGCTCGGCGTGTCGCGCATGACCGTCAACCGCGCGCTGCGTGAACTCGCCGAAGAGGGCCTTGTGACGCGAGTCTCAGGTGTCGGCACCTTCGTCGCGCAAAGCAAGCCGCAATCGACGCTGCTGATGATCGCCCATATCGGCGACGAGATCCGCTCGCGGGGCCATGAATACCGCTGCGACACGGTCCTGTCGCAACGCGAAACGGCGTCCGTGATGGTATCGAACGCGTTAGGGCTCGCGCCGGGTGCTTCGGTATTTCATGTGATCTGCGTGCATCGCGAGAACGGCTTGCCGGTGCAACTCGAGGATAGGTTTGTGAATCCGGCCGTCGCGCCGGATTTTCTGCTGCAGGATTTTTCGGCGGTGAGGCCGTCGGAATATCTGTTCGACATCGTGCCGGCGCACGACGTCGAGCACGTGGTCGACGCCGGCCTGCCCACGCGCGCCGAAGCCGAACTGCTCGAAATCCGTGCGGAGGAACCGTGCCTCACGCTGATGCGCCGCACGTGGACGAGCGGCGTGGCGGTCACGTTCGCGCGTTTCGTGCACCCTGGGTCGCGTTATCGGCTAGGCTGCCGCTTCTCGCCGGATCTGTCGCAACGCCAGGGTTGAAAACGCGGCACGCGTCGTACTACGTTAGACGTTGCCCGCAAGATGAAAACGCGACGCCGGGTGCCACAGCTGCACCGACGTCGCCACGTCGTCGCCCACCCACGTGCGGCGCCATAGTTGCAGGCACGGCTCGCCGATATCCATCAACAGATGCCGGCGCACATACGCGTCGGGCTTCTGCGCATAGATGCGAAACTCGGCGCGCTGAATCGGCGCGAGCCGCACCATGTAGTGATTCGGCGTCTCGATCGTGAAGTCCTGCTCCAGATAATCGGGGAACACCTTCGGATTGACGTAGCGGTCCTCGTACTGGATCGGCTCGCCCTCCTCGCTGTGCACGATGCACGAATGAAACGCCGGCCCGCTGGCGAGACCGAGCGCTTCGAGCGCCTGCGGGTCGTCGCTCGGTTCGAGCGTCAGCACACGCGCCGAATGGCGGTGACCACGCGCGGCGATTTCGTCGGCAATGTTGCGGATTTCCAGCACCGTCGATTCGTAGCGCTGTGGCGCGACGAATGTGCCGGAGCCTTGCACGCGCGTGAGCACGCGTTCGGTGGTCAATTCGCGCAGCGCGCGCGACACCGTCATGCGCGCTACGCCAAATTCCTTCACCAGTTCCGTTTCGGACGGGATCAACCCGCCGGGCTTCCAGTCCCCTTCGCTGATGCGCCTGATCACGTAGCGTTTGATCTGCTCATAGGCAGGCAGGGCTTTCGCGGGTGTCTCCTGGCCGCGATCAGGGCGGTCCTGCGTCTCCGCGATTCGCGCGTTTGTAGTTGTGTTCACTCCGACCTCGTGGGTGGTACGCGGGTTGTACTTGGTGGGTACACCTTGGCCGGCTCGCCGGCGGGTAAGCCCGCTCACCGGCATCGTCCGAGTCATGCCATGTGCGCGGCGGCCTGCCCGTCGTTGACGGCGATGCTCGCGGCCGCGCGGACGTGGCCCGCGGCCGCCAGATTCGTAAGCGTTGCCGGCGCCATCATCTCCGCGCCGTCGACGGACCTGACCGGCCGAGGGCCAATGTTACCAGGGTTCGGCAACGGCGGCGGCGCTTCGTCGGCGATCATGCGAAAGGCGACGCTCATGTCGTCCGCGAGCGGACGGTCGTCGCGATAGGTCGGCACGGCGCGGCGCACGCGCTGCCACAACGCTCCGGTGTGCGGTGCGCGTGGCGCGTCGATACTTTGCAGGTCGTAGGCTTGCGCCGCCGCTAGCAATTCGATCGCGACGATGCGCCCGGCGTTGTCGATGATTTCCAGCGCCTTCAGCGCGGCGGGCGTGGCGTGACACAGGTGATCTTCCTGCAAGGCCGAAGTGATGCCGCCGTCGAGACTCGCGGGCAGCGCGAGCCGCCGGTTCTGCGCGACCAGCGACGCCGCCGTGTACTGCGCGATCATGAAACCGGAACAGGTACCGCCCGGCTCGGCGAGAAACGCCGGCAGGCCGCTCACCAGCGGATTGACGAGACGGTCGAGGCGCCGCTCGGCCATCGCGGCGACTTGTGCGATCGCGGTGGCGAGACTATCCATTGCCAGCGCGATCGAGGCGCCCACCGCGTGCGCCTGCGAATACACGCGCGGCTCTTCCGGCGTGCCGGCGACGATCGGGTTATCGGTAATCGAGGCGAGCTCGCGATTGACCACGTCGGCGGTCGCGGCGAGCACGTCGCGCGCGGCGCCGTGCACGTGCGGAATGGTCCGCATGCTCAGCGGGTCTTGCGTACGCTGACCGACCACCGCCGCGAGAATGCCGCTGTCGGCCAACGCGGCGCGCATCCGCCCGCCGACCAGGTTCAGCCCCGGCGAGATGCGCAAGGCCAGCGAGTCTTCGTCGAAAGCCGCGAGCTGGCCGCGCAGATTCTCGAAGCTCATCGAGGCGACCATATCGGTCCAGTCGAGCAGGCGTTCGGCGCGCGCGAGCGCCAACGCGGCGAGGCCCGTGACGCACGGCGTGCCGTTGACGAGACTCAGCCCTTCCTTGGCTTCGAGCACGAGCGGCTCGAGCCCGAGGCGTTGCAGCGCGTCGCGTCCTTTAAGCCGCTCGCCGTGAAAGCGCACGTAGCCCTCGCCGATGCAGACGAGCGCAATATGCGCCATGTGGCTCAGATAACCGACCGAGCCGAACGCCGGCACTTCCGGCAGGCAATCCGCGTTGAGCAGCGCCACCAGCTGGTCCGCGACTTCGAGGCGAATACCCGAGTGGCCGTGCGCGAAGTTATTGACGGCCGCGGCCATGATCGCGCGCGTTTCGGCGACACCGAGCGGCGCGCCGACGCCGACCGCGTGGCTCATCAGAATGTTGCGCGACAACGTGCGCTGTTCGGAGGGCGAGACGATCACGTCGCACAGCGCGCCTACGCCGGTATTCACGCCATACGCGCGAATACCGCGCTCGACGATCTGTTCGACAAGCACACGCGCCGCCGCGATGCGCGCGCGGGTGCCGGCGGAAAGTTCGAGCGGCTCGCCGGCGGCAACCGCTGCCACCTGAGCCCAGTCGAGAGGACGATCGGAACGGATCACGGCCATGTCAGTGCTCTGCTTGGTAGGTTATCTGGTGATGCTGATCAGTTGGTGGTGCGGTCCTGATGGCTCGAAACGAATTGCCGGAACCGATCCGACTTGCATTCGACGAACACCTCGTCGGGCGTGCCGTCGGCTTCCACTTGCCCCTGGTGCAGGAACATCACGCGATTCGATACATGGCGCGCGAAACCCATTTCGTGCGTGACGACCAGCATGGTGCGGCCCTCTTCGGCCAGCGAGCGCATCACGCGCAGCACTTCGCCCACCAGTTCGGGATCGAGCGCCGAGGTCGGTTCGTCGAACAGCATCACTTTCGGATGCATCGCCAATGCGCGCGCAATCGCCACGCGTTGCTGCTGACCGCCTGAAAGATGCGCCGGATAGTGGCCGCGTTTTTCCGCGAGACCGACTTTCGCGAGCAGCGCTTCCGCCTCTTCCACCGACTCGGCGCGGCTGCGTTTTTGCACGCGCATCGGCCCTTCGATCAGATTTTCCAGCACCGTCATATGCGACCAGAGATTGAAGTTCTGGAACACCATGCCGAGTTGCGAGCGCACCCGGTCCACCTGGCGGCGGTCGCTCGGTTGCAGCTTGCCGTCGCCGCGGCGCTTCATTTTCAACTCTTCGCCGGCGAGCGAAACCGAGCCGTCGTCGGGCGTTTCGAGCAGATTCAGGCAGCGCAGGAAGGTGCTCTTGCCCGAGCCGCTCGCGCCGAGAATCGAGATCACGTCGCCTTGATGGGCGTCGAGCGAAATGCCTTTGAGCACGTGATGGTCGCCGAACGATTTGTGAATGTTCTTGACCGACAGTGCAACGGGTGCCGTAGCGTTCATGGGATTCTCCAGATTCATCCAGGATGGGCGGCCGTTCAGGGCGCGGCGCGGCGTGCTTCGGTGGTGGCGGAAACCGGGCGGTTCGCCGCGGCCTGCGGGCGCGCCGCGCGCAGATGGCGCGACAGACGCGTTTCGAGCATGCCGAGCAGCCGCACGATGACGAAATTCAGGAACAGATAGATCAGCGCGGCGCAGATGAAGACTTCCGTCGTGCGATAGGTTTGCTGAATGATCTGTTGCGCGACGCCGGTGACTTCCCACACGGTGACGAGACTCGCCAGCGCCGTCGATTTGACGAGCAGCACCGCTTCAGTCGAATACGCCGGCAAACACTGGCGCAAGGCGATCGGGCCGATCACGCGGCGCAGCAGCGCGAAGCCCGACAGGCCAATCGAATAACCTGCCTCGATCTGACCGACCGGCACGGCCATCAAACCGCCGCGAATGATCTCGGCGGTATAGCCGGCCGTGCATAGCGCGAGCGACAACACCGCGCACATGTAGGGCTCGCGCAGCACCGGCCACAGGAAGCTCTCGCGTATCACACCGAACTGGCCCATGCCGTAGTACACGAGGAACATCTGGATCAGCAACGGCGAGCCGCGGAACACGAGGATATAAGCGCGCGCGAAGCGATTCGGCAGCCAGTGCGGCGACACGCGCATCGTGACGATCACGAGCGAGAGCAGGCCGCCGAGAATCAGCGAGCAGAAGAACAGGCCGAGCGTGGTCGGCACGGCCCCGAGCAGTTGCTTGATCGTGTCGAACAGAAAGTCGAAGTCGAAATGCATGATGGCCGCCCTCGTCAGTTACGCGCGAAGTTGCGCTTGAAGGACCGGCCCACGTGCGCTTCGGCACGGTTGAAGACCCGGTTCGAGATGCTGGTCATGAGCAGATAGAGCGCACCGCCCACTACGAAGAACGTGAAGTACTGATGCGTGGAACCCGCCGCCACCTGGCTCGTGCGCAGCAATTCGGCGAGGCCCGTCACGGAGATCAGCGCCGAATCCTTCAGGCTCAATTGCCAGACGTTGCCGATGCCGGGCAACGCGAAACGCAGCACTTGCGGAATCAGGATGCGCCGCGCCATGGTCAGCGTCGGCATGCCGATCGAGCGCGCGGCTTCGAGTTCGCCGCGCGACACCGCCAGCACCGCCGAGCGGTACACCTCGGCCTGATACGCGCCTGAAATCATGCCCACGGCCAGTGCGCCGACCACGAACGGCGGCACGCCGACGAAACCCTCCGCGCCGAACCACTGGCCGACGGTCGTGACGAGCGTCGAGCCGCCGAAATAGAACAGGTAGATGACGAGCAGTTCAGGCACGCCGCGAAACACGGTGGTGTAGATATCGCCGACCACGCGCAGCGTACGAAAACGCGACAGCTTGGCGGCCGCCACCAGCGCGCCGAATACGGCGCCGACCGCGAGCGCCGCGAGCGTGAGCGCCACCGTCATCAACGCCGCGAGCAGCAATACGCCGCCCCAGCCTTCCGGCCCGAAGCCGAGCATCTGTATCAGAGCCATTTCCTACCTCTCATCTTCATCCAATGCGGCGGATCGAACCGGCCGGCATGCGCTGGTTTTCGCCACGCGCCTGCCGTTGCCTCTTAACGTGAAGGCGAATCAAGGCGTGACGTCGGTCTTGAACCACTTGTCGGAGAGCTTCTTGACGGTGCCGTCGGCGAGCGCGGCGCTGATCGCGGTGTCGAACTTCGCCTTCAGGTCGGCGTCCTGCTTGCGGAACGCGAGGCCTTCGCCCGGGCCCCAGATCGGGCCGCCGATCTTCGGACCGGCCATCACGATCGACGCGGTTTCTTTCTTGTCGATGTTGGCGGCGTAGTACGTCACGTCGTCGAACGAGGCGTCGATGCGGCCGTTGGCCAGATCCAGATCGCGTTCGGGCGATGTCTTGTAGACGCGGATCGTGGCAATGTCCTTGAAGCCGTCATTGATGAACTTGGTGTAGACCGTGCCCGACTGAATGCCGATGGTCTTGCCCTTCAACTGCTTGCGCAAGGCGTCGACGGTCGGCTGGTCGGCTTTCGGGTCGCCCGACAGCTTGACGACGGCCGCGCCCGGCGCGGCTTTGGGCAACACCTTCGCATCGGCCACGGCGAACGTGGCAGGCGTGGCGGCGTACGGCTTCGAGAAGGCGATGATCTTTTCACGCTCCGGCGTGATCGAGATCGCATCCATCAGGACGTCGAACTTGCCCGCTTGCAAACCGGGAATCATGCCGTCCCAGTCTTGCGCCACGAGATTGCATTGCAGCTTGATGCGCTCGCACAGGTTGGCGACCAGTTCGGGTTCGAAGCCGCCCAGCTTGCCGCCCGGCAAGGTCAGATTCCACGGCGCGTAGCCGCCTTCGAGCGCGATCGTTACCGTCTTCCAGTCTTTGGCCTGCACCGGTGCCGCGAAAATCGCCGCGGCGCCGAGAACGGCGCCGATCAATGCTTTTGCTGCCGTCGTGCGCTTCACTTTCACGTCGAAACTCCTTTGATTGAGGAAACCGTCGAGCCGAATGTTTAATCGCCGCTTAATTTGTATAGACAAGTCTGCATGAGTCAAAAAGCTGTCGCAAGAGAATTTGCGAGAAATTGGCGGAATCATCGGGTAAGCCCCTAGACGATGCAGCGTGGCGTGGCTTTGCGGGGAGTTCTTAATGCGCGGAAGAGGCACGGCGTGCTTCGCAGCACCGGCAAGCGCAATTCGTTTTGTCTAGACAGGTTGATGCAAGCTGAGCAAACGCGCACGGAGACGGCGGTTCGATGCGCCCTACCAGATGAACGGCACGAAGCGATAACGCACGCGCGCCATGTAGTCCGTGTAACCGTCGAGTTGCGCGGCCAGCACGCGCTCTTCGCGCACCGCTCGCCAGCCAATGCCGATCACCATGACCGGCACGAAGGCGAGTCCCCACCACGATCCGAGCAGCAAGGGCGTGCCGACGAACAGCAGCAGCGCGGCGGAATACATGGGATGACGGACATGCGCGTAAAGACCGGTGTCGATCACTTTATGCCCGCGGCTCGCCTGGATCTTCACGACCGGCGCGGCATAGCTATTGGCCTGGAACACGAAGCGGCACATGAAGAGGCAGAGGAACACGCAGAGCGAGCCGAGGCTGACCAGTGCCACCGGCAACGGCGCGGTCCAGTGAAAGCGCATTGAGTCGAACGCCATCAGGACGAGCCAGCCGCACCACGCCACCGAGACGCTCACCATGAAAACGCGGTCCCAGCGGCTTTGCTGCTCCTGCACGAATGGCGACAGTCGCTCGGCGAGCAGGCCCGGATCATGGCGCGCCAGCCACAAACCGATCCACAGGCTCAGCACGCCCAACTCGATCACATACCACCACCCGGCCGGCCATGCCAAGGTGCCCGCCGCGCCGAACAGCAGCGCGCCCATGCCCACCAGCCAGACCACCGTTTGAAAGATGAGACGCGCGACCATGACGGTTCGTTGCTACGCGGTTTTCGCCGGCGTGCGCACGCGGTCGAATATTTCGGCGATGTCGATCTCGCCGGTGTTCAAGCCGAACTGATCGCGCAGACACGCCGCGAGTTCGCCGGCGCTCCTGAGTTGCCGCTCGCTGATGAGCCGGCCATCGGCTGCGCGTTCGCTCAGTTGATCGTTGAGCAGCGCGAGCCGCGCTTCGGGCAGCACGCGGCACACGATCAGCGTGCTCGCGAAAATCGCTTCCGGCGAGGTCGACGTGTACCAGTTCGAGGTTTCGTAATCGATCCACTCGACCGGTTGCAGATCGAAGCGGTAGACCCGCGCCCAGCTTTCGTCGCGCGCCTGCACTTCGAGAAAAAGCGCGTCGCGCGATGCGTCGGCGAGACGGAACGTGCCGAGTTCGGTGGGCTGCGCGAGGCCCGCGGTCAGCCGCAGCGGCGCGGTCAGCGTCACGCTGCCGAAACCCACGTCGGCGATCCAGGCTTCGTTCTCGATGTCGAGGCGCAGCACCATATGCGTGCGCGGCGGCGGCGCATCCGATTCGCGGCCCCACAGCACGCGCCCGAGCAAGGGCGTGACCTCGAAGCCCAATTGCATCAGCACGTTGGCGAATAGCGCGTTCTGTTCGAAACAGTAGCCGCCGCGGTGTTCGGTGACGAGTTTGCGCTCGACCGATTCGAGATCCAGTTGCACTGGACGTCGCGTGAGCGGGTTCAGGTTCTCGAACGGAATCGCGCGCGGATGCAACCGGTGAAGCGCGTGAACGACTTCCAGCGTTGCAGCGCGCGGGCCTTCATAGCCAATGCGGGCGAAATAGTTGTCCAGATTCACTGTGTGAGACATCGGCAGGGTTCCGGTATGGTTTTGGACGCAGGACGCTTATCGGTGATGCGCGGCCGTGCGGTTTTGGAAATCGATCATAGCCGCTTTTGTGGTCCGCTCGCTGTGGCGGCCTTTACCTGTTTTCGTAGTCGCCGGCCGACGCCGCCCGAACGAGGGCGGCGTTCATTTCCGAACCGGTTTCTTATTGACCGCCCTTTAGCGCCGAGGTCGCAATCGACGGCACGCTGATGCCGTGGCTCGACGCGAACTGCACGGCCGAGCTCAGCGTCGACATCAACGATTGCAACTGCCCCGGCGCCGATTGCGCGATGTATGACGCGCTCTGCGCCGTCTGCGGATTCATGCCGGCCTGCAGCAGCGACGACGGATTCATCTGCCCGATACTGCCGAGCCCCGACTGCAGGCTCGAATACTGGCTCACGCCTTTACCGAGCGACGACAGGCCGTCCGTGAAAGCCTCCTTGTTGATCGGCGTGGCCGACGCACCACCGCTCGCGCGGCTAGCGAAGGCCTGGGTCAGCGTCTGCGAGAGCGACTGCTGCGTGCTGCCCATCTGCGTCAATTGACTCACTGAGGGCGTGCCGCCGCTCAGCAATCCCGCCGCCTGCTGCGCCTGCCCCGCCGCGCTGCTCATCCCCATCGCCGAGGCCAGACTCGACTGGCCGCTGAGCACCTGCTGGTTCGCGCCCACGTAGGTCTGCAACAGTTGCGACACGCCGCCGGACGACGCCGTCGCCCCAGCGCCCGCGGAACTGTCGCCGCCGCCTATGCCGAACTGTTTGAGATTCAGCTGCGCATTCGAGACGCCACTCACCAGCAAACCGCCGCTCGCCAGCAACGAAATCAACACTCTGCGTTTGTTCATATCCATCTCCTGAATTGGCGTTTCGGGTACTCGTGCGAGTTCGACACCCCACCCCGGAACGCGTTCATATGACCACCACCATACAGATTCATTACGTTCTCATTCTCTGCAAATTACGTGCAAATGCCGTTTAGTAGCAGTACGTAAAGAGCAAAGTTATATGTCAGTAATATTGATGCGAATCGTTCTCATTTGTGTTGACGCACCAAATCCGCATGCGTACGATCTCGCAATCTGCTGCATTTGGCGTCGCGAACCAATGCAGCAAATCGCGGGCATGCGGCGATGCGCCGCGATGGTTCAAATCAGTCGATACAACACCAATAAGGATTTCGATGAAGTTCGCCCATTTCAGCGGACCCGGCGTAGCAGCCCGTCCGTTTCGCGATTCCGTGCCGCGCGCCAACACCACGCGCCGTTCGCGTTTGCCCTCCATGCGGCGTGCCGCGCTTTGCACGGCGTTCGCGTGGGCGTCGCTGACAGCTGGCGCCGCCATGGCCGAAGCCAATCCCGACGCGGCGCCGGAAGCGCCCGAGGCCGACCTGAAGATTCAGGCGACCCAGACGAACCAGTGGACCGGCTTCTGGAATCGACAGCAAATGCTCGGCGACATAGGCGGCCTGCGCCCCTGGCTCGGCAAATACGGCGTGACCTTCACGCTCACCGAAACCAGCGAAGTGCTCGCCAACCTGCGCGGCGGTCTCGCGCGCGGCGCCGACTACGACGGCCTGACCACCGGCACCGTGCAATTGGACACGCAAAAAGCGTTCGGTTTGCCGGGTGGCCTGTTCAACGTCAGCGCCTTGCAGATCCATGGTGCCAACCTCAGCGCCAACAAGCTCGGCACGCTGAATACGGCGAGCGGCATCGAAGCCGACGACGCAACCCGTCTGTGGGAATTGTGGTATCAGCAGTCGTTCCTGAACAAGCGCATCGATGTGAAGATCGGTCAGCAAAGTATCGACCAGGAGTTCATCACGAGTCAGTACTCGGCGCTGTTCGTCAACACGATGTTCGGTTGGCCCGCCCTGCCCTCGTACGACATGCCGTCCGGCGGCCCGGCGTATCCGCTGTCGGACCTCGGCGTGCGCGTGCGCGGCCAGATCACGCCGGCGTTGACGGCGTTGGCAGGCGTGTACGACGGCGACCCGCTCGGCAACAACCCGGACAACAAGAGCGGCACTAACTTCAACCTGCACAATGGCACGCTGTTCATCGGCGAGTTGCAGTACGCGATCAACCAGCCGGCCGATGGCGAAATGGTCGGCGCGGGCGGCGGCGGTTTGCCCGGCACCTACAAGCTCGGTGTCTGGTACAACAACGGCAGCTTCGCGGATCAGCGCTACGACAATACCGGCTTGTCGCTCGCCAATCCGGCCAGCAGCGGCATCGCCCAGAATCATCACGGCGACTACAGCTTCTACGCCGTGGCGGACCAGATGATCTGGCGTCCGGACCCGGACGAGCCGCGCAGCATCGGCGTCTTTGCCCGCGTGATGGGCGCGCCCGGCGACCGCAACCTGGTGAGCCTCGCCGCCAACCTCGGCGTCGTGATGAAAGCGCCGTTCGCCGGCCGCGACAACGACAGCGTCGGCCTCGCGCTCACCTACATCAAGGTCGGCAATCACGTGAACGGCCTCGATACGGATGCGCGGGCATTCAGCAACAGCCCGTACGGCATACGCACCAGCGAAACCACGCTCGAGGCGACGTACCAGTACCAGGTCAATCCGTGGTGGCAACTGCAAGCGGACGCGCAATACACGTTCAACGCCGGCGCCGGCCAGAATCCGAACGATCCGACGCAGCCGCTGCGCAACACGTTCGTCATCGGCGTGCGGACCAACATCAACTTCTGATGACGTCCGCGCCCCATTCACACGCTACCGACCCAATCGAATCCCATGCTTTCGATCATGACCGCAACCACCGCTTTGTGCGCAGGCACGGAGGCTCAATCGTGAACACTCCCACGCGCCGGTTTTCGCCTCGCGCCGCGCGGGCCCTGATCGCCGCCGCTGTCAGCGCGGCCGCATTCGCGACCGCCGGCAGCGCGCACGCCGATCCGCAAGGTTTCCTTGAAACCGTCAAGCACCACACCACGCTGATCAACACCGTGCCCGGCAACGGCGACCAGAATCCGTACGCGGTGGTGGTCGCGCCGGTCACGGCCGGTACGGTCAAGCAAGGTGACGTGCTGGTCGGCAACTTCAACAACTCGACCAATCTGCAAGGCACCGGCAGCACGATCATCAACTATCACCCGGACACCAAGGAGATGACGGTGTTCGCGACGGTGCCGCGCGATCTGAAGGAATGCCCTGGCGGCATCGGCCTGTCGACCGCGATGACCATGCTCAAGTCCGGCTATGTGATCGTCGGCAGCACGCCGAGCAACGACGGTACCACCGGCACCAAGGGCGCCGGCTGCCTGATCGTGATCGATCCGCAAGGCAAAGTCGCCTCGACCATCAGCAGCCCGAACATCAACGATCCGTGGGGCAACATGGCGGTCGTCGACAACGGCAGCAGCGCCACGCTGTTCGTCAGCAACGCCGGCTTCGGCGTGGGCGGAGCGGACGGCAATCCGCCGGTGTTCAAGCAGGCCACCGTGCTGCGTCTGGATCTCGACGTGCCGGCCGGCAAGCCGCCGGTCGTGAAGAAAGAAACAGTGGTGGGCAGCGGCTTCGGCGCGCAGGCGGACAAGGGCGTGTTCCTCGTCGGCCCGACCGGCCTCGCGCTCTCGCCCGATCAGAAACTGCTGTACGTGTCCGACGCGATCGGCAATCGCATCACCGAAATCGACGAACCGATGACGCGCGACAGCAGCGCGGGCGTCGGCCGTCAACTGACCGCCGACGGCCTGCTGCACCGGCCACTCGCGATGGTGACCGCTCCCAACGGCCACCTGCTCGTCACCAACGCGCTGAACGGCCAGATCGTCGAAATCGATCCGGCCAGCGGCAAGCAGATCTATGCGCGCTGGATCGACACCGACAAGGCGCAATCGCCCCCGGGCAACGGCGACCTGTTCGGTCTCGCGATGACGCCTGAAGGCGACGGTTTCTACTACGTGCAGGACGACGTGAACACGCTGGTGCTCGCAAAGTAAGTTGCACATTCCAAAGCCGAACGAAGGTGAAGTAACCATGGCAAACGATCAACCCCCGCGCCCCAAACGGCGCGGGTTTCTCAAGGCGGGCGGCGCCGCGGTCGCGGCGGGCGCGAGCCTCGGCGCGGGTCTCGCGACATCGCAGAACGCGCTAGGCAAAACGCAGCCGCATGCTCTCGCCGATCCGCAACTCGCCGTCGAGCCGTTTTACGGCACGCATCAAGGCGGCATCGTCACGCCGCAGCAAAGTCACACCTACGTCGCCGCGCTCGATCTCACCACCGAGAAGCGCGAGGACGTGATCGCACTGCTGCGCGCCTGGACCGACGCCGCCGCGCGTCTCACGCAAGGCGGCACGGCCGCGCCGCTGCCGACCGGCGACGCCGCCGACAACAAGGCCGCGCCTGATTCCGGCGATGTGCTCGGCCTCGGCCCCTGCGGGCTGACCATCACCTTCGGCTTCGGCCCCGGTCTCTTCACGCATGAGGGCAAGGATCGCTACGGCCTCGCCGCGCGCCGCCCCGCCGCGCTCGTCGATCTGCCGCGCTTTAACGGCGACCAGTTGATCAAGGAAAAAACCGGCGGCGATCTGTATATCCAGGCCTGCGCGAACGATCAGCAGGTCGCGTTTCACGCGGTCCGGCAGTTGTCGCGCCTCGCGTACGGCACGGCGGCGATGCGCTGGGGCCAGTCCGGTTTCCTGTCGGGTCCGCGCGGTCAGACGCCGCGCAATCTGATGGGCTTCAAGGACGGCACCAACAATCCGTCCACCGCCAAGCCGCCGTTGATGAACCAGTTCGTGTGGGCCGGCGCGAGCGCCGACGCGCCGTGGATGGAAGGCGGCACCTACACGGTCGTGCGGCGCATCCGCATCACGCTGGAGCACTGGGACAACACCGAACTGGACTTCCAGGAACAGGTGTTCGGACGTCACAAGTACAGCGGCGCGCCGATCGGCAAGCAGAACGAGTTCGACGCCGTGGACCTGAAGGAAGAGGACAAGGACGGCAATCCGGTGATTCCGGAGAACTCGCACGTGCGTCTGTCGAATCAGGCGAGCAACAACGGCGCGCAGATTTTGCGGCGTTCGTACTCGTATAACGACGGCACGAACTTCTACATCGAGCGCTGGCCGCCGTGGCGCCAGGAAACGGAGTACGACGCGGGCCTCATTTTCATCGCGCATCAGAGCGACCCGCGCAGCGGCTTCATTCCGATCAACGACAGGCTCGCGAAGTTCGACATGATGAACCAGTTCACGACGCACGTCGGCAGCGCGATTTTCGCTGTGCCGCCGGGCGCGAAGCCGGGTTCGTATATCGGCGCGGGATTGTTCGAGACGTAAAGCAGACGCAGTCGACACAACACAGATCAACTACAACATCACAACGGACTTCTGGATCATGGCTTACAACTTGTTTGGCACTCGTCTGCGTGTCCTGGCCAATACGCTGGGCAGCGCGGCCGCCCTCACGCTGGCCGCTTTCGCGACGGTGCCGTCGGCGGCCGAGGCCGCGTCGATCACGCTGTATAACGCGCAGCACGAGCAGGTCGTCAATCTGCTCGCCAAGGACTTCGAAAAGCAATCGGGCATCTCGGTGAAGATCCGCAACGGCGAAGGCCCGGCGATGGCCGCGCAGATCGTCGCTGAAGGCGCGGCCACGCCCGCGGATGTGTACTTCACGGAAAACTCGCCGGAGCTGATGCTGCTCGAAGAGAAAGGCCTGCTGAACAAAGTGGACAGCTCGACGCTCGCCACCGTGCCGGCGCGCTTCAGCTCGCCGACCGGCGCATGGGTCGCGGTGACCGCGCGTGAAAACGTGCTCGCCTACAACACCACCAAGGTTCAGGCTTCGCAACTGCCGCAATCGCTGTTCGATCTCGCCAAGCCGGAATGGAAAGGCAAGATCGGCATTGCCCCGAGCGACGGCGACTTCCTGCCGCTCGTCTCCGCGGTGCTCGCGCTGAAGGGCGAAGCGCAAACGGTGCAATGGCTCAAGGGCCTGAAAGCCAACGCGCAGATTTTCGACGACGACGAAGGCGTGGTCGCCGCCGTGAACCGCGGCGGTGTCGCGACCGGTCTGATCAACAACTATTACTGGGCGCGCCTGCATGCCGAACTCGGCGACGGCAAAACTCGCAGCGCGATCTATCACTTCGGCAACGGCGACGCCGGCGCGGCCGTGAACGTATCGGGCGCCGCGGTGCTGAAGTCCGCGCACAACACGGACGGCGCACAGAAGTTTCTCGCGTACCTGGTCAGCGACCGCGCGCAACAGTTGATGGCGAATAGCCACGTGATGTTCGAGTATCCGCTGCACGCAGGCGTCGCACCGGATCCGATCCTCAAGCCGTTCGCCGAACTGAGCCCGCCGCCGCTGACGATCCAGCAACTCGGCGACGACAGCCAGGCCGGCAAGCTGCTGCGCCAGGCAGGCCTGCTGTAATGAGCGAAGCTTTGTCAGCCGGACCACCGGCTGTCCCCACTGTCCCGGCGCGCGCCCGTTCGCGCGCGCCTCGCGGACTGTTCGCGGCAGCGGCACTCAGCGCTTTGCTGGTGTTGCTGCCGATTGCGTTTACGTTCTGGCGCGCCGCGAGCTTCGGCGTCGGCGAGGCGATCGACTTGATCTTCCGGCCGCTCGTCGGCGAACTGCTGGTTAACACGTTGATGATCACCGTCTCGACCACGCTGGTCGCCGCCGTGATCGGCACGGCCGCCGCGTGGTTCGTCGAACGCACGCACTTGCCGGGACGCCGCGCGTGGGCCGTATTGAGCGCCGCGCCGCTCGCCATGCCCGCCTTCATCTCGAGCTATGCGTGGGTGTCGCTGAGCCTGGATTTGCAGGACTTCGCGGGCGCGTTGCTCGTGCTGACCTGTGCGTATTTTCCGCTCGTCTATCTGCCGGTCGCCGCCGCGTTGCGCGGCATGGATCCGGCGCTCGAAGAAAGCGCGCGCGCACTTGGCTGCAACCGTTGGACCACTTTCATTCGCGTCGTGCTGCCGCAACTGCGTCCGGCGCTGCTCGGCGGCATGCTACTGGTGGCGCTCGGCGTGCTGTCCGAGTTCGGCGCGTTTACGCTGCTGCGTTTTCACACGTTCACCACGCAGATTTACGCAGAATTCCGCACCAGTTTCGATGGCGGCGGCGCTTCGCTGCTCGCGTGCCTGCTGATCGTGATCTGCCTGATCGTGCTGGCATTCGAGTTTCGCGTGCGCGGCGCGGCGCGTTATGAACGCGTCGATCGCGGCACACGTCGCGCGGTGTTGCGCTATGAACTCGGCGCGTGGCGCTGGATCGTCGTCGCCGGCTTTGCGCTGCTGTCGATCACCACGCTCGGCGTGCCGCTCGGCATGATCGGCTACTGGCTCACGCAACCGGGCGCGGCGGCCGTCACACCGGCGGATGTGTCGCCCGAACTGCTGTTCAACGCCACGCTCTCGTCGCTCGGTTTCGGGCTTGCCGCCGCACTGCTGACCACCTTGCTGGTCGTGCCGCTCGCGTTCCTGCTGGTGCGCTATCCGACCCGTTTCGCGACGTTGTTCGAACGCACCGTGTTTCTCGCGCAAGGCGTGCCGGGTCTGGTGATCGCACTGGCGATCGTGTCGCTCGCGGTGCACGCGCTGCAGCCGCTTTATCAGAGCGCGACGCTGCTGGTGATCGCCTACTCCATGCTGTTCATGCCGCTGGCGCTGGTCAGTGTGCGCGCCGCCTTCATGCAGGCCCAGCCGCGTCTCGAGGAGACCGCGCGCGCGCTCGGCCTGAGCTGGTCGCAGACGCTGTTCCGTGTGGTGTTGCCGCTGGCGGGACCTGGACTCGGCGCGGCCGCGGCGATGGTGTTCATCTCGGTCGTCACCGAACTGAACGCGACGCTACTGCTCTCCCCGCTCGACACGCAAACACTCGCCACCCAGGTCTGGGCCGACACCTCGACGATGGCGTTCGCCGCGGCGGCGCCCTACGCAGCGTTACTCACCGGCATTTCGCTGTTCGCCTCGGGCCTGCTGTTCGCGCTGCTCGGCAAATCGGCGCTACTCGGCGAACGCGGCTGACGCGCCGCGCTTTTACCATCGGATTTTCATGAGCGAACTTCGTATCCGCGGGCTGCAAAAATCATTCGACGGCACGCCGGTGCTGCACGGCATCGATCTGTCCGTCGAACGCGGCACGCTGCTGGCGCTGCTCGGCCCGTCGGGCAGCGGCAAGACCACCCTGCTGCGCCTGCTGTGCGGCTTCGAACGCGCGGATGGCGGCAGTGTGGACATCGACGGCCGCCGCGTGGTCGGCGACGACCTGCATGTGCCATCCGAACAGCGCCGCATCGGCTATGTGCCGCAGGAAGGCGCGCTGTTTCCGCATCTATCGGTGGCGGACAACATCGTGTTCGGCTTGCCGCGCGCACAACGGCGCGCGCGGCATCGTGTGGCCGAGTTGCTAGAACTGGTCGGCTTGCCGGCGAACTTCGGCGAACGCGCGCCGCAGCAGTTGTCGGGCGGCCAGCAGCAACGCGTCGCGCTGGCGCGCGCGCTCGCGCCGTCGCCCACGCTGGTGATGCTCGACGAACCCTTCTCATCGCTCGACGCCGCGTTGCGGCTCGAAACCCGGCAAGCGGTTGCCAGCGCGCTGGCCGCGACCGGCGCGACAGCCGTGCTGGTCACGCACGATCAATCCGAGGCGTTGTCGCTCGGGCATGAAGTGGCGGTATTGTGGAACGGCCGGCTGATCCAGACCGCGACGCCGGAGACGCTCTACCGCCGGCCCGTGACGCGCGAACTGGCATCGTTCGTCGGCGAGGCGGTGTTGTTGCCGGGCATGGTCAGGCAGGATCGCGTGAGTTGTGAACTGGGCGAATTGGCGTTGTCCGGGCCGATGGGCCAGGGCGCAGTCGATGTGATGGTGCGGCCCGAGCAGATCCGCTTGTTGCGCGCCGAAGAAACGATGCCCAACGGCGCGGTGGCCTATGACGCTGTCGTCACGGAAGTGATCTTTCAGGGGCAGGACGCGGGCGTCGCGCTGCAATTGCATTCCGACATGCGGACGATGGTGCGCGCACGCGTGCCGGGTTATCTTTGCCCGCGACCGGGCGAACAGGTGCGGCTCGCGGTGGATGGCGAGGTGACGGCTTACGCTCGCGGTTGAGCCTGAGGCCGCAGCGAGAGGTCCTGCATCATCTGCGCGGCCAGATAATCGCAGGTCGGTCGATCCGATTTGGCGCTGCGCGCCACCACGATTTCCAGCGGCGCGATCTTCGGCAAGCCTTGCGCTTCACCGAGAATCGTAAGCCGTGGCGGCACGCTGCAACGCGTGAGCGCAATCACCGACAACCCCGCATCCACGGTCGCCACCAGTCCCATCAGGCTCGCGCTGCTGAATGCCGCGCGGTAGCGAATCCGCGCGCCGTCGAGCGCGGCCAGCGTATGCTGGCGCGCCACGCAGCCCGGCTCATAGAGCCCCACCGGTAGCGGCGACACCGCCAGCACCGGCGTATCCACCGACGCCCCCACCCACACTATCGGCTCGCTGCGCACGAATTCGCCGCGCATCTTGCGGTCGCGCGTGACGAAAGCGAGATCGATCTTGTTGTCGGCCAGCATCGGCGCGAGCGACGTGCTCTGCGCGCAGACGATTTCGATCTCCACGTGCGGATACAGATTCGAGAAGCGCCGCAACACGGGCGACAGCAGCGAGGACACGTAATCGTCCGGCGCGCCGAGCACGACGCGCCCGGTCACCTCCGGCCGCACGATCGCCGACCACGCCTCCTCATGCAACGCGAGCACGCGCCGCGCGTATTCGAGCAGCGTATTGCCCGGCCGCGTGAGCGACAGATTGCGCGTGTTGCGGGCGAACAACGTGGTGCCGAGCATGGTTTCGAGCCGCTTGATCTGCATGCTGACGGCCGCCTGCGAGCGATGCACGGTCGTCGACGCCTTCGTGAAGCTGCCCGTTTCCACCACCGCGACGAAGGTGCGCAGCAGATCGACGTCGAATTCGGGGTGCATGATTTATCAATCCAGCTTATGGAATTACTCAATTTAATTCGTTTGTCGGTGCCGTGCAAGCCGCGCAATACTCGGGGCATCACCTCATCACATCAATTCGCGGAGCCGTTGCGTATGTCCCTCACCCAACGTCAACAAGGCGCCATCACGCTGGCCAGCGGCGGGCTTTTGATGGGCACGCTCGGGGTCTTCGTCGAGGAAGCGCGCCTCGGCGCGCTCACGCTCGTATTTTTTCGCTGCCTGTTCGGCTTTCTGTCGCTCGCCGCGTATTGCGCGTGGAAAGGCTTCTTCACGCGCGCGCATTTCACTCGACGCACCGTCACGCTGGCGCTGATTACGGGCGTGCTGATGGTCACGCAGTGGGTCGGTTTCTTCGATGCGATTCATCGCACCAGCATCGCGGTTGCAACCGTGGTGTTTCACGTGCAGCCGTTCTGGGTCGTGCTGATCGGCGCGGCGTTGTTCAACGAGCGGCTCGGCGTGGACCGGCTCGGCTGGATCGCGACCGCTTTCGTGGGACTCGTACTCGCGTCGGGCGTCGCGGCCACGGAGAATTTGCAAGGCCATGCGAGCTATCTGATCGGCATCGGCGAAGCGCTGGTGGGTTCGGTGCTGTATGCGAGCGTCACGTTGATCGCCAAAGGGCTCGGCAATTTGCGGCCGCATCTGCTGACGCTCGCGCAGTGCGCGGTCGGTGTGGTCTGCCTGCCGTTCATCGCGCCGCTCACTGCCGTGCATATCGGCCCGATGCAGTGGTTCTGGCTGGTCGGCATGGGCGTGTTGCATACCGGGCTGTCGTATGTGCTGATTTACGGCGCGTTGCCCAAGCTGAGCACGCCGATCATCGCCGTGTTGCTGTTCGTGTATCCGCTGACGGCGATCGTGGTCGATGCCGTCGTGTATGGACGGGCGCTGTCGATGCCGCAACTGGCGGGCATGGTGCTGATCGTGGTCGCGAGTCTGGGGGTGAATCTCGGGTGGCCGCTGCTTTCGGTGCTGCGCCCTGGCGGGCGCGTGCGGCGGCAGGTGGATTGAGATGGAAGCAGCGCTAAAAGTCGGCCACTCATGAAGTTCGTGTCACGCCTTATTTATGCGTCGCCGCTGTCAAGGCCAGAAACGCCGTGCCCGGTCGGAAAGACCTCACGGCCCGGTTTCGTATTTTCCGTTGGACCATCATCCACTAGCTCACGAGACAATACGCCACGCGCCTGTAACTGTGCGATTGATCTCGCCAGTCTCAGCGCGTTTTTGTGGAGCTCAACAGATGCAACGTCGTCTCCAGTCCAGTGCTGCGACTTTCGCTCGCTGCTTTCACGGAAACGACCCGGGTCTCGTCAAAACCAGAAGTGTTCATGAATCTTTGATTGTGGCTGCGTAGCTCAAGCCACCATTGGAGAGGACCGACGGCGTCAAGCTTCTCGTTTGAATTGTTAATGCACCAGCAAAGTTTGACGACCAACTTTAATTGATTGAATAAAATAAGATACGCTTTGACAATCAGACTATCGCCCCTACTCGCGGACGTTGACCCCACGCAATAATGCGCAGGGGCAACTCCGCCCGCCACTCAGCCAAACGGCCAAACTCACTGCGGTAAAACCTCGCCCTTCGTCTCCGGCGCGAACGGAATCACGAACAGGCCGACGATAAACGCGAGCGCCGTCAACGCCACCGGCACGCCGAGCGTATGCAAATGCAGCACCGCCGCGCCGAGCAGAAAGTTGACACCCGCGCCGACGAACCGCCCGAACGACGTGCAGAACGCGAACGCCGTCGCCCGCACGCGGGTTTCGAACTGCTCCGGCAGCCACAAGCTGAACAGCGCGAAATTGCCGCCGAAGAAACCCAGCACGAAGAGCCACGCGATGAACGGCGCGAGCCCATTGGGCAAGTAAAACGCCCAGCCGAAGCTGCCGACGATCGCCACCGCCATGCCGACGAAGTAGATCGCCAGCGTCTTCTTGCGGCCGATCCGCTCAGCGAGCGGCGGTAACGCGAGACAGCCGAGGATCGTCGCGATGGACAAGAGCCCCGTGGCCAGCGACGCCGTTCTGATCGCATCGTTCTTGGCCATGCCGGCCTTGGTCGCCAGTTGAATCACGGCGGACGGCTCGTACACCGCGCCCGCCCACAGGCCGATGATGGCGATCGTCAGCAGAATGCACGCGACCCAGGTGCGGCGTCGATAAGCCGGTCCCATGATCTCGCGCAAGGGCTTGGTGCGCACGGTGCGCGCCTCGGCCTTCTCCCACTTCTCCGACTCTTTCACCCGCAGCAGGATCAGAATCGCGACCACCACCGGCACCGCACCGGTCAGGAACATCGCGCGCCAGCCGTAATGCACGCCGACCGTGTAGTTCAGCGCCGCCGCAAGGAAGAACCCGGCGTAGTAGCCCGTTTGCAGATAGCCGGCGCCCATCTTGCGGCGATCCTCCGGCCACGCCTCCGCCACATAGGTCCCGGCCAGCGCCCACTCGCCGCCGATGCCGACGCCTGCAATGAAGCGATAGATACCGAGCTCCCACACGTTGTGCGAAGTCGCCGCGAGTCCCGTGAAAATGGCGAACGTGAAGATGGTGCCGGCCAGCACCTTGGTGCGGCCGAAGCGGTCGGCAAGCGGCCCCCAGATGAACGACAGCCCCCACCCGACCAGGAACAGCGCGAACAGGATCGACCCGGCCAGGCCGACGTTCGCCGGCGTCGCCGCATAACCCGAGCGCGGCAGCAGTTCGGTCAAGGCCGGCGTCAACACGAGCGCGTAGATGAACGAGTCCATCCCGTCGAGCGTCCAGCCTGCCCACGCCCCCCAAAAACCTGCGATCTGCGAACGATTGAGCGGCGTGCGGCGCCGCGAGACCGACGTGCGGTCGGTTAGTGAATTCATCATGCTCCTCCGGCCCAACGGTTGGCGTACTTAAGGTTGACGTACTTAACGCGAACGACGAGATGGCGCGTTTGTGACGAACCGAGGTGTCCTCGCACGACCAGTCAGAGGACGCCACGGACAGAAGGCAAACAAATTTCCGGGTTTGCCCGCCTGTAATTCGCGTCTTTTCATATATAATATTTGATATTATGAGCGACGCAATAGATGGTTTTCCCCTGGACGCCCCGGCGCGCATGCCGCTTCTACCCGCGGCGGCGCCGCGTGAGAGCACGTCCCGCGTGATTGCGGAGGCGCTGCGTGCGGCGATTGTCGACGGAACGCTGGCCCCCGGCGCGCCGCTGCGGCAGGACGCGATCGCGCGGCATTTTTCAGTCAGCGCAATTCCCGTGCGCGAAGCCTTGCGGCAGTTGGAGAGCGAGGGCTGGGCCAAGGCCGCCGTGCACAAGGGCGCGACCGTCGCGCCTTTGTCGGCGGAAGAAGCGCGCGAAATCTACGAGATCCGCTCGGCGCTGGAGAGTCTCGCCATCGGGCTGGCGATTCCTAATCACACGGCCGCCACCTTGCAGGAATCCGTTGCTCTGTGCCGCGCCGCCGAGCTCGAGGCAAACCCGTCGCTGTACGTCGCGCGCAATGTCGCGTTTCATATGAGCCTGTATGCGCCCGCCGGCCGTCCGCAACTCGAGGACATGATCGGCACGCTGCACCGGCGTGGTGAAAGATATCTGCGCTTGAAGTTCGGCTTGCCGTCGTACAAGGGCGAGTCCGACAATGAACACGCCGCCCTGCTCGACGCCGTGCAACGCCGCGACATTCCCGCCGCGCAAAAGCTGGTCGTCGCGCATCTGCTGGGCACGGGCGACCTGCTTTATCGTTTCCTGACCGAACGCGCGCAGGCCGAGGCCGCGCTCGCGAATCAACCCAAGCCGCGCGGCAGACGCCCGCGTGCCACCACCGGGAGCTGAGAGAAGCCGATGAACCAACCCGCCCAAGCCGCTGCGTCCGCAGTTTCAACACCTACCGCCCGTTCGTGGACCACGCGTCGCGACGAAAAGAACCGCCGCCTCGCCGCCATTGCACCCTGGCTCGAAGACGGTGTGCTGCCGCCGGAGCGCATCGTCGATGCGCTCGAAACGCTGATTCAGCCGGGCGACCGCGTCGCTCTCGAGGGCGACAACCAGAAGCAGGCCGACTTCCTGTCCCGTTCGTTCGCCAAGGTCGATCCGCAAAAGATCCATGACGTGCATCTGCTGATTTCGAGCATTGGCCGCCCTGAGCATCTGACGCTGTTCGAGCGCGGCATCGCGCACAAGGTCGACTTTTCGTTTGCCGGGCCGCAGAGCCTGCGGGTTGCGCAATTGCTCGAAGACGGCCAGCTGGAAATCGGCGCGATCTACACGTACGTCGAGTTGTACGCGCGCATGTTCGTCGATCTGACGCCGCACGTCGCGCTGCTGTGCGCCGAAAAGGCCGACCGTCACGGCAATCTGTACACCGGCGCGAATACCGAAGACACACCCACCATCGCCGAGGCCGCCGCTTTCCGTCATGGCATCGTGATCGTGCAGGTCAACGAGATCGTCGACGAACTGCCGCGCGTCGATATTCCGGGTTCATGGGTCGACGTGGTCGTGCAGGCGGACCGGCCGTTCGCCGTCGAGCCGCTGTTCACACGCGATCCGCGCCATATCGGCGACCTGCAGGTGCTCACCGCCATGATGGTGATTCGCGGCATCTACGAACCGTACGGCGTGAGCTCGCTGAATCACGGCATTGGTTTCGATACGGCCGCGATCGAATTGCTGCTGCCCACGTACGGCGAATCGCTCGGTCTGAAGGGCAAGATCTGCCGCAACTGGACGCTCAACCCGCATCCCACCATGATTCCGGCGATCGAATCAGGCTGGGTCGACAGCATTCATTGTTTCGGCAGCGAAGTCGGCATGGAGGCGTATATCGAGGCCCGTCCCGACGTGTTCTTCACCGGCAACGACGGCAGCCTGCGCTCGAACCGCGTGCTGTGCCAGTTGGCCGGGCAATACGGCGTCGATCTGTTTATCGGCTCGACCTTGCAGATCGATGCGGACGCGAATTCGTCGACCGTCACCCGCGGGCGTCTCGCCGGTTTCGGCGGTGCGCCGAACATGGGCCACGATCCGCGCGGCCGGCGTCATTCGAGCGAAGCGTGGCTCAAGCTGCTGCGCGATGAGGGTCCAGTGTCCCGTGGCCACAAGCTGGTCGTGCAGATGGCCGAGACCTACAAGAAAGGGGGCGAGCCGACCTTCGTCGATGAACTCGACGCCGTCGCGGTCGGCGCGAAAAGCGGCATGCCGGTCGCACCCGTGATGATCTACGGCGACGACGTCAGCCACGTGGTCACCGAAGAAGGCATCGCGCATCTGCACAAGGCCGAAGGCATCGACGAGCGGCGCGCGGCGATCGCCGCCGTGGCCGGCGTGACGCCGATCGGGCTGCGCGCCAAGCCGGAGAAAACAGCGGAGTTGCGGCGGCGCGGCATCGTCGCGTATCCCGAGGATCTCGGCATCCGGCGCGGCGAGGCCAAGCGCTCGCTGCTGGCGGCACGCAGCATCGACGATCTGGTGACGTGGTCGGGCGGCCTGTACGAGCCGCCGGCGCGCTTCAGGAGCTGGTGAGCATGGCGCCCGCTGCTTTGCTCGCGCGCGCGCAAGCGCAAGCACCGTGTGGTCGCGCCGTACGAGCGACGCTGGCCGATTCGCGCGTCGACGTTGCCGATGTCTCTCACGCCACGGCCCGCGCCGCCCATCTCGCGCCGACGCTTTCCGACACACAGTTGGCACGTTATGCCATCACCGCACTGATCGCCGAAGCCCAACTCACGCCCAAGCCCGCGCTGGTCGACCGGCGCGGCAGCGGCGCGCATCGCGACCTCGATCTCGACACCATGCTGCGCTCGGCGCACGCGCTCGAG
The DNA here is from genome assembly GCF_046026985.1 of Paraburkholderia sp. RL18-101-BIB-B. Taxonomy (NCBI): domain Bacteria; kingdom Pseudomonadati; phylum Pseudomonadota; class Betaproteobacteria; order Burkholderiales; family Burkholderiaceae; genus Paraburkholderia; species Paraburkholderia sp. RL18-101-BIB-B. The sequence continues at coordinate 131,784 of NZ_JARESV010000018.1, forward strand.
CCGACCTTCGCGATGCTTGCCCGCGCGGCGCGCCGCCGCGGCGAACCGTCCGCGTTGCTGCGCACTGAACTCGCGCAGATCGGCCGCGCCGGCGAACAGGACATGTTGCGAGCAACAAGCGGCAGCAACGCGCATCGCGGCGCGATCTGGATCGTCGGCCTGCTGGTCGCGGGGGCGTCGCTGCCCATCGGTGCCATGCGTCCGAACGCGTCGCAGATCAGCACGCTTGCCGCGCAGATCGCCTGCTTCCCGGATCGCTTCGCCGCGCCGTCCGACAGTCACGGTGAACGCGCGCGTCAACGCTACCAGGTCGGCGGAGCGCGCCGCGAAGCGCAAGACGGCTTCCCGCATGTCGTCGATGTGGGTCTGCCCGCGTTGCTCGCCGCGCGCGAGCGAGGCATCGACGAAAACGCCGCGCGCGTCGACGCCCTGCTCTCGATCATGGCAACGCTGGACGACACCTGCCTGCTGCATCGCGCGGGCTTGCCCGGTTTGCACGCCGGGCAACACGGCGCGCAACGCGTGCTGGACGCGGGCGGCAGTTCGACGCCCGCGGGCCTTGAAGCGCTCGCCGCGCTCGAACACAACTTGCTATCGCTCAACGCATCGCCCGGCGGCGCAGCCGATCTGCTCGCCGCCACCCTCTTTCTCGACATGCTGGCGCATCACGACGCCGACAGGAGCTCCGACTCATGGAAAATCTGACCTTCGACTATCCGGCGAAACGCGCCGTCACGACCCGCGCGCATGTCGGCGTGGTGGGCTCCGGCGATCTGGAAGTGCTGCTCTCGCCCGCCGATCCGGCTAGCGCGCTGACGGCGCACGTCGTCGTGCGCACCAGCGTCGACGGCTACAGCCACATCTGGAAGAGCGTGTTCGACCGCTTTTTCACCCGCTACGACGGCGCCGCGCAAATCGAAATCAACGACTTCGGCGCGACGCCCGGCGTGGTCGCGCTGCGGCTCGCGGAGGCCGTCGAAGCCGCCGAACAGGGAGACGACGCATGAATACGGCTGCGACCGCTCATCCCGCGCCGATGCTGCGCGAGAGTTTCATCGAACTGCCGGCGCGCGAGCGCGCTCGCTCGCTGCTGGATGCGGGCACTTTCCGCGAACTGCTCGGCCCGTTCGACAAGATCGAATCGCCGTGGCTGCCGTTGCAAGGCGTCGTCTGCCAGGCGGATGACGGCTGCGTGATCGCGCGCGGCACCATCGACGGCGAACCCGCCGTGGTCGCCGCGATCGAGTCCGCGTTCCAGGGCGGCAGCATCGGCGAAGTGTCGGGCAGCAAGATCGCCGCGGCGCTCGAACTGGCCTTGCGCGACTGCGAACGCGGCAAGATCGTGCGGCCGGTCGTGCTGTTCGAAACCGGCGGCGTGCGGCTTCAGGAAGCCAATCTCGGCCTCGCGGTGATCGCGGAGATTCAGGCCGCGATCGTCGCATTGCGGCGGCATGTGCCGGTGGTCGGCGTGATCGCGGGTATGGTGGGCTGTTTTGGCGGCATGTCGCTGGCGGCTGCGTTGTGTTCGTACCTGGTCGTCACGAAGCAAGGGCGGCTCGGCATGAACGGCCCCGAAGTGATCGAACAGGAAGCCGGCATCGACGAGCTCGATGCAAGCGATCGCCGCCGCGTGTGGCAACTGATCGGCGGCGAACAGCGGGCGGCTACCGCGCTCGCCGATCAACTGGTCGACGACGACGCCGACGCGGTGCGCACCGCCGTGCGTTCCGCCTTCGAGCAAGGCGTGCCCGCCGCGCATCGCAGCGAACAGGTCGACGTTTTCCTGAACCGGCTCGCGCAGATCGATCCCGCCAGCGTCACACCGGAATCCATGCGTGACGTGTTCAACCGTCACGCGCAAACCGAATCACGCAAGGAGCAAGGATGAGCGACGCACAACCTAGCCGCGGCGCGCGCTGGTTCCAGGCGCTGGCAGGCGAATCGATCAGCCAGGCACCCGTGTTGAGCGGCGACGCAGCGCTCGGCGGCGAGACCGCGCATTTCTTCTCGGTCGTGCCCGATCCCGCCAACCGCTTTCCGCGCGCGACGGATAACGTGGTCGGCCTCGAACAGGGCTGGCGGCTCGCGCGCGCCGTGCGCGATGCCGTTGCGCGGGATGAAGCGAGCGGCACGCGCCGCCCGATCGTCGCGATCGTCGACGTGAAAAGCCAGGCGTACGGCTATCGCGAGGAGATGCTCGGCATTCACCTCGCCTGCGCCGCGGCCGTCGACGCCTACGCCGCCGCGCGCGACGCGGGCCATCCGGTGATCACGCTGATCGTCGGACCGGCCATGTCGGGCGCGTTCCTCGCGCACGGCTACCAGGGCAACCGCATCGTCGCGCTCGACGCGCCCGGCACCATGGTTCACGCGATGGGCAAGGAAGCCGCCGCGCGCGTCACGCGCCGCACGGTCGAAGCGCTCGACGCACTCGGCGAAACCATCGTGCCGATGTCTTACTCGATGACGTCGTTCGCCAAACTCGGCCTGCTCGACCAGTTGATCGACGGCGTCGATGCCGACGCGCCGGACGCCGCGCAGATCGAGCGTGTGCGCCAGGTGTTGGCCGAGCAGATTCGCAGCGTGCGCGACGATGGTCGCCGCAATCTCGCGCATCGGCTGGAATCGGCGGCGGCGCAGAAGAATCGCGCGGCGTCGATCGAAGTGCGCCGGCGTCTCGCCGAACAATGGGATGCCGTGTGATGCAAGTGTGTGCCGCGCCGCCGTTTGCAATCGAACACGCATTGTCGTGCGAGGCGCGATGGCGGCCGCATGATTTGCTGCGTCTGCAACGCTTGCAAGCATTCGATGGTGAACCGGCGTGGGTGCGCGAGGCTTTTCAGCGCGCGCCGTATGCGGTCGTACGACGCGCGCGGGCGGCCAACGGGTACGTCGCGATCGGTATGCGCGGTGCCGGGCGGTCGGAACGCTATGGCACGTGGGCATCGTCGGCGGATGTGGTGAGCGCCGTGTCGCCGGAAGCGCTCGCTTTTTCGTGCACGCCACTCGCCGGGCGCAACGCACTGCCCGCTTTCGCCGCGCTCGCCGCGTTGCAGGAGGCCGCGACGGGTCCGTTGAGTGCATTCGTCTGGGGACCGACTGGTAGTGCCGGCTTCGAACTTGCGACACACGTACCGACGGTGACGGCAACGAGCGATCTCGACCTGCTCATCCGCACCCGCGACAAACCGCTCGCGCAAGTTCGAGCCGTTGAATTGCTGCGGCATCTGCAAGCGCTGGCGGAACGCATCGGCGTGCGCGTGGACGCGCAGCTCGATACGCCCGCCGGCGGCGTGGCGCTAGCCGAGTGGGCAGCGGGCAAACCGCGCGTGCTGGCACGCCACGAGCGTGGCCCGCAACTGATCGAGAATCCCTGGGCCGCCACGTCTCACGGCGGCGACGCCTGATGCTCGCGCTGCTTTTCCCCGGCCAGGGCGCGCAGACGGATGGCTTCCTGCATCGTCTGCCGGAGCATCACGCGGTGCGCGACACGCTCGCGGAAGCGTCGCAGGTGCTCGGCGTCGATGTGCTCACACTGGACACGCCCGACGCCTTGCGCTCGACCGTCGCGGTGCAGATCGGCTTGACGGTCGCGGGCGTGGCGCTCACGCGCGCGCTGGCTGCCGAACGGTTCGTGCCGGAGATCAGCGCGGGCTTATCGGTCGGCGCATATCCGGCGGCAGTGAGCTGCGGCGCGATTCACTTCGAAGACGCGCTGAAAATGGTTCGCCGCCGGGCCGAATTGATGGAGACTGCGTACCCATCCGGCTACGGTCTCGCCGCGATATCGGGTTTGACCGAGTATCAAGTGGAAACCCTCGCTGCGCGGCATGCCGAAGAAGAACAGCAGCATGTCTATATCGGCAATGTGAACGCGCCGCGCCAGATTATCATAGCGGGCCCGAATGACGCACTGGACGCCTTCATCAAACGCGCGCTCGCAGCGGGCGCGCGCAAGGCCACTCGCCTCGCGGTGAGTGTGCCGTCGCATTGCGAATTGCTCGCGCAAGCCACGGACGAACTGGTCGCCTACGCGAAGGACGTGCCCTTTCACGCGCCGCAAAGCATCTATGTCGGCAATCGCGGTGGCCGTCCGTTGTATACGGCGGACGCGATCCGCAACGACCTCGCGACCAATATCCGCTACACCGTGCGCTGGTTCGACGCGCTTACGGTCATGCAGGAAATGGGCGCACATGTGTTGATCGAAGCGCCACCGGGCCAGGTCTTGACCGACATCGCGCATGAATACTTTCCTGAAACCGCCGCGCTCGCAGCCAGCACCTTCTCGTTCGATCGACTCGTGGCCACCGCGCGACGGCGTCTGGACGCCGGCTAAACACGCCGCGCGGTGTTCGTCAGCATGCCTCAGCGTTTCTCGATCAACTGCCGCCCCATCGCCTTCGCATACTGATCGCACGCGTTACGCGCGACACGCGATGCCGCCAGCACGCCGACATCGGCGTCGTCACGGTAATACATCGCGACATCGATCGGCGGCGGCAGCGGACGCACCTGCAATTGCCCCAGTTCGCCGTTGCTTAGATAAGGCTCGACGAATAGCGCGGGCACCGCCGCAATCCCAAAGCCGTCGCGCAGCAGTTTCACGATCACCGCGACCGACGGCATGCAGGTCACCTGAGTCTGCGCGAGCGGCACACCGGCGCGCTTTGCGAGCGCCTGCACGATCGCATCGACGGCGACTTGCGGCGCGGTGCCACGGCCGAACGTCAGCACGGGTTTGCTCAACATCGTTTGCACATGTTTTGCGCGGCTGGCGGGAATCAGATCGCTGCGCGCGATCCAGCGCACGGGATAGCTCGCCAATAAGGTCGACACGATCGACGCCTCATGCTCCCCGGTTTCTTCCACCTGAATCACCAGATCCAGTTCGCCCGCGCGCAAACGCGGCCCGAGTATCGCGCTCGAATCGACGGTGAGATCCACGACGATGCGGTTGTACTCGAGGTTCAGCATGCGGATGTAGTCCGGCAGCCAGCTATGCACCACCGTCTCGATCACGCCGAGGCGCAAGCGCGTCGCCACTTGCGTCTCATCTTGCGCGGCCAGTTGCAGCGAGCGCGTGGCCTGCACCACCGAGCGCGCATGCGCGAGCAGACGCTCGCCATTCGCGGTGAGCTGAAATTCCGCGGCATCGCGCTCGATCAACTCGACGCCCAACTCCGCTTCGAGCGTTTTGATGCGCAGCGAAATCGCCGCGGGCGTCGCGTGCATGGCGGTGGCGGTCGCGCGAAAACTGCCCAGGCGGGCGAGCGTCAGAAACGTTTCGACAAAGCGGGTGTTCATTGCAGGTTCTCTCAACAGCGGCGGGATGGACGCGATCATCGCCGCAAACCGGCTGCGGCGCTGTTAAGTTTAATTTAACGAAACGCAATAAAAACTCGCTGGATGGATATTTTTGACGTTACTAATCTGGGTTACATCACAGAGCTTTTCAGCCAGCGCGATCTACCTGGAGTCGAGCAGTCCATGTCCTACACGCCGTCCGAGTTTCGTCAGCAGATACGCAGCCGCCGCCTGTCCGGTCCCACTGCGGGCTATTGCGGCGACTATGCGCAAGCCAACCTCGCCATCCTGCCCAAACAACACGCCGACGATTTCCTGCGCTTCTGCACGCTGAATCCGAAAGCCTGTCCGCTGCTGGGCATCGGCGAACCAGGCGATTGGCGCGTGCCCGCGCTCGGCGCCGATCTCGACATCCGCAACGACGTGCCGGCGTTTTACGTGTACCGGCATGGCGAGCGCGCCGAAGAAGTGCGCAGTCTCGACGAATTGTGGCGCGACGATCTGGTGGTGTTCGCGATCGGTTGCTCGTTTTCCTTCGAAGAAATGCTGCGGCGTGAAGGCATCGCGCTGCGTCATATCGAACAGCAGGTCAATGTGCCGATGTATCGCACACACGAGCGCAATGTGGCGGCCGGCGTATTCGGCGGCAACCGCGTCGTCTCGATGCGGCCGATGAAAGCCGCCGACGCCATCCGCGCGATCCAGATCACCAGCCGCTTTCCCGCCGTGCACGGTGCGCCGGTTCATATCGGCGATCCTTCGCTGATCGGCATTCGCGATCTGGCGCGTCCCGATTTCGGCGACGCCGTCGAAGTGCGCAGCGACGAGCTGCCCGTGTTCTGGGCTTGCGGCGTCACACCGCAAGCCGCCATCGAAAGCGCACGTCTGCCGTTCGCGATTGCGCACAAGCCGGGACACATGCTCGTCACCGACATTCCCAACACTACGCTGGCGGTGCTGTAGCCGCGGCGTTTGCCCCCATCACCAGCCGCGCGACGAGACGCGGCCAACGACGACCGGAGTGCAAGCATGGAAACCGAAGCGCAGTTGACCGCCGACGCCGGGCATTACGACGCGGCCGGATCAGGAAAAGGCCCGTTCGCGTGGTATCGGCAGATCTCCGCCAGTGAGAAGCGCGCCTTCTGGAGCTGCAAGATTGGCTATGTGCTCGATGCCATGGACACGCAGTTCCTGAGCTTCGTGATTCCGACGCTGATCGCGACGTGGGGCATCACGCGCGGCGACGCCGGTCTGATCGGCACGGTCACGCTGCTGAGTTCTGCGCTCGGCGGCTGGGCTGCCGGCGTGCTGTCGGATCGCATCGGCCGGGTCAAGACACTGCAGATCACGATTCTCTGGTTCGCGGTCTTCACGCTGGCTTGCGCGCTGACGCAGAATTTCTCGCAACTGCTATGGGCGCGCGGGCTGATGGGACTCGGCTTCGGCGGCGAGTGGACGGCCGGAGCGGTGCTGATCGGCGAAGTGATCCGTGCGCGCGATCGCGGCAAGGCGGTGGGACTCGTGCAGGCCGGCTGGGCGATCGGCTGGGGTATCTCGACGCTGCTCTTCATGGCCGTGTTCTCGCTGGTGCCGGCCGATTACGCGTGGCGCGTGCTGTTCGCGATCGGCATTGCGCCGGCGCCGTTCGTGATCTGGATCCGCCGCTTCGTCGACGAACCCGAGGTGCATCGGCAGCAGAAAGCGGCGCAGGCCGCCACGCAAACGCGCACCTCGCTGCTCGAGATTTTCCGTGGCGAGATTTTGTGGACGACGCTGCGCGCGTCCGTGCTGGCAACCGGCGTGCAAGGCGGCTACTACGCGGTGACTACCTGGCTGCCGACGTATCTGAAGACCGAACGGCATCTGAGCGTGATCGGCACCGGCAGCTATCTGGGCGTGATAATCATCGGTTCGTATTGCGGCTATCTGACGGGCGCTTATGTCAGCGACAGGATCGGCCGCAAGCGCGCCTTCATCGCGTTCGCACTGGCGTCGTGCGCGATTGCGCTGATCTACACGCAACTGCCGCTCGACAATCTCTCGATGCTCGTGCTCGGTTTCCCGCTCGGCTTCTGCGCGTCCGGCATTTTCTCGGGCATGGGCGCGTTCCTCACCGAACTGTTCCCCACGCGGATTCGCGGCTCCGGTCAGGGCTTCTGCTACAACTTCGGGCGGGCGGTCGGCGCGACGTTTCCGTTCCTGATCGGCTACGTCTCGCAGACGATGACGCTCGGCCACGCGATCGGCGTGTTCGCAGCGGCGGCATATGGTGTCGTGATCCTCGCCGCGCTGACGTTGCCTGAAACCAGAGGACGGCAACTCAGCGCGTGAGCCACCGCAGCGCGCGTGTTCAAGCCTGCTCAGGCGCGCGTCCGATCACATGCGAATCCGACGCCGCCGATCCGTCCGCGTGCCCGCGTTCCCGTCCCGCGGTCACGACCGCGCCGGTGCCACCCGGACGCCCCACTGATTTGGCGTGACGCTCGATCAGCCGTTGCAACAGGCAGAACGCGCACAGCAAAGCGCCGATCACAATGCGGGTCCACCACGAACTGAGCGTGCCGTCGAACGTGATCAGCGCCTGGATCGTGCCGAGAATACCGACGCCGAACAGCGAGCCGATCACATAGCCGACGCCGCCCGTCAGCAGCGTGCCGCCGATCACCGTCGCGGCAATCGCGTCGAGCTCCATGCCCTGCCCTTGCAAACCGTAGCCCGACAACACATAGAACGTGAAGACCGCACCGCCGAGCGCCGAGCAGAAGCCGCTCAGTGCATACACGCCGATGCGTGTGTGCGCGACCGGCAAGCCCATCAGCAAAGCGGAGCGCGCGTTGCCGCCGATCGCGTAGACGTTGCGGCCGAAACGCGTGAAGTGCGCCACATAGATCGCCGCCAGCAGCGTGACGAACGCGATCAGCACATTCGCCGTCACCGAGCCGACGCCGATGTCGAGACGAAACGCCGAAATCTTCTGGAACGTCGGATCGGTGATGGTGATCGACTGCGTCGTGATCAGAAAGCACAAGCCGCGCGCGAAGAACATGCCGGCCAGCGTGACGATAAACGCCTGCAAGCGGAAGAAGTGAATCAACGCGCCCTGCACCGCGCCGAATACGGTGCCCATCAGCAGCACGATCGGCAGGATCACCCAGACCGGCCAATGCAGATGTTCCGACAGCACCGCCTCGACGATGGTCGTCAGCGCGACGACCGACCCCACCGACAGGTCGATGCCGCCGGACACGATCACGAACGTCATGCCGATCGCCACGATCAGCAGGAACGCGTTATCGACCAGCAGATCGAGGAGCACTTGCCACGAGAAGAACCCGGTGTACATCACCGAGCCGAATCCGAACAGCGCGCAGAACAGCAGGATCGTAACGGCAATCGGCAGCGTGCGCGGATCGACGATATGAGCCCAGGCTTCGAGGATGCGTCTCATCGCGCCACCCTCCGTTGCGTGACAAGCGATAGACCGAGCGCACGCGCCGACGGCGACTGGATCACGCTCACCGCAAGCACCACGGCCGCCTTGACGACGAGCGTGGCTTCCGGCGGCACACCGATCGAATACGTGGTGTAGGTCAGCGTCTGAATGATCAGCGCGCCCAGCACCGTGCCCGCGAGACTGAAGCGGCCGCCGAGCAGCGACGTGCCGCCGAGTGTCACCGCGAGGATCGCGTCGAGTTCGAGCAGCAGGCCGGCGTTGTTGCCGTCGGCGCTGCGCACGTTCGAGCTGATGAGAATGCCCGCCATCGCCGCGGTCAGTCCCGAGAAGCCGTACACCGCGAAGACGAGCACTTTGGATCGCAAGCCGACCAGACGCGTGGCGACCGGATTGACGCCGATCGCGCGAATGAACAGGCCGAGCGCCGTGCCTTCGACGAGCGCGGCGGTCGCCAGCACCGCCACCGTGGCGATCCACACCGAGCACGGCACGCCGAGCCAGTAGCCACCGCCCACGAACAGATAGCCCGGCGCGCCGATCGGAATGATCTGCCCCGCCGTCAGCAATTGCGCGATGCCGCGGCCGGCCACCATCAGGATCAAGGTGGCGATGATCGGCTGCATGCCGACGAAGGACACCAGCAAACCGTTCCACATGCCGCTCAGCACGCCGACGATCAACGCCGCGATCAGCGCCTGTGCGATCAGTCCACCAGTCGGCACCGGCTGCGTTGCCAGTATCGTGGCGGCGGCCGCGCCCGCGATCGCCACCACGGCGCCCACCGAAATGTCGATGCCGCGCGTCGCGATCACGAGTGTCATGCCGGTGGCGACAAGCACCAGCGGTGCAGCGCGATTCAGCACATCGATCGGCGCACCGAACAGATGGCCGTCGAGCATGCGCAGCGACAGAAAATGCGGATTGACCCACAGGTTCAGCCCGCATAACAACACCAACGTGACGCATGGCCAGATCAACGGCCGCTCGGCGCCGTCGCGCACGAACCAGTTCGATAGCTTCATTCGCCGCTCCCCGCGATGAGTCGATAGATGTTGTCTTCGTTCGACGCTTTGCCGGCCACTTCGGCGATCTTGCGACGGTCGCGCAACACCGCCACGCGATGGCTCACGCGCAGCACCTCGCTGATCTCCGACGAAATGAACAGGATGCTCAAGCCGCTCGCGCACAGCGCCAGCAGACGATCCATGATGTCGAACTTGGCCGCGACGTCGATGCCGCGTGTCGGCTCGTCGAGGATCAGCAGCTTGGGATCGGTGGCGAGCCAGCGCGCCAGCAGCGCTTTCTGCTGATTGCCGCCGGACAGCAGGCCGATCGGCTGTTCCGCATCCGCGGCCTTGATGCCGAGCCGCTCGATCCATAGATCAGCCAGTTCGCGCGCGCGTTGCCGGTTGATCTTGCGCCACCAGCCACGCCGCGCCTGCAACGCCAGCAGGATGTTCTCGCGGATCGACAGTTCGGCGACGATGCCTTCTTTCTTGCGGTCTTCCGCGCAATAGCCTATGCCGTGGCGCACCGCATCGCGCGGCGAACGCAGCCGCACGGGGCGGCCTTCCACCAGAATGGTGCCGCTGTCGGCGCGGTCGGCTCCGAACAACAGCCGCGCGGTTTCCGTGCGGCCCGAGCCGAGCAAACCGGCAAGGCCGAGGATCTGACCCGGCTGCACGTCGAGGTCGATCGGCTGCATGGTGCCGCGCCGTCCGACGCCGCGCAGTTCGATGAATGGCTGGACGGTCTGCGCGACTTGTTTTTCATGCGTGTCGTGTCCTTCGTGGGCGGCTTCACGCAAACGTGCGCTCATGCGCTCGTGGCCGACCATCTTCGATACCAGTTGATCGGCCGGCAGATCGCGCGCGAGATACTCGCCTTCGCGCTCGCCGTTGCGCATCACCGTAATGCGATCGGAGATGGCATACGTCTGCTCGATGAAATGCGTGACGAACAGAATCGCAATGCCCGATTGCTTAAGATGCCGAAGTATTTTGAAAAGCTGGCTGACTTCGCCGTCGTCGAGGCTCGAGGTCGGCTCGTCGAGAATCAGCACACGCGCGTCGACGGAAAGCGCCCTCGCGATGGCCACCATCTGCTGCACGGCGATCGGATAGGCATCGAGCGAACGGGTGACGTCGAGCGTCACGTCGAGGCGCGCCAGCGCGGCTTGAGCCCGTCGCTTGATGTCGGGCCAGTCGATTGCGCCAAAGCGTCTCGGTTGTCGGCCCGCGAAAATGTTCTCCGCTACCGAGAGATTCGGGCACAGGTTCACTTCCTGATACAGCGTGCGCACGCCGGCCGCTTCCGCTTCCTGCGGCGAGGCGAACGCCACGACCTCGCCACCGAGGCGAATCGTGCCGGCGTCCGGCGCGACGACGCCGGTGAGCACGTTGATCAAAGTGGATTTGCCCGCGCCGTTCTGCCCCATCAGCGTATGAATCTCGCCGGGGAACAGGCGGAAATCGACCCGCTGCAGCGCCTTCACACCCGGGAACGTCTTGCTGACGCCGGCGGTGGCGAGAATCGGTTCGACAGTGTTCGTGGTGCCGTCGGCATGGGTTGCCGCGGCGCCGGTGATTCCGGTGGCGGCTTGGGCGTTGCCGCTGCCGCCAGCCGGCGGATTCGGTTCGGAAGCGGGATGCGTCATAGGCCTCGCTCGATCGGCGGTGCGTGGTTCGGCGGCCTCCAGCAGCCTCCAGCCGGCATTGCGCGGAAAAGAGGCCGCCCGCTACCCAAGCAGACGGACGGCCAGGCACCACTGGAGAAACCTTTTTTCGTGTGTCGGTACTGCGCTTCCCTGTCGCGCGCTGTTCCGTGCGTCTATGTCCGCTTATTACAGTCAGGAAGCCTTATCAATTGCCGTCAATACTTGCGCGTCGGTAGTGTCTGCGCGGCGACGCTCATCGGGAAGACCGTCTCTTCCGTCAGGATACGCTTGGGCAGCGGCTTGCCGGCCACCACATCCTTCACCGCCGACATCAATTGCGGCCCGAGCAGCGGACTGCATTCCACATCGACGTTCATCTTGCCCGCGGCCATCGCCTGGAAGCCGCCCTTGGTCGCATCGAACGAAACGACGATGACGTCCTTGCCCGGATGCATGCCGGCCTCTTCCATCGCCTGGATGGCGCCGAGTGCCATATCGTCGTTATGCGCATAAACTACATTTATTTTATTTCCATATGTCTTTATAAACGCTTCCATGACCTGCTTGCCGCCGGCCAGCGTGAAGTCGCCACTTTGCGAGGCAATGATCTTGAATTTGGGATCGTTCTTGATCACTTCGAGAAGACCCGAGTGTCGGTCGTTGGCAGGCGCCGATCCGACCGTCCCCTGAAGTTCAGCGATGTTGACGGGGCCTTGGTCGTTTTTATAGTGATCCGCGAGCCAATGACCACCGCGCCGCCCTTCTTCCATGAAGTCCGAGCCGATCATCGTCACGTAGAGCGAGGTGTCTTTCACGTCGATGTTGCGATCGGTGAGAATCACCGGAATCTTCGCGGCTTTAGCCTCGCGTAGCACCGGTTCCCAGCCCGACTCGACGACCGGCGAAAACGCAATCACGTCGACTTTCTGCGCGATGTAGGAACGGATCGCCTTGATCTGGTTTTCCTGCTTCTGCTGCGCGTCGGAGAATTTGAGCTTGATCTTCGCCTCGGCCGCAGCGGACTTGACCGATTCGGTGTTGGCGGTTCGCCATGCGCTTTCCGCGCCGACTTGCGCAAAACCCAGCGTGATCTGTTTGTCCTGCGCGTAAGCGCCCGGCGTGGTCAGCGTCAGCGCACCAAAGCCCGCGCAGAGTGCGAGCGCGCCCAACGCACGACATGCGGCGCGTCGTGTATTCGCCATGACTGTCTCCTGATCGTTGTTGTGTAGGCGACCCATCGAATCCGCCCAGCCGTTGCGGCCCTCACGGTGCGTGGATCGTGATGTAGCGTAGTGTCTAGGGCGTTAACCGTCCAATCATATGATTCGCGTCGGCGATATCAATTTTGGTATAGCGGGCGGTGGCGGTTGTGGCGTGGACGTGGGATGAGGTGTTGACGTGGGTGGGGTGCGTTGGTTGGCTCGGCGATGCGCCTGGCGCTTTTTTATGCGCTTACGTGCTCGGCTGCTTGTTCGGCTTGTTCGGCTTGTTCGGGCTTGTCGGGCACGCTCGGCTATGCGGCGCCACCGCCGCCGCCCAACACGCGACCCATCAGCGGACACTCGCGCGCGGCGTCACCCACCGAAACGTCAGATTGATCCGCTCACCCGCCACGCGCGGCTCCTTCGGCACCCGATGCCGCCAATCCGCTTGCGTGTTGCCCTTCATCACCAGCAAGCTGCCGCCCTTCAGCGAAAAAGACTGCACGACGCCGGTCTTGTTATGCCGCAGATCGAACGTGCGTGCGACACCCAAGCTCACCGAGGCGATCACCGGCTGTGCGCCGAGTTCGGGCTCGCGGTCCGCATGCCAACCCATGCTGTCGGTGCCGCTGCGGTAGCGGTTGATCAGCACGCTATTAAAATGCGCGTTGCAAATAGACTCCACGGCGGACTTCAGCTCGGCGACGGTCGGCGTCCACGGTTGTGGCACGTTGCGAATACCCGAGTAGACATAGACGGCGTCAGGCTCGCCTTGCCACGCGGTCAGCCGCGGCAGCGGCACGCGGCCGGCGGGCGTGCCTATCATGTCCTGACGCCATTCGACTTCGTCGATGAGTTGCGTCAAGGCCCGTGCCGCCCTTTCAGGCGTCAGCCAGTCGGGATACCAGTCGACGTCGGGCGCCGGCAGAGCATCGGAAAAATCCGCAAAGAGATCCGTCATGAGATTGCCTGAGTACGATCGCGCGCTCAATGCGCGACCGGAAAGAACCTTGGCTATTATGGCGGCAACGACGGCGACGCTCCTACGCGCGGCTTGCGGTTTGATCCGGGCGCCGTCCTTTCCAATTCACACACAACCTTCAAGGAACAATCAAATGATTCTTTCCGACCAGGCGCTCGATCAGCTTTTCCGCGAAGCGCGCACGCATAACGGCTGGCAGCAAAAACCTGTCGACGACGCCGTGCTCAAACAACTCATCGAACTCGTGCTGCTCGGCCCGACCTCGGCCAATTCCAGCCCGGGCCGCTTTGTCTTCGTCAAAACGCAGGAGGGCAAGGAGAAGCTGCGCCCGGCTTTGTCGCCAGGCAATCTGGAGAAGACGATGGCAGCGCCGGTCACGGCGATCGTCGGGATGGACATGGAATTTTACGAGCACCTGCCGAAGCTGTTTCCGCACGCCGATGCGCGCAGCTGGTTTGCCGGTAACGACAAGGCGATCGCTGACACGGCATTTCGCAATTCGACGCTGCAAGGCGGCTACCTGATTCTCGCCGCCCGCGCGCTCGGCCTGGACACGGGTGCGATGTCGGGTTTCGACGCCGCCAAGGTCGACGAAGCGTTCTTTGCCGGCACGACCGTGAAGTCGAACTTCCTGATCAATCTGGGCTACGGCGACCCGTCGAAACTGTTCCCGCGCAGCCCGCGCTTCGCTTTCGACGAGGCCGCGCGGATCGTCTGATCCACGGCACCCGATCTGCTGTTGAGAGCGGTCAACTCAAGATCGCCACGTAGAACACTACGGCGCCGATCAACGCGCCAATGAAGCAGAAGCCCTCTTCGGCGTCGTCGCCGTTGGACCGAACCCAGGCCCCGACGACGCCGAACAATCCCGCGATACCCAGAGCGACACTGAGCATCACGACATAGAACAGCGCGCTTTTGCCCAACTCGGAAAAATCGATGTTGCGCACGCCGAAGTACACGCCGATCGCCATCACCGAAATGACGACGAGCGGCAGCATGACATGGCTGCCCTCGTGTCCGACGTGATGCGCATGGTGTGCGTGGCGGAACGGGTTGCCTGATCTGAGCAGCTTCATGTGCGCCTCCTGCTTCGCCTTCCGGCGGCGACAAAACGAACCTCTAAGCGGACTGCGACGGCTTCATTGTGGCCCTCGCCTTGGCTTTAATACAAGCCGGTTCTATTTGAGAATAGTCCACGCTCGGACACAATTCAAAGCCCATTTAATTCGACCGTATCAGCCAGCTGGACGGCCTGCATACAACAGCGTGGATTGCTGCAATGCAGGAACGTGCGAACACCTTCAGAGGTAGGCGGTCTGGCGTGCCGACATCGAATTTGGCGCCGCCGGCACGCGCTTGCACATCTGGGTAGAATGGATCGGCTCGTCGGCCATGGCATTGCCGCGGCCGACGAGCCGCCGCCGCTCCTCCGCTTGTGCCGGCCCCTTCCCGCCTTGATCTTCTCTATGCGCCGCTCATCGTTTCTTGTTCGCATCATCCTGATTGGCATCCTCCTGCACATTTACGTGGGCTTGCGTCTGATTCCCGACATGCCGATCGATACCACCGGCCGCTGGCTGTGCGCGTTGTGGCTCGTGCTGTCGATCTTTCTGATTCCGCTCGGCATGCTCGCGCGCACGATCAAACAACAACCGCTCGGCGACCGACTCGCATGGGTCGGCCTGCTGGCGATGGGCTTCTTCTCCTCGCTGCTGGTCCTGACTTTCGCGCGCGACCTCGTGCTCGCGTCGCTTCTGACCGTCGATGCAATCTGGCCGAACACCGTCGCCATCGCACACTGGCGAACCGGCTCAGCGGCGGCTGTGCCGTTGCTCGCGCTGCTCTCCACGCTCGTCGGCCTGTTCAACGCTCGCCGCCGCGCCAAGGTGGTGACGATCGAAGTGCCGATCGACGATTTGCCCGCCGCGCTCGACGGCTTCACGATCGTGCAGATCAGCGATATTCACGTCGGCCCGACCATCAAACGCCGCTATGTCGACGCAATCGTCGACGCGGTGAATCGCCTCAAGCCGGATCTGATCGCTGTCACCGGCGATATCGTCGATGGCAGCGTGCCGCAACTGACCAAACATACGCAGCCGCTGTCACGGTTGAGCGCGCGCCATGGCGCTTTTCTCGTTACCGGCAATCACGAGTATTACGCCGGCGCCAACGCCTGGATCGACGAATTCCGCCGCCTGGGACTGAACGTCCTGCTGAACGAGCACGTGATCGTGGATCACGACGGCGCACGCGCCGTGATTGCCGGCGTCACCGATTATTCAGCAGGCCATCACGACCCGGCGCACCGCAGCGATCCGGTCGCCGCGCTGGCCGGCGCACCTGGCGACGTGCTGATCAAGGTGCTGCTCGCCCATCAGCCGCGCTCAGCGGAAGCCGCAGCAGCAGCCGGTTTCACGCTGCAGCTATCCGGCCACACGCATGGCGGCCAGTTCTTCCCGTGGAATTTCTTCGTGCGCTTTCAGCAGCCGTTCACCGCCGGTCTCGCGCGGCTGAACGGACTCTGGGTGTACACGAGCCGCGGCACCGGCTACTGGGGACCGCCAAAGCGTCTCGGCGCACCTTCCGAAATCACGCGCTTGCGTCTCGTACCCGGCGAGCCCGATTAAGCTCCGACGAAGGCGCCCGTTACTGCGCGGGCGCCACGGCCACGCTGACTTGCGGCGCGAACGCCACCACAACTTGCATACCCGGCGTCACGCCGGTGATCTTCGCCGGATCGCGGCCCTGGATATGGAACACGGACCCATTCGGGCCTTTGAACGCCATGATGCCGGAAACATGGTCGATGGCCTCGACGTGAGCGGTTACGCGCTGAGCCGTGTTCGACTGGGCGATCTGAGCCGCCGCCGCTTGACCGTCCACACCCTGCGCGACGCTGATCACGGCATTGCGCATCATGCGGATGTGAACCCTGCCGCCTTGCTTGATCTGCGCAAGATTGCGCGTGTCGGTGATGTTGAACGACGCTTCGCCACCTTGTGCGTCGAGCACAGTGACCGAGTGGTTGGCCTGATCGACCGACTTCACGACGCCGTCCGCCTGCAGCGTGCTGCTGCCTTCAAACGGTGCCGGCAGACCTGCGGCCGACGACACGAGTGGAGCGGCAGCGATCAACGCGCCGGCGATGAAGCCAAGACCTTTATCTTTCATATAATCCTCAATTCGGATGGGCGGCGGAAACAACGACGTCGTGCGGATCGCGGCGCCGTCTGAACGATGCGAGAGCAAAAAACGCGGAATTGAGCGCCAAGGCCGTGCGACGTGTTCCGAGTGATGCAGACAGTGTGTTTTCCGGGATGAACATCGTCAATATTCGGAGTCCGTATTTATGTGGGAATAGCTCCCCTATCAGCTCAGAAACTTCCCCAAAGAAAGCGTGCAACTGATTCGCCGCCGCGCCTGATCACGACTTGACTTAACTTTGCAGAGGCGCCTAAAATCCGCCCAATTCATCTACTTGGAATCACGATCTTGGACAGTAGCTGTAGTACCCGCCGAGCTTCGATTCGCCCGATCGCCTGATCAGCAAGATTTCCGCGCCAGTCTTTACCTGTCGCCGTCTTGCCTTCGGGCCGGCGGTGCACGTCGTTGATACCCGCTTTCTACCAGCGAAATTGCCAGTGAAGTCGCAGTGAGGCGTCGCATGGCCTAACGCCGTGCCGACGTTGCTCGCCTTTCAGCGCTGCGAGTCTTCGTTCGCGCTGCGTTGCGCCGTGCCTGAACGCGCCCGCGTCCCATCGAGGCGGACGTATCGCTGTCACGCGTACGGTTCACACTGTGCGATTTCGCGCCTCAACCTTGCTTACCGATGACAATTGAATTCGTCTGGCGGCTTCTCGCTGCCTTCGCCTGTGGCGTCGCGATCGGCCTCGAACGGCAGATACGTCAGCGCAATGCAGGCCTGCGCACCATCACGCTGGTCGCGAGCGGCGCGTGCCTGTTCGTCACGCTCGGCGTACTGACCGGCAACGGCACGGCAGGCATCACCCAGATCGCCGCGTATGTGGTCTCCGGCGTCGGCTTTCTCGGCGGCGGCGTGATCATGCGCGACAAGGGTTCCATTCAGGGGATCAACACCGCGGCGACCTTGTGGTGCTCGGCCGCGGTGGGCGTTTTGTGCGGCGCCGGCCATTACGGCCCGGCGCTAGCCGGCACCCTGGTCGTGCTGTTGACCAATACCGTGCTGCGCGAAGTCAGCCGTACGATCAACGCGACGCCGGTATCGAACGCCGACCTCGTCCGCGAATACGTGTTGACAATCGTCTGTCGGGAAGCCGACGAGATTCACATTCGTACCGCCGTCTCCAACTCCATGTATTCGACGCCGCTGTCGTTTCAAAGCCTGACGAGCGAGGACGTCGAAAACGACCCAGGACGCATTCGCGTTACTGCAACGTTGAAGATGCATCCCAAGGATCAGTCGAAGCTCGAACAGATGGCCAGCCGCATCAGCATGGAAAAGAGCGTCTCCAGCGTCAGTTGGACGGCCAGAGAAGCGGAGCCGACGCCCGAGTAAGCGTAACGCGTAAGTCCCCCATCTGCGCGCGCATCGTCTACACTTGATCTGCAATAGATTCAGACAATGTTAATTCCGCGTCCTGAATATGGACTGTCCCATAACCATCGACTAAGCTCTGTCACCGTGAATTTTTCACACTCAACTAGGGAGTCTCGATTATGGAACACGGCATCATTGCATGGCTCATCATCGGCGCGATCGCTGGCTGGCTGGCAGGCGTGCTCGTCAAGGGCGGCGGCTTCGGCCTGATCGTCGACATCATCGTCGGGATTGTCGGCGCGTTCATCGGCGGCTGGCTCGCCGGTGTGCTGCATATTTCGCTGGGCGGCGGCTGGATCGGCTCGATCATCACGGCGGTGATCGGCGCGGTCATTCTATTGTTTCTTGTCCGGCTCGTCCGACGAGGCGCCTGAGCGTAGCATCTGATGTCTTACGGCGTCAGGGGCGAAGGCCACCTGACGCCGGCTTGAGCTGACTACCCGCGTTTAAAGCTTCGTCTCCACCGCCGGCAACATCGAGCCGGTATCACGCAGCCGCGTATGCCAGGCGAAAGCCTGATCCAACTGATGCGGCGTTTGCCCGCCTCCCTTCAATGCTTGCCCGTAGTAGTCGCGCAACAGATCGCGATACAGCGGATGCACGCAATTCTCGATGATCAGCGTGGCGCGTTCCCGCGGCGCGAGGCCGCGCAAATCGGCGAGCCCCTGCTCCGTCACGACCACGTCCACGTCGTGTTCGTTGTGATCGCAATGCGGCACCATCGGCACGATGCTCGAAATGCGGCCGCCCTTTGCCATCGACTTGGTCGCGAAGATCGCGCACGACGCGTTGCGCGCGAAGTCGCCCGAACCGCCGATGCCGTTCATCATGTGCGTGCCGCCCACGTGAGTCGAATTCACGTTGCCGTAGATGTCGAATTCGAGCGCGGTATTCAACGCGATCAGACCGAGCCGGCGAATCACTTCAGGATGGTTGCTGACTTCTTGCGGACGCAGCACGAGACGATCGCGATAGCGTTCGAGTTCGCCGAACACCTGCGCCTGGCGCGCGGCCGACAACGTAATCGACGCACCGGAGGCGAACGTCACCTTGCCGGCATCCAGCAGATCGAAGGTCGAATCCTGCAGCACTTCTGAATAAATTTCGAAGGCGTCGAAAGGCGAATCGACGAAACCGGCCAGCACGGCATTGGCAATCGTGCCGATGCCGGCTTGCAATGGCGGCAAGCGCTTCGGCATGCGTCCGCGCGATACTTCGTGCTGGAAAAACTCAATCAGATGACCTGCAATCGATTCAGTCTCGGCATCCGCCGGCAGCACCGTGGATGAACTGTCCGCCATATCGGTGATGACGATCGCCGCGATTTTTTCGAGCGGAATCTCGATGGCAGGCGTGCCGACCCGGTCTTGCGGGCGGACGATCGGCAGCGGCTCGCGGTTCGGCCTGCGGCCCGGAATCCAGATGTCGTGAAGTCCTTCGAGCGCGAGCGGCTGAGCAAGATTGATTTCGACGATGACCTTGTCGGCGAGAATCGCGAAGCTCGCCGAATTGCCGACCGACGTGGTCGGCACGATGCCGCCGGTCTCGGTGATCGCGGTGGCTTCGATAATGGCGATGTCGAGTTTGCCGAGCTGGTTCGCGCGCAGCATCTCGACCGTTTCAGACAGATGCTGATCGACGAACATGACTTCGCCGCGGTTGATGGCGTCGCGAAGCGTCTTGTCCACTTGAAACGGCAAGCGGCGAGCCAGCACGTGCGCCTCGGTGAGCGTGCGGTCCACATCGTGACCGAGCGATGCGCCGGTCATCAACGTAATGCGCAGCGGCTTGCCTTCCTGGCGCGCGCGCTCGGCAAGCGCAACGGGGACGGCTTTGGCATCGCCCGCGCGCGTGAAGCCGCTGGCGCCGACACACATGCCATCCTGAATCAGAAGCGCCGCCTCGGCGGCTGAAGTGATTTTTGCGCGCAACTCAGCGCAGCGAATCCGGTCTTGGTACATGAAACTGAGTCTCTCCATAGTCACCAGTCCAGTCTACTGGTGCACACGTCTATGGTGTGCTTCGCTCAGCAGCCGGATTGTCACACCCGCCGCGGCGTCACAAAGGACGGCGTCGCGGCCAGGTGCTGCGTCGCGTCGAACGTTCGCGACAGGTCTTGCACGTACTTCAGATATGACGCGTGGCGCTGTTCAGCTGCCGAAGTAGATGTTGCAGAAGCTCACGGGCCCAACGCACTCTTCAGCTTTGATCGCCGGTGTGGTGATGCGGCTTTGGCTTTCGGCGTTCTTCGCACGCTGTGTATTCGCTTGAGCGACCTGTTGTTCCGGGGCGGCCGGCGCCGTTTGTGCGTGAGCGACAACAGCGGACAAAGAGCAGGCAATCAGAGCAATCTTCAACACATTCATTTCGTTCTCCATGACTTACGGTGCTGCCCCGTAGGAAGCCCCGTTGGGGGACTGCGTGGCAGTGATGAAACTATATGGCTGCCTTTCCCGCGGATAAATGGGGCGGTCCGGAAGTGATCCTTCCATTCTGTAGAAGGATCGATGCACATAGTCGATCGTCGCGTGCATGGGTCAACGCGCATTGAACGGCGCGTCCTTGTCGAGCAACGCCGTGCGGATGAAGTGCAGGCAGCTCAGGATGCGCTGCAGGTCGTGACGCTTTTCGCGATCGGCATGAACCGTTTGCAGCACGTCCTGCGCGATCCACGTGGCCGCCCGCACGGACACCAGCGCGCGCTCCAGACCACGCGAGTCAGGTCGCTCGAAGAGCCGCGCGAGGTCATCGCGCATGTGCTCTATGGCGCTGGTCCAGCGTGGATGGAGTGCGTGCGCGTAGTCGGCGCGCGCCGCTTCGTTGCGTAGATCGATCACGGCGTGACCCACTTCGAGCGTCGCGAGCGTCCAGCGCAATGCATCGCGGCGGCGCCGGGAGCGTCGCGTCAACAGCATGCGCAACTGGGAAGTCAGATCGTGCGTACTCGACTGAAAGCGTTGATTGAGACCTAGCAATTCGTCCTTGCACGCGGACACGACCTGTGCCCGCAGATCGCCCATGATTTTCCCGATGAGCCAAGGCATGTCGGTCGGGAAAACGACCGCGAAGACAAGCGCTGCCAAGAGCATCGACGCGGTGAGCGCAATGCCGTTGTTGATCAGCAGATCCGGTGCGTAAGTGACGACGTTGTCGGGCCCGGCGAGCAAACAGAAGAACACTGAGAAACCGATCCCATATCCCGCCGCAAGCTTGCGCGTGGCGATGAATGCTCCGAGTGCGAGCACTGGCGCCAGCATCATGCATAGCAGCGGAAAGCCGTCGATGTTGGGATACACATAGCACGTGAACAGATAGCCGGTCATGGTCGCCAGTACGGCGCCGACGGCCATCTGCACGGCCATCTTCGACGGATTCGGCGCAGTCGACGTCAGCGCGCACGCCAGCGCCGCGCCGATCACCGCAAGGCCGCCGCTCGGCCAGTCCGTCGTGATCCAGAACCAGCCGGCGATTGCCATGACTACAGCCGAGCGGATAAACGTCAACGCGACGACAAAGGTGTTGGTTTTGCTGACGTAGCGGCTCGTGGTCCGTGGCTGGTTGCCCGCCTTGCGCTGCGTGAGCGTCGCGTAAGTCTGCGAGTAACGGATCCATTCGTCGACGAACCGGTACAGCAGTTCCGCCGCCGTATCGAAGTCCGCCAGCGATTCGGCGGGCGTGGCTTCCAGCGGCCGTCTCGTTTCACGCACACGCCGTGGCAAGCTCGCCTGAAAGTGTCGCAAACGG
Organism: Paraburkholderia sp. RL18-101-BIB-B; assembly: GCF_046026985.1. NCBI lineage: Bacteria > Pseudomonadati > Pseudomonadota > Betaproteobacteria > Burkholderiales > Burkholderiaceae > Paraburkholderia > Paraburkholderia sp. RL18-101-BIB-B. The sequence continues at coordinate 153,714 of NZ_JARESV010000018.1, forward strand.
GCGGCCGTACGCGATGGGTCCCCTGTGACTTCGAGCGGTGGCGACATGAGCGCGGCCAGCTCGTGAAAATACGGTTTGATCGCCGCGACGACCGGCGCCGAGCCATTCACGCGCAGACGCTTGAGCAGTTGATGTAGTGCATGCAGTCGCGCGCAGGCATCCATGAACTCGCCGTTCAAACGGCCGAGATGCTGACTGCGTGAACGCATGGCCGGATCTTCGAAGGCGGCGAAAGTGCGCGTCGCCTCGAAACCGACGATCTCGTCGACGAGATCCGCAAAGCGCCGCTCGAATTGGCCCCGCTTGATGCTGCGAGCCAACACATCGGCAGCGAACGCAGTAAAATTTCCGTACCGAATCTGTAGCGCACGCCGCAGTGCAAGGCTGGATCGCTGCGGCACGATCAGCGCGCTCACCGCGCTCGAGGACACGATGCCGACCGCCACTTCCGCCGCGCGCGTGAGCGCCGCCAGAAACAGGTCGTGAGGCACCGTCACATTCGGGATGCCGATCAGCGCAGCGGTGTAACCCGCAAGCACAAAGCCGTACCATCTGAAATGCCGATACCGGACCGCTGCCGCAATGCAGGCGCTCACCCAGCCGATCATGCCGAGCATGTACAACTCGGGCTGCTGGACGAACAGCGCGCCGAGCACCAGCGCAGCGACCGTGCCCACCGCGGTCCCGAGAATCCGATAGAAACTCTTGGCGAGCACCATGCCGCTGAACGGCTGCATCAGCACGAACACCGTGGTCATCGCTATGCGCGGCTGAGGCAGATCCAGCAGCATCGCAATGCCGAGCGCCAACAGCCCCGCGGTGACCGTTTTGAACAGATGCAGCCAAACCAGACCGTCGCTGGTCGCCCAGTCCCGAACAGCCGGACTGAGCGTTTGCAACATGACGCCCCACTTCCGGCGGGAATCCGCCGTAGGTTCGATCGCATGTTCGCGTTTCATCTGGAAGCAAGGCGCCCCGGTTGGTCGCTGGAAAAAGCGCCGGTGAAGAAGACTGCTCGCACCGGCCACGCAAGGCGCCGATTGTAGGGGCATGCTGCGCGCGCATTAAGAGGACGGCCGCGGAACGTCCCTTCCAGAACGAACAACAATGCGCATCCGAGACAGGCGGACAATACGGCTTCAGCCGTGAAATAGAAGGATCGATGGATACGTTACAAAATATGCGAGTGTTCGTGCGCGTGGTCGAAGCCGGTAGTTTTACCGCCGCCGCGCAGTCGCTCAATTCGACGACCGGCGCGATGTCCCGTGCGGTCTCGGAACTCGAAGCTCATCTGCGGACGCGGTTGCTCAACCGTTCAACGCGACGGCTCGCGCTCACCACTGCAGGCGAGCGCTATCTGAAACGATGTCAACAGATACTTGCAGATGTCGACACAGCGGAAGAAGAAGCCAGCTGTGCGCACGAGCGCCCGAGCGGCGCGTTGCGGATGCACAGTTTTGCCAGCATCGGCCAGCATTACGTGCTGCCGGCCATCTCGCGCTATCGCGCGCTGTATCCGGAGGTGACGGTCGAGCTGACGCTGTCGCAGCGCATGCCTGATCTTTTCGAAGGCAGCGCAGACGTTGCGGTGATCGGTGCTTCCAGTTTGCCTAATTCGGAACTCGTATCGCTCCCGCTGGGGACGACCTTTAGCATTCTGTGCGCGTCGCCGGCGTATGTGCGCGCGCACGGCGCGCCGCAGCAGCCGGCCGATCTGGCGCACCATGAGTGTTTGATCCTGCACACGCCGGCGTTTCCGCCGCACGATTGGGTGCTCGATGGGCCGAATGGCAGCGAAATGATGGAAGTGAATGGGCCGGTGCACGTGAACATCGCCGAATCGATGATTGTCGCGATTCGCGAAGGGATGGGCATTGGCATGCTGCCGCTGTACGCGGCGATTTCCGGATTGCGTGATGGCACGTTAGTGCGCGTGTTGCCGGAGTATACGGCGCAGAAGATGAATATTTACGCGCTGTATCCGTCGCGTAAGTTCATCGACGCGAAGACGCGGACCTGGGTCGAGTTCCTGCGTACACATCTGCCGAAAGTCATTGCACGCGATGAGACCCTGCTTGCAGAAGTCGGCGAAGCGGGGATCGGCGATGGCGTGGTGCCTGCGGGCGCGAGCGGCGGTGGGGATGTCGCGACGCGGTAGGCGTCATAGTTGGAGTTGTTAGGGGCCGCTGGCTGCGGGTGGGTGCGGCGGCGGCGCTGTGCTCTCCTGTGCGGGTGTCTGCAAAGTGGAAAGGACCGTTTGCGGAGTGCGTTGCACACGATTGCTCAGTGCGGATCGCAAACCGGAGTCTTTGTTCGCCCCATTTT
>NZ_JARESV010000180.1:0-761 GCF_046026985.1 Paraburkholderia sp. RL18-101-BIB-B
CCTGAGAAGCTTTCACACCCGTCCATTCCTGCCATGCGAGCAGACGCGCCTTCAGTTCGGTGCGATGGCATGCGGCGTTCATCCGGTGCCGTGGCAAGGCGAAGTGCTGGCGGATCGGGCCAAAGCTGGAGAGAAAGCGCTGTGTGCGCCTCGGGTCACGAAAGCCTTGCATTTGGCGCTCGCGTCGACGTGTGGGCTGATGACTGTTCTCAGCGCGATTGTTTAGCCGGGCGGCTGCCTTGACAAACACATGCTTCACGCTGGCTAGCTCGGAAATTTCGGCCTTGGCCGCCGCGTAGCTGCGCAATTGATCAGTGACGATCTTGCGTGGCACGGGATGCGAGCGGAGTACGCGCTTGAGGAACCGTTCGGCCGCATCTTTGTCACGACGCTTTTGCAGCAGGATATCGAGTTCTGCGCCGTGTTCGTCGACTGCACGCCACAGCATGTAGGGATCGCCGTGCAGCGTCACGAACATTTCATCGAGGTGCCATGTCGAGCCCGGCCTGACACGCGCAGCCTTCGCGCGACGCGCAAACCGTGTGCCGAACCGGTCGCACCAGTTGCGCACTGACTCGTAGCTCACGCTCACGCCGCGCTCGAGCAACAACTCCTCGATGTCACGAAGGCTCAGGTTGAAGCGATAGTACCAGCGGACCGCGCAACTAATGACCGCCGCCGGAAATCGAAAACCATAGTAAGGTGACTTGCTCTTTTTCATGCCCCATCTTACCCGGCGCCCAGCTCAACTTGACATTGCC
>NZ_JARESV010000181.1:0-759 GCF_046026985.1 Paraburkholderia sp. RL18-101-BIB-B
GGCCCTCGCGGATGTCACTGAGGTCAACAACCGACTCTATACGTTCTCTCAGACTTTCGTCGCCGTTCGGTTGATTGGAATCACTTCGTCGTGAGCAAGATGCATTCCGCGAACGAAGATGAGCGCCATTCCATACAGCCGCTGCGGGTCCGCGCCCCTCGCTTGGCAACCGGGTGCCACTTCCTTTGAGCACAACGCCTCCATTCACATTGCCGGGTCGGAACACGCCGGGCATACCAGTTGCGCATTGGAGTTGTCCTGCTCCACGACGTCTGCGTCTGGTTGCCGGCGAGGTCAATTCATCACATCAGGGAGACAATCATGAAAGCAATAAGGAAAGCTGCGGTTTGTTCTGCTGTACTTCTCGCGTTGTCTGCTACCGCGTTAGCACAAGGCGCGGGAGGCGCCGGCGGTGGGGGGGCCGGCGGCGGCGGTAGTGGCGGTGGACAGGGGGGCGCTGGTATGAGTACGCCGAACGCTGGCGGGACGACCGGCACGACTTCCAACTCGAAGGGCTCAAGTACGACAAAGGCGCCGACCCGCATGCCACAGAATGACCCGCACGCTAAAGGCGCATCAGATGCGGCTGCATCGGGCGCGCAATGACGTCAGCTTCGGTTACTAAGGAAGGGAGCCAAGCTCAATTTGCCGATGCACGCTGACCCTGGAATGTCCGGGTCGATAGGGCGCCAAGGTATAGCTGAGAATTCATGATAGCCAGACGGACCGGCGATATTATCGTAACCAGCTCACTTGCTT
>NZ_JARESV010000182.1:0-655 GCF_046026985.1 Paraburkholderia sp. RL18-101-BIB-B
AGCACCTTCGTGTAGTTCTCGCCGTTGCCAAGACCGCGGCCACCGGAGACGATGATCTTCGCCGACGTCAGTTCCGGACGATCCAGCTTCGTCACTTCACGGCTGACGAAGGACGAGATGCCGCTGTCGGCTGCCGCTTCGATTTTCTCCACCGATGCGCTGCCGCCTTCGGCTGCCACAGGGTCGAAACCAGTCGTGCGGACCGTGATGACCTTGATCGGATCAGCCGATTGCACTGTTGCGATTGCGTTACCGGCATAAATCGGGCGCTCAAATGTATCCGGGCTATCCACTGCCGTGATATCGCTGATCTGCGCGACGTCGAGCTTCGCGGCGATACGCGGCGTGATGTTCTTGCCGTAGGCGGTTGCCGGCGCGAGGATATGCGTGTAGTCCTTCGCGATGTTCACCACCGTTGCTTCGATGTTTTCCGCGAGGCCTGCTTCGAGTTGCGGCGCGTCGGCCAGCAGCACTTTGCTCACGCCGGCAATCTTCGCCGCTGCATCGGCCGCGGCTTGCGCGTTGTGACCCGCCACCAGCACGTGGATATCGCCACCAATCTTCTGCGCCGCTGCAATCGTGTTCAGCGTCGCGGCCTTGATCGACGCGTTGTCGTGTTCTGCAATTACCAGATTCGTCATTTCGTCCGTCTCCT
>NZ_JARESV010000183.1:0-640 GCF_046026985.1 Paraburkholderia sp. RL18-101-BIB-B
AGAGGTGGCGCCGAGAATTCGGACAGGTCGGTAAGTGGAAAAGCTGGGGCGTGAGTCGGCCATAATGGCCGGCAACAAGGAACCAGAAGATGACGAAACGCAACCGACGGACACACTCACCGACGTTCAAGGCAAAGGTGGCACTCGCGGCGCTCAAGGGCGACAAGACGCTGGCCGAGCTGGCCCAGCAGTTTGATGTGCATCCGAACCAGATCACGGACTGGAAGAAGCAACTGCAAGAGCGTGTTGCCGAAGTGTTCGAGACGGGCCAAACATCGGCCGAGCCCCCGATCGATGTGAAAGTGTTGCACGCGAAAATCGGGCAATTGACTCTGGAGAACGATTTTTTGGAAAGCGCGCTCGGCAAGGCGGGATTGCTGAGCGTAAAGCGATGATTGATCGCGGGCACGCATTGCCGGTGAGCCGGCAGGTGCGGCTGGTGGGCATTGCCCGTTCAAGCGCCTACTACCAGCCGCACCCGGTCAGCGAGGCCGATCAGAAGCTGATGCGGCGGCTCGATGAATTGCATCTGGAGTTCCCGTTTGCCGGTGCGCGAATGTTGGTTCGCCTGCTCAAGCGTGAAGCTATCAGGGTCGGGCGCAAACACGTCGGCACTCTGATGAAGCGCATGGGCATTGAA
>NZ_JARESV010000184.1:0-595 GCF_046026985.1 Paraburkholderia sp. RL18-101-BIB-B
TACTCGCTTAAAAAAAGCGCGATGAGCAGGAGTTCGCGGTGAAGACAGATACGCTCTCAAAGTTGCAGCAGGCGGCTCGCGATGGGGCGTGCCGCCTGATCTACTTCGACCAGTCGGGGTTCTCTGCCTCACCTCCGGTGCAGCGCGGCTGGTCGCCAGTCGGCGAGCCGCATCGCGTCTTACCGCAGCCTCATTGCAGACGTTCGGTCCTCGGTGCATTTGATTTCGGCGCCAACCTTCTAAAGCATGAAGCCAGCAAGGCAACCATCAAGCGCCCGGACGTCATCCGGTTTCTTGATCAGCTCGCGCAGGAAGGCCCTCCCGGCCTGATGACTGTGGTGGTGCTCGATAACGCCTCGATTCATCACAACATCGATCAGGAAACCATCGACCGCTGGTTTCTCGACCATCGTATGGTGCTCTTCTATCTGCCGCCGTACAGTCCCGAGCTGAACCTGATCGAAATCGTCTGGAAACACGCCAAGTATCACTGGCGGCGCTTCGTCACCTGGACGAAGGAAACCATCGATACAGAGATCGCGAAGCTACTCGGCAGCTATGGCTCGAAATTTGAAATCCGTTTTGCCTGAACACT
>NZ_JARESV010000185.1:0-582 GCF_046026985.1 Paraburkholderia sp. RL18-101-BIB-B
CATTGAACCTCATGGTCGTGCAGGAGCATCGCCAGCGATTCGGCCGCGTCACGATTATCATCAACAATAAGTACGCGTAACCGTCTCGTGAGTTGTCTCACCCGTTCGGTCGCGTCCGTAGTTCCGGTGGCTCTTGCCTGCGTTATCGGCAACCTGACCGTGAATCGCGATCCCTTTCCCACTCCGTCGCTTGCAGCAGTCACGTGGCCGCCGTGCATATCGACGAGGTTCTGAACGACAGACAGCCCAATACCGAGGCCTGAGCGCCATTTGCCGTCTGGCGACGGTAGCTGAACGTACGCCTCGAACATTTGGACAAGTTGCGACGCAGGGATGCCGATTCCCTTGTCTGTCACGACGATTTCGATTTCATCGTCACGAACTGCTGCGTCGATCGTTATCTCGATGCCGTCGTTCGAATATTTGATCGCATTGTCGAGCAGATTGGAAACGACCTGGGTCAGCCTCGTTCGGTCACCATCCACCAGTACAGGCGCGTCGGGCAAACTGACATTGATACGGTCCCGGTGTTCGTGCGCGATCGGCAGATTGATCTCAACACCGCTTTGCACAGCGTCCCGG
>NZ_JARESV010000186.1:0-581 GCF_046026985.1 Paraburkholderia sp. RL18-101-BIB-B
CGACATCTGCTGCTGGCTGTGGTGCACCGCATGCAGTTCCCACCACACGCCGAAACGATGCTGCCAGCGGTGATACCAGTAGCCGGCAAAATCGAGCACGATCAGATAGATCAGGAACGACACGACTGGCTGATCCGTCACGCCTGGCCAGAGGCCGTCGATATTGACGTTCGGTATGTCGTAGATCGATATCAGGCTCTGCCAGTCAAAGAATAGCGGTTGCAACATGAAAAAGAACGCAATATTGATGATGCCGAGCTTGATGATCCACGTGTAGATCACGTCGGCGCGCAGCGCCTTGCGATCCTGCCACAGTTCAATGGGGCGCAGCGCTTCAAGCGGCCGCAACGCAAGATACATCACGACGATTTCCAGCACGCCGATAATCACCCAGTACAGTGCGTCATAGGTGTCTTCATCGTAACCCATCAGGCCGAAGCGATAGAAGAACGGCTGCACGACGTCGACATATAAGAGCGTCTGCAGCACGGACACCATATTGTCGAGTTGTGCGACGATTTCATGAAACATCAGAATCCTCGTGTTTTAGCAGTTCTGCCAGAGCTCATGTAACGGCAAGA
>NZ_JARESV010000187.1:0-581 GCF_046026985.1 Paraburkholderia sp. RL18-101-BIB-B
TGACATCTGCTGCTGACTGTGATGCACCGCATGCAGTTCCCACCACACGCCGAAACGATGCTGCCAGCGGTGATACCAGTAGCCGGCAAAATCGAGGACGATCAGATAGATCAGGAACGACACGACCGGCTGATCCGTCACGCCTGGCCAGAGGCCGTCGATATTGACGTTCGGTATGTCGTAGATCGATATCAGGCTCTGCCAGTGAAAGAATAGCGGTTGCAACATGAAAAAGAACGCAATGTTGATGATGCCGAGCTTGATGATCCACGTGTAGATCACGTCAGCGCGCAGCGCCTTGCGATCCTGCCACAGTTCAATGGGGCGCAGCGCTTCAAGCGGCCGCAACGCAAGATACATCACGACGATCTCCAGCACGCCGATAATCACCCAGTACAGTGCGTCATAGGTGTCTTCATCGAAACCCATCAAGCCGAAGCGATAGAAGAACGGCTGCACGACGTCGACATATAAGAGCGTCTGCAGCGCGGACACCATATTGTCGAGTTGTGCGACGATTTCATGAAACATCTGAATCCTCGCGTTTTAGCAGTTCTGCCAGAACTCATGTAACGGCAAGT
>NZ_JARESV010000188.1:0-580 GCF_046026985.1 Paraburkholderia sp. RL18-101-BIB-B
CGCGCGGTTGCTGATCTACGCAACGTTGGCGCTGTGCGCTGCGTGCCACAAGCCAGCTCCGCCGCCGCAGGCCGGCGCGGCCGAAGTGACCGTGATGCAGGTCGAGCCGCACGATACGCCGGTCGAGTTCGAGTTCACCGCGCAGACGCAGAGCTCACGCGAAGTGGAGATTCGCGCCCGCGTGGACGGCTTTCTCGATAAGCGGGTCTATACCGAGGGTCAACTGGTCCATGCCGGGCAGACGCTCTTCCTGATGGACCCGAAACCATTCGAGGCCGCGCTGCAGACGGCCAAGGGCCAACTCGCGCAGCAGGAGGCGCGGCTCTATGTGACGAAGGCCAATCTCGCGCGCGTGATCCCGCTCGCCGCGCAGAACGCTTTGAGCAAGAAGGATCTGGACGACGCAACCGGCAACGAGAAGAGCGCGGAAGCGGCCGTGATCGCCGCCAAGGGGCAGGTGCAGACGGCGGAACTCAACCTCAGCTATACAACCATCAAATCGCCGCTCAACGGTCTGTCGAGCTTCGCGAGACAGCAGGACGGCAGCTATGTGACGGCCGGACAGGCCGGCTTGCTGACG
>NZ_JARESV010000189.1:0-580 GCF_046026985.1 Paraburkholderia sp. RL18-101-BIB-B
GGTCAGCAAGCCGGCCTGTCCCGCCGTCACATAGCTGCCGTCCTGCTGTCTCGCGAAGCTCGACAGACCGTTGAGCGGCGATTTGATGGTTGTATAGCTGAGGTTGAGTTCTGCCGTCTGCACCTGCCCCTGGGCGGCGATCACGGCCGCTTCCGCGCTCTTCTCGTTGCCGGTTGCGTCGTCCAGATCCTTCTTGCTCAAAGCGTTCTGCGCGGCAAGCGGGATCACGCGCGCGAGATTCGCCTTCGTCACATAGAGCCGCGCCTGCTGCTGCGCGAGTTGGCCCTTGGCCGTCTGCAGCGCGGCCTCAAATGGTTTCGGGTCCATCAGGAAGAGCGTCTGCCCGGCATGGACCAGTTGACCCTCGGTATAGACCCGCTTATCGAGAAAGCCGTCCACGCGAGCGCGAATCTCCACTTCACGTGAGCTCTGCGTCTGCGCAGTGAACTCGAACTCGACCGGGGTATCGTGCGGCTCGACCTGCATCACGGTCACTTCGGCCGCGCCAGCCTGCGGCGGCGGAGCCGGCTTGTGGCACGCAGCACACAGCGCCAACGTTGCGTAGACCAGCAACCGCGCA